>JBEIHU010000038.1:0-23024 GCA_040381175.1 Burkholderiaceae bacterium
AAGCTGTGTCGCAGCGCGCCGTAGTCCAGGGCGGTGCGCAGCGCCTCGCCGACCATACCGTTGCACATGGCGGCGATGTAGCAGCGCGCGCCGTTGATCGAGTTCATCGCCGCCTTGAAGGCCCTGCCCGGGGGCTGCAGCATCTCCTCGTCATGGGCGATGTAGCCGTCCAGGCCGAAGGCCCCGGCGCCAATCGCGTGCTGGCCGCTCAGCGCAAAGGCAGGCCGGCGGCTGAAACCTTCGCGCCGGCCATCGACCAGGAAGCAGGCGATGCCGCGCCCGCCGCTGCCGCCTTCGGTCTGCGCGTAGAGCACGATCACGTCGGCCTCGGCCGCGTTGGTGATCCAGGCCTTCTCGCCATCGATGCGCCAACCCAGCGGCGTGCGCGTGGCCCGGGTGCGGATGGCGGCGAAGTCCGAGCCGGCGCCGGGTTCCGTCAACGCCGTGCAGCCCAGCCGGCGCCCGGCCAGCAGGTCCGGCACGTAGCGCCGCGCCAGATCCGGCGGCGCCTCGCGCGCCAGCTTGGCCGCCACGTTGTGTGTGTTGATCAGCGACATCGTGAAGCCGAAGTCGGCCGCGCCCAGCGCCTCGGCCACCTGCGCCTTGATGCCAAAGCCCAGGCCCAGGCCGCCCCACTCGGTCGGCACCTCCAGCCCGGTCAGGCCGATGGCGGCGGCAGCCTCGACCGCCTCGCGGCCGATGCGCATCTCTGCCTCCCAGCGTGGCGCGCCGGGCATCACCACCTCGCGCGCGAAGACCGCGGTGCGCGCCAGCAGTTGCTGCGGCGCGCTCATCGCTGGCTGCGCGCCTTGCGGCCGTCGATCTGCGCGAACTGCGCCTTCAGCAGCAGCTGCAGCGTGCGCGCCGATTCCTCGCTCAGGCTCAGCCAGCTGGTCGGCGCCGCATCCTCCTTGGGAACGGCGGGCAGCACGCTGGCGTCGATCTGGGCATGCAGCATGCCGTTGGCATGGGACATGCCCTTGATGCGCTGGACTTCGATGCGAAAGGTCTTCATCTGGACCGCCGGCTGCGTGATCGATGCCACCAGACTAACCCAGATGCGGCCCGCGACGGGCTTAGCATCGGCGCATGAAGATCACTGGCCTTGCCGCGGCCGCGCTGTGCGCGCTGGCCGCTGCGCTGCCCGCGGCGGCGCAGCACTCGATCACGCTTTACGGCGGCTGGCGCGGCGGCGGCAGCTTCCAGCAGGACACCAGCCCCTTCGCGTCGATCGGCCTGAAGAGCAGCGCCAGTGGCGCATTCGCCCTGGACTTCGGCCTGGACGCGATGCGCCAGGTGCAGCTCTTCGCGTCGTACCAGTCTGCCGACCTGGAACCCAGCGCCACCACGCCGGCGCTGCCGCTGACGGTGAGCTACCTGCTCCTGGGCGGCACCAACTACTTCGAAGGCGCAGTCGGGCGGGGCGCCTATGTCGTGGGCGGCATTGGCGCGACCCGTCTGGCGCCCGGGCTGTCGGGCCTGTCGGCCGAGATCCGCCCGTCGCTGAACCTGGGGCTGGGCTACCAATGGCCGATCAGCGGCGCCCTGTCGCTGAGGGCCGAGTTGCGTGGCTACTTCACGCTGCTCAACAGCAACAGTGCGCTGTTCTGCTCGGGTGGCTGCGTGGTGGCCATCAAGGGCGACGGGTTGACGCAGGTGGAAGGCCTGCTCGGGCTGGCACTGGCTTTCTAGCGACAATGGCGGCACTTTTCACTGTCCGGACCTCGACGATGCGATTCACCCTGCTCGCCCCCGCCCTGATGCTGTTGGCGCTGTCGGCGAATGCCCAGACCGATGCGGTGGCCGCCGCTGCGGCCAAGGAGCCGGGCGCCGTGACCACGCCCAGCGGCTTGGTGTTCCGCTCGCTGAAGGACGGCAGCGGCGCCGCACCCGGGCCGGCCGACACGGTCAGGGTGCACTACCGCGGCACCTTCCCCGACGGCCGGGAATTCGACAGCTCCTACAAGCGTGGCGAGCCGATCGAATTTGCGCTGGACCGCGTCATCAAGTGCTGGACCGAAGGCGTGCAGCGCATGAAGGTCGGCGGCAAGGCAAAGCTCACCTGCCCCAGCGTCATCGCCTACGGCGAGCGCGGCGCCGGCGGCGTGATTCCGCCCAACGCCACCTTGCTCTTCGAGGTGGAACTGCTGGGCGTCAAGGGCAGGTAGGCCTCGGTCCGTGCGCAGGCACGGTCCGAGGTCCGCACTCACCTTGCAGGCCGCGCCCTCGCGCAGCTCGGGCCGTTCGTGAGGCCTCGGCCCGAGCGCAGGCACGGTCCGAGGTCCGCACTCACCCCCAGCGGGTGTCGCTGGATACGCGGATTCGCTTGCCGGGCTGCGACGCGGTTTGCAACGTTGCAGCGGGCGGCCGCTTGACCAGCGGGCGGGTCAGCGCGCTTTCCATGATCTGGCCCCAGGCGCCTTCGCTGGCATTCGCGGCCAGCTCCAGTTCGCGTTGCAAGACGCGCTGCTCGAAGTCTTCCGGCGAGCGATCCGGAAGCCGGTCGAGCGCGCGCTTCGGATCCTGGCCGAAATGCAGCGCCGTGCGCTGCACCAGCGCCTTGAACATCTGCGACACGCGCGACGGCGTCACCTTCAGTTCCGCCGCCAGCTGCGCCGGTGTCAGCCCGATGCCCATGTAAGCATCGATGACCTGGCGCTCGCGCTCCGGCAGCGCCGCGAAGAAGCGTTCCAGCCGGCGCATGACGATGCCGGTGTCGACCCGTGCCTCGACCTCGTCGTGCGGTGTCGCGGCGCGGTGCTCTGCCGGCTCTTCGTCGCCGTCCTCCTGGGCGGCACTGCTCTTCGCACGGCCTTCCAGGTCGGCCTGCTCCAGCCTCGACATCTCGTCAATGCTCATGTCGCACAACTCGGCCAGCTGCGCCATGCTCGGCTCGCCGCCATGCACGCCGCGCCAGCGCTCGCGGGCAATCTGCAGCGCCTTGATCTTGCGACGCTGGCCGCGGCCCAGGTGGTCCATCTGGCGCAGTTCGTCGAGCATCGCGCCCTTGACGCGCGCGCGGGCGTAGCGCAGGAAGGCTTCGGTCGCCTCGGGTGTGTCGCGGTCGCCCTCCCACTGGAAGCCGAGCGAAGCCTGGGCCACCGCGATCAGGCCGACCTGGATCAGGTCGGCCTTCTCCACGTTGGACGGCAGGTGGCGTACCAGCGCCTGGGCCTGCTTGCGCACCCAGGATTCGTTCTTCGCGATCAGCGAGGACTTCACGCCTTGCATCGAAATCATGGCGCGATCCTATGCGCCAACGGCCCGACGCAGCGCGCAAAAACTACCGCATTCCCAGCGCTGCTGAGGCTTTCACGGCGCGTTGCGCCACTTGCTTACGCCGCTTACCGCCAGCAACAACAGCGCTCCGGCGATCACGCCGACCAGGGCATCCAGGATTCCCGGCAACAGCGCTGCGAACAACGCGCCGGCAGGCCATTGCGAAGCCGCCCGGGATGCGGCTGCGATCGCATGGTGCAGCGCCGGCACGCCATGCGTGAGGATGCCGCCGCCCACCAGGAACATGGCCGCGGTGCCAGCCACCGACAGCGCCTTCATCAGCCAGGGCGCGGCGCGCAGGATGCCGGCGCCCAGCCCGCGCTTGAAGCCCGCCCAGGCATGCGCGCCGGCGCTGCGCGACAGGTGCAGCCCGGCATCGTCGAGCTTGACGATACCGGCGACGAAGCCGTAGACGCCCGCCGTCATCAACAGCGCGAGGCCCGTCAGCACCGCGACGCGCGTACCGAAGGCGGCCTCGGCCACCGTGCCCAGCGTGATGGCGATGATCTCGGCCGAGAGCACGAAGTCGGTGCGGATGGCGCCCTTGATCCTGGCCTGCTCGAAGGCCACCGGGTCCGCCGCCGGGTCGGCCATGGCACGCGTCAATTGGGCATGCCGGGCGGCGTTTTCGTCCTTGCTGTGCACGAAGCGGTGCGCCAGCTTCTCGAAACCCTCGTAGCAGAGGAAGGCGCCACCCACCATCAGCAGCGGCGTCACCAGCCACGGCGCGAAGGCGCTGATGGCCAGCGCCAGCGGCACCAGGATGGCCTTGTTGAGCAGCGAGCCCCTGGCCACCGCCCAGACCACCGGCAGCTCGCGATCGGGGCTGACGCCGGTGACCTGCTGCGCATTCAGCGCCAGGTCGTCGCCCAGCACGCCGGCCGTCTTCTTGGTGGCCGCCTTGGTGAGCAGCGCCACATCGTCCAGCACGCTGGCGATGTCGTCGATCAGCGCAAGCAGGCTGGCGCCCGCCATGTCAGTGGCGTCCGGCCGCCAGCAGCCACTGCCCGCCCCCTCGTGGGGCAGGCGCGAAGCGACGTGGGGGCGATCTCACTTCAGCGCCGGTGTGCGGCGATGTAGCGCTGTTGCACCGCCTGCGTCTCCGGGTCCTGGTAGGCGGCCAGCAGCGTGTCGGCATCGGCCTGGCTGCCTTTGGCCGGGCACAGCATCTCGGCCGCGCCCGCAAAGCGCTGCTTGGTGGTGCGCAGCGCGCCCAGCGGCCGCGAGGCCAGGCGCTCGGCCCAGGCCTGGCCCTGTGCTGCCAGTTGGTCTACCGGCACCACGCGGTTGACGAAGCGCCAGGCCAGCGCTTGCGCGGCATCGAAGGGCCGGCAGTCGAGCACCAGCTCCATCGCCACCGTCGGCCCCACCAGCCGGATCAGCCGCGGCACGCCTCCCCAGCCCAGCGGGATGCCGATCTCCATCTCGGGGATCGAGAAGCGCACGTCCTCGGCCACCATGCGCAGGTCGCAGGCACCGGCCAGCAGCAGGCCGCCGCCGACGCAGTGGCCCTGCACCAGCGCCAGCGTGATGGCCGGGATGGCTTCCACCGCCTCGACCATGCGCCGGCCCAGATCGGTGGCCTCGCGGTCGATGGGCCGCGAGGCATCGCGCATGGCGCCGAGGTCGAAGCCGGCGCAGAACGCGCGGCCTTCCCCGGCCACCAGCAGCACGCGCAGTTCCGGCTGCGCGGCCAGCCATTGGCTGGCATCGATCAGCTCTTGCAGCGTCTGCGGTGACAGCGCATTCAGCTTGGCTGGACGGTTCAGCGCGAGGCGGCCCAGGCCGCGCTGCAACTGCAAGGTCAAGGTTGTGAAACGAGGGGGCTGTGTCTCTGACATCATTGAAGAATGATATGCGGCAGCCCGCGATGAATGCGAGCAACTCCTGCGATGTGCTGATCGTCGGCGGCGCGGCCATGGGCAGTGCCGCGGCCTACTTCCTGGCCAGTGCACCGGGCTTCAACGGCCGCGTGCGGGTGCTGGAGCAGGACTTCGGCTACCAGCGCTGCGCCACCACGCTGTCGGTGGCCTCGATCCGGCACCAGTTCTCCACGCCGGAGAACATCCGCATGTCGATGTTCGGCAGTGCCTTCGTCGCCGACATCGGCACCTGGCTGGCGGTGGACGGCCAGGCGCCCGACGTGGGCTGGCATGAGGCCGGCTACCTGTTCCTGGCCACGCCTGCCGGCATGCCAGTGCTGCAGTCCAACCATGCAGCGCAGCGGGCCGAGGGCGCGCAGGTGCAGCTGCTGGACCCGGCGGCACTGCGCGCTCGCTTCCCCTGGCTGCGGGTGGACGACCTGGGCGGCGGGTCATGGGGACAGCGCGGCGAGGGCTGGCTCGATGCCTACAGCCTGATGAGCGCCCTGCGCCGCAAGGCGCAATCGCTGGGCGTGCAGTGGCAGCAGGCGCGGGTGGCGGCGCTGCTGCGCGAGGGCCGGCGCATCAGCGGCGTGCAGCTGCCGGACGGCACGCGCATCGCCTGCGGCATGGTCATCAACACCGCCGGCTGCGGTGCCGCCGCGCTGGCGCGCAGCGCCGGCATCGAGCTGCCGGTGCAATCTCGCAAGCGCTGCGTCTTCCATGTGCGCAGCCCGGCGCGCACCCCCGGCTGCGGCCTGGTCATCGACCCCGGCGGCGTGTACTTCAGGCCCGAGGGCGAAGGCTGGCTGTGCGGCGTGGCGCCGCGCGAGGACCGAGACCCGCCCTGCGAGGACTTCGAGGTCACGCACGAGCTGTTTGACGAGACCGTCTGGCCGACGCTGGCCGCGCGCGTCGAAGGCTTCGAGGCGCTGCGCGTGATGCGCGCCTGGGCCGGCCACTACGACGTGAATGTGCTTGACGACAACATGATCCTGGGCGCACACCCCGATGTCGACAACCTGCTTTTCGCCAGCGGCTTCAGCGGCCACGGCCTGCAGCACTCGCCCGCTGTCGGCCGCGCCTTGAGCGAGCTGGTGCTGCACGGCTCGTTTCGCAGCCTGGACCTGTCGCGCCTGGGCTGGGAGCGCGTGCTGCAGCGGCGGCCGCTGCGCGAAACCAATGTCGTGTAAGGAGAGCTCGAATGCTGCAAGGCACGGTCGACTGGCCCGCGGCTGCCGCGGCGCGCTACCGCGCCGCCGGCCACTGGGACGGCAGCACGCTTTTCGGCCTGCTGGAACGCTCGGCCGCGCGCTGGCCCGACAAGGCGGCGCTGGTGGCCGGCCCGTGCCGGCTGAGCTATGCCGAACTGCAGCAGCAGGCCACGCGGCTGGCGGCCCGGCTGCTGGGCCTGGGCCTGGCGCCGCGCGACCGGGTGGTGATGCAGCTGCCGAACATCCCCGAGTTCGCGGTCGTCTACTTCGCGCTGGCGCGCATCGGCGCCATTCCGGTGATGGCGCTGCGGGCGCATCGGCGGGCGGAAGTGCGGCACTTCCTCAATGCCTCTGGCGCCAGGGCCTATGTGATCGCGGACCGCATCGGCGAGTTCGACTACCGTGAAATGGCCGAGCAGCTGCGCGCCGAAGCGCCGTCGCTGCAGCAGGTGATCGTGATCGGCGATGCCAGGCCCGGCCAGCAGGCCTATGCGCAGCTGATGCGCGACGGCCCCTTCGATCCGCCTGCGCCGCAGGCGGACCCGGCCGAAGTCGGCACGATGCTGCTGTCCGGTGGCACCACCTCGATGTCCAAGCTGATTCCGCGCACGCACCAGGACTACGTGCTCAACGCCCGGCTGTGCGGTCGCGCAGCCGGCTTCGACGAGAGCACGGTGTTCCTGGCCATACTGCCGCTGGGGCACAACTACAACCTGGCCTCGCCGGGGCTGCTGGCCACGCTGCTGTACGGCGGCACGGTGGTGCTGGCGCCGTCGGCGCAGCCGGCCGACGTGTTTGCCACCGTGCAGCGCGAGCGAGTCACGCACATCGCCGCGGTGGTGCCGCTGATCGCGGGCTGGCTGGCCGGCGATTTCGAAAAGCGCCACGACCTGAGCTCGCTGCGCGTGGTGCAAAACGGCGGCGCGCGCCTGGCGCCTGAACTGCGCGCGCGGCTGCGCGAGCGCTTCGGCTGCATACCGCAGGAGATCTACGGCACGGCCGAAGGCCTGATCAACATGACGCGGCTGGACGAAGCCGAGGAGGAGCTGCTGCACAGCAGCGGCGCACCGGTGTGCGAGGACGATGAGATCAAGGTGCTGGACGAACAGGGTCGCGAGCTGCCCGACGGCGAGAGCGGCGAGCTGGTGGCACGCGGGCCCTACACCATCTGCGGCTACTACGACGCCGCCGGCCGCAACGCCGAGGCCTTCACCGCCGACGGCTTCTACCGCATGGGCGACATCATGCGCAAACGCGGCCGGCACGTGTATGCTGAAGGCCGACTCAAGGACTTCATCAACCGTGGCGGCGAGAAGATCAGCTGCGAGGAAATCGAGAATCTGATCTTTACCCACCCGAAAGTGAAGACCGCCACGCTGGTGGCCATGCCCGATGCGGTGTTTGGAGAAAAGGCCTGCGCCTTCGTCGTGCCGCACCCAGGCCAGGAGCTGGGCTTCGACGAGCTGGTCGGCTTCCTGCGGGAGCGGCAGATCGCAAGCTTCAAGCTGCCGGAAAGGCTGGAGGTCGTCGACGAGTTGCCGGTTAGCCCGGTGGGCAAGATCCTCAAACGCCAGCTGCGCGAGGCCATCGCGCTCAAGCTGCAAAAGGAGCGCAGCGGATGAACGTGCTGATTGCCGGTGCGGGCCCGGCCGGCCTGTACCTGGCCTACCTGCTGAAGCGCCACGATGCGGGACACCGCATCCGCGTCGTCGAGCAAAACCCGCCCGATTCGACCTTCGGCTTCGGCGTGGTGTTCTCCGACCGCGCGCTCGACTTCCTGCGCGACGACGACTGGCAGACCCATGCGCTGATCGTGCCGGCGATGCAGCGCTGGCAGTCGCTGAGCCTGGTGCATCACGGCCAGCGCATCACCATCGACGGCGTGGGCTTCGCCGCCATCGGCCGGCTGCAGCTGCTGCAGCTGCTGCGCCAGCGGCTGGCCTCGGTGGGCGTGGAGCCCGAGTACCACCATGCGCTGGACGATGCCGCCGAGCTGGCAGGCAATGACCTGGTGGTCGCCGCCGACGGCGCCCATTCCTTCGTGCGGTGCACGCAGCAGGCCGCCTTCGGCACGCAGATCGAGCCGCTGGCCAACCGCTTTGCCTGGTACGGCACCACCCAGCCCTTCGATACGCTGACCCAGACCTTCGTCAGCACCGGCTTCGGCTGGATGAACGCGCACCACTATCCCTACGCGCCGGGCATGAGCACCTTCATCGTCGAATGCGACCCGGCCACCTGGCAGCGTGCCGGTTTCGAGCGCATGGACGAGGCCCGGACCCGCGCCGTGCTCGAACAAAGCTTTGCCGAGGCGCTGGGCGGGCGGCCGCTGATCGCCAACAAGTCGATCTGGCGGCAGTTCCCGAAGATCCGCAATGCGCGCTGGTCGGTCGGCAACACGGTGCTGGTCGGCGATGCGCTGCGCACGGCGCACTTTTCCATCGGCTCGGGCACGCGGCTCGCGTTCGAGGACGTGATCGCGCTGGCCCGGGCGCTGCGCGAGCACAGCGGCGACGTGCCCGCGGCGCTGCAGGCCTACGAGGCGGCGCGCCGGCCGGTGGTCGACAAGCTGGTGGACGCGGCCAACCGCAGCGCGGACTGGTACGAGAACTTCGTCGAGCACATGCAGCTCGAGCCCTGGGCCATGGCCTGGAGCTACATCCAGCGCAGCGGCCGCGTCGACATCGACAAGCTGCGCCAGGTGTCGCCGCAATTCGTGGCCGGCTACGAGGCCTGGGCTGCGGGCAATCCGGGATGAGCTCCGCCGCCGCGGCCGACCCGGACTCCTTCGCCAGCCTGCCGCTGCCACAGGCCACGCTGCACAACCTGCAGCGCCTGGGCTATCACACGATGACGCCGATCCAGGCGGCCAGCCTGCCGCTGGCGCTGGCCGGGCATGACCTGATCGCCCAGGCCAAGACCGGCAGCGGCAAGACCGCGGCCTTCGGCCTGGCGCTGCTGTCGAGGCTGGACGCGCGCCTGAACAGCGGGCTGAACCCGCGCCGTACGGCGCTGCAGTCGCTGGTGCTGTGCCCGACCCGCGAACTCGCCGATCAGGTGGCGCAGGAGCTGCGGCGGCTGGCGCGCGCCGAGAACCATGTCAAGATCCTCACGCTGTGCGGTGGCGCGGCGCTGCGTCCGCAACTGGCGAGCCTGGAGCATGGCGCGCACATCGTCGTCGGCACGCCGGGGCGCATCCTGGACCATCTGGAACGCGGCAGCCTGGAACTGCAGGCGCTGAACACGCTGGTGCTGGACGAAGCCGACCGCATGCTCGACATGGGTTTCCACGACGACATCGCGGCAGTGGCCAAACAATGCCCGGCGCGGCGCCAGACGCTGCTGTTTTCGGCCACCTATCCCGAAGGCATCGCCAGGCTCGGCGCGGCGTTCATGCGCGAGCCCAGGCAGGTGAAACTGCTGCAGCCGCACGCCGCCGGCAGGATCCGCCAGCGCTTCTACGAAGTACGCGAAGAGCAGCGGCTGCATGCGGTGTCGCTGCTGCTGAACCACTACCAGCCCGTCAGCACGCTGGCCTTTTGCAACACCAAGCAGCGTTGCCGCGAGCTGCTGCAGGTGCTGCGCGGCATGGGCCTGTCGGCGCTGGAGTTGCACGGCGACCTGGAGCAGCGCGAGCGCGACCAGGTGCTGGTGCAGTTTGCCGGCCAGAGCATCAGCGTGCTGGTGGCCACCGACATCGCAGCGCGCGGGCTGGACATCGGCGGCCTGGAGGCGGTGATCAATGTCGACATCACGCCCGATGCCGATACCCACACGCACCGTATCGGCCGCACCGGGCGCGCCGAAGCCCCGGGCTGGGCCTTCAGCCTGGCCAGCCTGGACGAGATGGGCCGCGTCGGCCAGATTGAGCAGGCGCTGGACTTCAGTAGTGAATGGCACCCGCTGGCTGAACTGGTCGGCAGCGGCAGCGAACCCTTGCGCGCGCCCATGCGCACGTTGCAGATCCTGGGCGGACGCAAGAGCAAGATCCGACCCGGCGACGTGCTGGGCGCGCTGACCCAGGAGCTCGGCTACCCTGGCACGGCCGTCGGCAGGATCAACGTCAACGACTTTGCCACCTATGTGGCGGTGCGGCGCGACCTGGCCGAGCAGGTGCTGAAGCGCCTGTCGTCGGCCAAGGTCAAGGGGCGCAGCGTGAAGCTGCGGCTGCTGCCGGGCTGACGGCCGCCATCTCTTTAGACCGGCCGTCGCAGCCTGCGGTCCTGGCCTCGCAAAGCGCATGGTCGGCACGGGCCAGCGCGTCGCGCAGCGGCTCGCCGGCGCGCCAGGCGGTCAGCCCGGCCAAAAAAGCCGATGCGCATGTGCACGTGGATGCCCCGGGCCCCGTCGTGCGACAGCAGGCGGCGCAGGGGTGGGTAGGTGAAACAGGCCGCGGCCATGGCGACGATGGCGTAGACCATCTGCCGCATCGTCAGCGCTGGGTCGGCGAAGCGCAGCTTCAACCCGCTGCGAACAGGCAGCAAGAAGCCGGACAACCCCGGTGCCCGGCGCAGGATCAGCCCGCGGGCCAGTTCGGCGGCGGCCGGCCGATCTCGGTCGACCATCATTGACCCAGCGCCGCCAGCAGCTACACGCCGGAGGCCGCCCGCGTGCGGCGCTGGCGGGGTGCGCTGCGTGGGGTGGGTGCCGAAAAGCCCATCCTCGGCTCGATCGGGCAGGGTCGGTGGCATCGATGGCGGCGCGCACGGGCCTCGAGCCCGGCGGGCAGCGCATCGGGAATGTCGGAGCCCGGTGGCGGAAATCGAGGCCGCCAGCCGAGCGCTGGCGGCAACCATGCGACACAAGTCAGCGGAATGCGGGCGGCACCGGCATGGCGCGGTCAGCCGCCGCAGCATCATCGGTCGCCGTGCCGCGCGGCGCATCGGCCTCGCCCTCATCGTCGACCAGGAAGCCGCCGCTCTGGTGCGCCCAAAGCCGGGCATAGAGCCCGCCCTGGGCCAGCAAGCCGTGGTGGTGGCCGATCTCGACGATGCGGCCTTTGTCCAGCACCACCAGCCGGTCCATTGCGGCGATGGTCGACAGCCTGTGGGCGATGGCCAGCACCGTCTTGCCTTCCATCAGCCGGTACAGGCTGGTCTGGATGGCGGCCTCGACCTCGCTGTCCAGCGCACTGGTCGCCTCGTCGAGCAGCAGGATCGGCGCATCCTTCAGCATCACCCGGGCGATGGCGATGCGCTGCCGCTGCCCACCGGAAAGCTTGACGCCGCGCTCGCCGACATGCGCGTCGTAGCCGCTGCGGCCGGCCGGGTCGGTCAGGCCGAGGATGAAGTCATGCGCCTCGGCGCGCCGGGCGGCGGCCACCATGTCCGCCTCGGTGGCATCGGGCCGGCCGTAGAGGATGTTGTCGCGCACCGAGCGGTGCAGCAGCGAGGTGTCCTGCGTGACCATGCCGATCTGCGCGCGCAGGCTGTCCTGGGTGACACCGGCGACGTCCTGGTCGTCGATCAGGATGCAGCCCGACTCGACATCGTGCAGACGCAGCAGCAGATTGATCAGCGTGCTCTTGCCGGCGCCGGAACGGCCCACCAGGCCGATCTTCTCACCGGCGCGCACCTGCAGCGTCAGCCGGTCGACGACACGCGGGCCGCTGCTGGCGCCGTAGCGGAAGCTGAGTTCGTCGAAGCGCAGGTCGCCGCGCGTCACCCTCAGCGGCACGGCACCCGGACGGTCGAGCACCGTCTGCGGCCGCGACAGCGTGTTGATGCCGTCCTGCACCGTGCCCACCTGCTCGAACAGGTTGGCCATCTCCCACATCACCCAGTGCGAAATGCCGTTCAGGCGCAGCGACATCGCGGTGGCCGCTGCGACCGCGCCCACGCCGACCTGCCCTTCGGTCCACAGCCACAGCGTGACGCCGGCGGTGGCCAGGATCAGCGCAATGCCGAGCAGGTGGTTCATGATCTCGAAGCCGCTGACCAGCCGCATCTGCGCATGCACCGTGACCAGGAACTCCTGCATCGCCGCGCGCGCATAGCCGGCCTCGCGCCCGGCGTGCGAGAACAGCTTGACGGTGGCGATGTTGGTGTAGGCGTCGGTGATGCGACCGGTCATCAGCGAGCGCGCATCGGCTTGCGCCTTGGCCGTGCGCGCCAGGCGCGGAACGAAGTAGCGCAGCGCCAGCGCATACAGCAGCACCCAGGCCAGGAAGGGCAGCAGCAGCCAGGCATCGAAACCGCCGACCACCGCCACCATGGTGACGAAGTAGATCAGAACGAAAACCAGGATGTCGCCCAGGATCATCCACACGTCGCGCACCGCCAGCGCGGTCTGCATCAGCTTGGTGGCGATGCGTCCTGCGAACTCGTCCTGGTAGAAGCTCATGCTCTGCTGCAGCAGCAGGCGGTGGAAGTTCCAGCGCAGGCGCATCGGAAAGTTGCCGGCCATGGCCTGCTGCTTGAGCAGCGACTGCCCGGCCACCAGCAGCGTGCTGCCCAGCAGCACCGCCGCCAGCAGCAGCAGCGTGCTGCCATGCTCGGCCCACAGCCGGCCCGGCTGCACCGGACCCAGCCAGTCGACGATGCGGCCCAGCATCGCGAAAAGCAGCGCCTCGAACACGCCGATGGCGGCGGTGAACAGCGTCATCAGCGCGATGTAGCCACGCAGGCCCTGGCTGCAGGCCCAGACGAAGGGCAGGAAACCACGAGGCGGCGGCACCGATGCGCCCTCCGGGTAGGGCTGGACGAGTCTTTCGAAGGCTGCAAACAACACGGGCTCCGCGCGCGCAAGGCAAGGGCGGCAAGGGTAGCGGATTCGCACCGAAGCGACCGGGGCCGCCGCTGCATGGAGCTGCGCAGGGGCAGCGGCGCGCCGTCGGCGCAGCGCGGCCGCGCAGCGCCCAGGTGCTGCGCCGCCTGCAATAGCGCGCAAAAGTTGACGCCCCAGGACACGGACCCGATGGCATGATCAAACACGTGCGCAGGCGTTCGCCGTGGCTGTCTTCCGGAGGCGGCGGGCGGGCTCGTGCACCGCGGCAAGAAGAGCGCCGTCGGCCGCGAGGCTGCCGGCAAGAACAACGCGAAGCGGGCCCGCCGGCGGAACCCGACGACGCCACAAACGTAAAGGTGTCATGTGGGGCACGGGACCCGAGCCATGAACGAGATCGTGGGCAGCAGCGCGCAGGTGGTTCGCGCCGGCACCTCCGATCCGGATGAGTTCCAGTTGCCGCTTCCCGGCCTGTTTGCCGACCTGGAGCTGGGGCGCGGCTCAATGCTGCTGGGCGACGACTTCCTGCAGTGCTCCAGCCTCGTCAAGCTGCAGGTTCTGCGCGACTGGCAGAAGTCCCTGGTGAGCTACCGCCACCAGGCGATGCAGCAGTTCGCACAGGAGCTCACTGGCGGCTCGCCCGGGCTGGCGGCCGGTGAGCGCATGGCGCTGATCCGCAGCACTTGCGAAAGCCTGCGCATCGAGGTGCCTTCGGGTTTCGATGCGCTGGCCAACGAGTTGTGAACAGCACGCGAAGCTCCTCGTTCGAGACCCTGGCCGAACAAGCCCGGCCCGTCAGCGCGTCACAGTTCGGCGAGCGCTTCGGCGCGGGGCTCGACCCCGCGCTGCGCGCCGAGATCAGCAAGGAACAGCTGAACATGGTGCTCGGCCACACGCGCCTGGGCACGCTCGTCGCCACGGCGTTCGCCGTGTTCCTGGCACTGCAGCTGCGCGGCACGGTCGTGACCGCCTGGCTGGTCGACGGCTGGCTGGCGGTCAAACTGGGCGTGGCCGCGGCGCGCATCGTCACCAGCCTGCGCTACACCCGGCTCGGGCGGCCCGGCGGCGCGCACTGGGCCCGCGCCACCGATGCCTGGCTGCTGGCCGACGGCATCGTCTGGGGCGTCGCCGGCTTCATGCTGATGTCCGCGCCGGTGCAGCTGGCGGCAGTGGTGTGCGCCGTCATGGCCTGCGTGTCCTGCGTCGCCACCTTCGGGCTGCAGTTCAGCAAGCGGTCGACCGCCGCCTACGTGGCGCCCATCCTGACATTGACAGCGCTGGGCCTGTTTCCGCGCGGCGACGAGCTGGGCACCATCGGCGGCACCGGTCTGCTGCTGCTGCTGGGCCTGCTGCTGGCCACCGCAATTTCCTCTGAAAAGCGTCTGGTGGAGGTGCTGATGCTGCGCTTGCATGCGCAGACCCTGTCCGTCGAGAAGGACGAGGCACTGAAGCTCGCCTTGCGCCAAAGCGCAGTGAAGACGCAATTCATCAGCAACGTCAGCCACGAGCTGCGCACGCCGCTGCACGGCATTCTCGGCGTGACGCGCCTGCTGCACCTGGAGGCCGG
This sequence comes from Burkholderiaceae bacterium, assembly GCA_040381175.1. Taxonomy (GTDB): domain Bacteria; phylum Pseudomonadota; class Gammaproteobacteria; order Burkholderiales; family Burkholderiaceae_C; genus Rubrivivax. The sequence goes on from JBEIHU010000038.1 coordinate 14,646, forward strand.
CGACCGTGCCGTTACGCGGCGCCTGGAGCTGATCGAATCATCGGGCACGCACCTGCTGGGGCTGATCAACGATCTGCTCGACATCTCGCGCATCGAGGCGGGCCAGTTCGCGATGCGCAGCGAGCGCTTCGAGCTCGGCGCCCTGGCGCGCAACATGGCTGATCTGTACACGGTGCGCGCTGCCGACAAGGGGCTGGACTTCACGCTGAACCTGCAGCTGGACCCGCCCTGCTGGGTGACCGGCGATCCGTCGCGGGTGCGCCAGGTGCTGCACAACCTGATGGGCAACGCGGTCAAGTTCACCGAGCGCGGCTCGATCACGCTGACCCTGATGCGCGATGCCGAAAGCGGCCGGCTGTGCGCCGAGGTGCAGGACACCGGGCCGGGCATCGAGGCATCGGAGCTGTTGCATGTGTTCGAAGCCTTCCGCCAGGTCGGCGGCGCCGCATCCAGGCCCTTCGAAGGTGCCGGGCTGGGCCTGACGATCGCTCGAGACATTGCGCAGGCCATGGGCGGGGACATCTGCATGCGCAGCACCTTTGGCGTGGGAACCTGTGCGCAGTTCACCGCCCTGCTGCCGGCGGCGGCGCCTGCCGAGGCCACGGCCGAAGCGCAGCCGCTCGACGAGCTGGCCGACAACGCGGCAGGTGCTTGCCGCGTCCTGATCGCCGAGGACGACGATGTCAACGCCCTCATTGCGACAGCCTATCTGGAGCACATGGGCGTGACCGCCGAGCGGGTAAGGGACGGCCGCCTGGCCGTGCAGCAAGCGCTGCGCGACCACGACCGTCCCGACCTGGTGCTGATGGACTGCCGCATGCCGACCATGGACGGCATGACGGCGACACGCGAGATCCGCAAGCAAGAGCACAACCTGGGGCTGCCGCGGCTGCCGGTGATCGCGCTCACGGCCACCATCACCGACATCAACCGCCAGCTCTGCCTGAACGCCGGCATGGACGATTTCATGTCCAAGCCCTACAGCCGCGAGGAGCTGCAGCGTATGTTGCAGCGCTGGACCCGACAGGACGCCGCGGTCGCCGGCTGAACGCGGCAAGCGGCGTCAGGCCAGAGCGCGCAGGCGGCGGGTCCAGGAGGAGCCGCCCGACGCAAGCGGCACCATCGGCAGAGTCGATGCCTCCAGGTCGCTGTGCCGGGTCTCAAACACGAACCGATACAGCGGGTGGCGCGGTTCGCCCCAGCGGCGCTTAGCCGAGGTGTTGTCGAAGGCCATGATGCGATGCGGCAGCCCGCCGGTGTGTGCCAGCGGCATCAGTTTGTCCGGCCCGAAGACATCGACGAAGCCCAGCCGGCGATAGTTGCGGATCAGGGCCTCGTTGCGGGCACCGACGACCATCCAGTTCACCTGGTTCGCCATGCAGAACTGGTAGCTGGCTTTCCACAGGCTCAGCCGGGTCAATGGATCGGCGCCCACCCGCACCGCCAGCCGCGTGATCTCGACGCGTGGCGCGCCTCTCAGCCACGGCGGCAGGCTCAGGCTGCCTTCCATGAGCAGCGGGCCGCAGGCGCTGGACTGGATGCGCATGGTGCCGGTGGCCCGGCCGTCCGACTTGGCTCGGCACAGGAACACCGAGGTGCCCGGGGCGAAATCCAGCTCGTCCGGCTCGGCCAGCTTCTGCGCCATCTCTGGAAGATGGTGGCCATAGGCCTGCGCACGCACCGAACAAGCGTCGAGCAGGTCTTCAGGCGACGACACCAACTGGAGCGTGAACTCCAACTGAGCGATATCCATGGCTGCACTCCCCAACGAAAAACTTCTTTGCACTGCCAGCGGCGTTCGCAGGCCTGAACGACGCATCTGGAGCATAAGGCAGGCGTTGCAATGCCGCATACAGGGCTGTACCCGAGGTTGCCAAGCAGCGCTGGGGCTGTGGCGCGAATGCCGCATTCCGCGGCCCTGGCCGCGGGGTTTGCTGGCGGCCAGGAAGGTGGGCGGCGGAAATCGGTACCCGCGCCGGTTTCTGCCGCCCACGCTCCTAGCGCGTCTTGCGCCGCTGCGCCGTCGGCACCTTCTTGGGGCGCGCCCCGGCATCCGGCGCGCGCGGCGGCAGGCCGGTGTGTTGCGTCAGCAGACGCCCGGGCGTGGGCGCGCCGGGCGTGGAGTTCTTGCGCCGCGCGCTGCTGTAGCCACCCGCGGTGGCCGGCTGGAAGCTGGGGATCAGGTGCTGCTTGCCGTTGCCAATCAGGTCGGCGCGGCCCATGGCCATCAGCGCCTCGCGCAGCAGCGGCCAGTTGTTGGCATCGTGGTAGCGCAGGAAGGCCTTGTGCAGCCGGCGGCGGCGCTCGCCTCGCACGATGTCCACCTTCTCGCCGCGCTGCGGGTCGCGGCTGATGCCCCTGAGCGGGTTGCGGCCCGAGTGGTACATCGCGGTGGCGGTGGCCATCGGGCTGGGATAGAAGGTCTGCACCTGATCCGCGCGAAAGCCGTTCTTCTTCAGCCACAGCGCCAGGTTCATCATGTCCTCGTCGCTGGTGCCCGGGTGGGCGGCGATGAAGTAAGGGATCAGGAACTGCTGCTTGCCCGCGGCGGCGCTGAACTTGTCGAACAGCTGCTTGAAGCGGTCGTAGCTGCCGATGCCGGGCTTCATCATCTTGGCCAGCGGAGCGGCCTCGGTGTGCTCGGGCGCGATCTTCAGGTAGCCGCCGACATGGTGCGTGGCCAGCTCCTGGATGTACTCGGGCGACTTGACCGCCAGGTCGTAGCGCAGGCCGGAGGCGATCAGGATCTTCTTCACGCCCTTGAGTGCACGCGCCTTGCGGTACATGCGGATCAACGGCCCGTGGTCGGTGTTCAGGTTCGGACAGATGCCGGGATAGACGCAACTGGGCTTGCGGCAGGCGGCCTCGATCTCGGCACTCTTGCAACCGATGCGGTACATGTTGGCCGTGGGTCCGCCCAGGTCCGAGATGACGCCGGTGAAGCCCTTGACCTTGTCGCGGATGTCCTCGATCTCGCGCAACACCGAGGCTTCCGAGCGGCTCTGGATGATGCGGCCCTCGTGCTCGGTGATCGAGCAGAAGGTGCAGCCGCCAAAGCAGCCGCGCATGATGTTGACCGAAAAGCGGATCATCTCCCAGGCCGGGATGCGCGCATCGCCGTAGCTGGGGTGCGGCGCGCGGGCGTAGGGCAGGTCGAAGACGTGATCCATCTCGGCCGTCGTCAGCGGGATCGGCGGCGGGTTCAGCCAGACGTCGCGCTCGGCATGGCGCTGCACCAGCGCGCGCGCATTGCCCGGATTGGTCTCCAGGTGCAGCACGCGACTGGCATGGGCATAGAGCACCGGATCGCTCTTCACCTGCTCGTAGGCCGGCAGGCGGACCACCGTCTTGCCGCGCGGTGGCAGCGTCACGCGCCGGCTCACCGGCATGGCCACCACGGCCGCAGCCGGTGTGGCCCCGTCCTCCATGGCGCAGGTCGTGCCCTGGCCGGCGGCCTGCTCGCTGGTCGTCTGGTAGGGGTTGATGTGCGCGTCGATGCGGCCGGGGCGGTCGACCTCGGTGGAATCGATCTCGAAAAAGCCCTCGGGCGCGCTGCGCCCCATGTAGGCCGTGCCACGCACGTCGGTGATGGCGGCCCCCGGCTCGCGCCGCGCCAGCCGGTGGGCAATCTCGACGATCGCGCGCTCGGCATTGCCGTACAGCAGCAGGTCGGCCTTGCTGTCGACCAGGATCGAGCGCCGCACTTTGTCCTGCCAGTAGTCGTAGTGGGCAATGCGGCGCAGGCTGGCCTCGATGCCGCCCAGCACGATCGGCACCTCGGCAAAGGCCTCGCGGCAGCGCTGCGCATAGACCAGCGTGGCGCGGTCGGGCCGCCTGCCGGCCACGTCGCCGGGCGTGTAGGCGTCGTCGCTGCGCAGCTTGCGGTCGGCCGTGTAGCGGTTGATCATCGAATCCATGTTGCCGGCGGTGATGCCGAAGAACAGGTTCGGCCGGCCCAGCGCCTTGAAGGGCTCGGCCGATTGCCAGTCGGGCTGGGCAATGATGCCGACGCGGAAACCCTGCGCCTCGAGCACGCGGCCGATCACCGCCATGCCGAAGCTCGGGTGGTCCACATAGGCGTCGCCGCTGACGATGACGATGTCGCAGCTGTCCCAGCTTAAGCGCTCCATCTCGGCGCGGCTCATCGGCAGGAAGGGCACCGGCCCGAAGCGCCTGGCCCAGTATGGCCGGTAGGCGATCAGGGGCTTGGCGGCGGGCGCGGCGGCGAGCTTGGTGTTGGACACGAGGGCTTTGCGGTACTGCCCTGCCTGGGCGACGCGCGATTGTCCCAGCTTGTCCGCGCCAGCGTGTCGAGCGGGCTTGCCGGCGCGCCGGCCAACAACACCGCCCGGTGCGCCCGCGTCGCGAGCCGCTACAGGCTGCGGCGCACGACCGCGCCGCTCAGGCCGCGCAGCAGCCACTTCGGCGTGGCGCGCGAGGCCAGTGTCGTGGCCAGGTTCAGCATGCCGGGCACCTTGATGACCTCGCCGCGCAGGCAGGCACGGTAGCCCTCGGCGGCGACCTCGGCGGCGTCGCCGATCATGAAGGCCGGCAGCCTGGCCAGCTTGTCGTTGGCCGCGGCCGCGCGGCTGACCATCTGCGTCGCGGTGATGCCCGGGCACAGCGCGCTGACGCTGACGCCCGTGCCCTTGAGCTCCTCCGACAGCGATTCGGTCAGCGACAGCACATAGGCCTTGGTGGCCGCATAAGTGGCCAGCGTCGGCACCGGCTGGAAGGCCGCGATCGAGGCGACGTTGAGCACCCGGCCCCAGCCGCGCTCGCGCATGCCGGGCAGGAACGCCGCCAGCATCGACGTCAACCCGGACACGTTCAGGTCGATCAGCTCCTGGTGGCGCTGCGGCGCGATGTCGCAGAACGCGCCCTGCTCCAGCACGCCGGCGTTGTTGACCAGCACGTCCACCGTGACCTGCCTGCGGCGCAGCGCTGCGACCAGGCCCGCCGCGGCCGCGGGCTGCGACAGGTCGCAGGGCTGCACACGCACCGACACGCCATGGGCCGATTCGAGCTCGGCCGCCAGCGCGCGCAGCTTGTCGGCGCTGCGCGCCACCAGCACCAGGTCGAAGCCCCCTTTGGCAAAGCAGCGGGCCAGCGCCTCGCCGATGCCGCAGGACGCGCCGGTGACCAGCACGGTGCGTGCGGAATGCTTCGAGGTGCTGGTCACGGTCCGTCTCCTGGGGCAGCCGGCCGACGCGGCAGGCAATGCGCATTGTGCGGGCCGACCGCCGCCAGCCGCTATGCTTGACCCTGTCCTGCAGCCGAACCCGGAGATCGCCATGGCCGACGCAGTCGCCGCATTGCAGCAACGCCTGCAGCCACTCTTTCCCGGCCTGATGGGCCTGCAACTCACCGAGGTGGGCCCGGACCGCATCGTCGCCACCATGCTCGTGCGGCCCGACCTGTGCACCAGCGGCGGCATCCTGCACGGCGGCGCACACATGGCCTTTGCCGACACGCTGGGCGCGGTGGGCACCTTCGTCAATCTGCCCGAAGGCAGGGGCACGACGACGGTCGAATCGAGCACCAAGTTCATCGGTGCGGCCAAGGTGGGCAGCACCGTCACTGGCGAGAGCACGCCGCTGCACAAGGGCCGCACCACGATGGTCTGGCAGACGCACATCCGCAACGACACCGGCAAGCTGTGCGCCGTGGTCACGCAGACCCAGCTGGTGCTGGGCTGATGCCGACCACCGCGCCCTACGGCAGCTGGACGTCGCCGCTGGGTGCCGAGCGCGCCGTGGCCGCCGGCATCGGCCTGGGCGACGTGAGCTTCGACGGCGACGCAGCGCTGTGGCAGGAATCGCGGCCCGCCGAGAAGGGCCGCAGTGTGATCCTGCGGCGCGGCGCCGACGGCACGCTGCATGAGTTGAACCCCGCGCCGTGGAATGCGCGCACCCGCGTGCACGAGTACGGCGGCCGCGCCTACCTGATGCACGGCGGCGTGCTGTTCTTCAGCCACTTCGCCGACCAGCGCCTGTACCGCGCCGATCCCGGCCAGGCGCCGCGCCCGATCACCCCCGAGGCGGCGGCGCTGCGCTACGCCGACCTGTGCGCCGACCCCCGGCGCGGGCTGCTGTGGGCTGTGCGCGAGGACCATCGCGCCGGCGGCGAAGCGCGTAACACCCTCGTCGCGCTGCATGCCGAGGGCGACGCGGCCGGCGGCCGCGTCGTCGCCCAGGGCCACGACTTTCATGCCGCGCCGCGCCTGAACCCCGACGGCACCCAGCTGGCCTGGCTGAGCTGGAACCACCCCGACATGCCCTGGGACGGCTGCGAGCTGTGGCTGGCCGACGTCGACCCCGCCGGCCGCCTGCACGGCGTGCGCCGCCTGGCCGGCGGCCGCGACGAGGCGGTGCAGCAGCCGCTGTGGTCGCCCGACGGACGGCTGCATTTCATCAGCGACCGCAGCGGCTGGTGGAACCTGTACCGCTGGGACGGGCAAGGCGCCGACGCGCTGTGCCCGATGGCAGCGGAGTTCGGCCTGCCGATGTGGAACTTCGGCCTGGCCACCTACGGCTTCGCCTCGGCACGGCAGCTGGTGTGCAGCTTCCTCCGCGACGCGGTGTCGCAGCTGGCCGTGCTGGACACGGCGACGCTGGCGCTGCGCCCGGTCGACACGCCCTTCAGCAGCATCGGTAACCTGGCGGTGGCGGGCGAACGCGTGCTGTTCATCGGTGCCTCGCCGCTGCAGGCGGCGTCGGTGTGCCTGCTGCACCTGGGCGATGGCCGCGTCCAGACGCTGCGCCGCGGCAGCGCGCTGGACGCCGACCCCGCCTGCAGCTCGGTGCCCGAGGCGATCGAGTTCCCCACCGCCGGCGGCCTGACGGCACACGCCTTCTTCTACCCGCCGCGCAACCGCGACTTCCGCGCGCCGGCCGGCGAGAAGCCGCCGCTGCTGGTGCTGGGCCACAGCGGCCCGACCAGCATGGCCGGCAATGCCTACCGCGCCGGCGTGCAGTACTGGACCAGCCGCGGCATCGCCGTGCTCGACGTCAACTACGGCGGCAGCTCCGGCTTCGGCCGGGCCTACCGGCAGCGGCTCGACGGCCAGTGGGGCGTGGTCGACGTGATCGACTGCATCCGCGGCGCGCAGCACCTGGTGGCGCGCGGCGATGTCGACGGCCGGCGGCTGATCATCCGCGGCAGCAGCGCCGGCGGCTTCACCACGCTCAGCGCGCTGGCCTTCCATGACAGCTTCGCCTGCGGCACCAGCCTGTACGGAATCGGCGACCTGGAAACGCTGGTGCAGGACACGCACAAGTTCGAAGCGCACTACACCGACCGGCTGGTGGGCCCGTGGCCCGAGGCGCGGGCGCTGTACCGGGCGCGCTCGCCGATCCACCACCTGGACGCTCTGCAGCGCCCGCTGCTGCTGCTGCAGGGCACGGACGACAAGGTGGTGCCGCCCGAACAGTCGCGCCGCATGCATGCCGCGCTGAAGGCCCGCGGCGTACCGGTCGCCTACCTGGAGTTCGAAGGCGAGCAGCACGGCTTCAGGCAGATGCACAACATCGTGCGCGCGCTCGAGGCCGAGGCCGGCTTCTACGCGCGGGTACTTGGCTTCACCCTGGCCGACGCGGTGCCGCCGCTGGCCATCGACAACCTGTAGGGCCCGATCGACCATGACGCAACCGCCGCCGCGCTGGGTGCCGCCCTTGAAGTCGGTGCGCTACGCCGGCCGTGCGCCGGGCACCCGGCTGATCGTGCTGGGCGCGGTGCATGGCAACGAGACCTGCGGCACGCGTGCCATCGAGCGGGTCATGGCCGAACTGGACCGCGGCGAGCTGGTGCTGCAAGCCGGCAGCGTGAGCTTCGTGCCGGTGAGCAACCCGCTGGCCTATGCCCAGGGCCGCCGCACCGGAGACCGCAACCTGAACCGCGCGCTGCAGCCCACCGGCACCCCACGCGAGTTCGAAGACCACGTGGCCAATTGGCTGTGCCCGCTGCTGGCCACACACGAGGTGCTGCTCGACCTGCATTCCTTCCACGGCGGAGGCCAGCCTTTCGCGATGGTCGGCCCGCGCGACAACGCCGGCGTGCTGGAGCCTTTCGCCCAGGCCGCGCGCGAGGAGGCGCTGGCCCGTTGCCTGGGCGTGGGCCGCGTGGTCGACGGATGGCTCGACACCTACGCGGCCGGCGTGGCGCGGCGGCGCCGCGCTGCGCAAGCCGAGGGCCGCGCCGACGCTCTGGAGATGGACCCGCGCTACGGCATCGGCACCACCGAATACATGCGCTCGGCGGGCGGCTGCGGGCTGACGCTGGAATGCGGCCCGCACGACGACCCGGCCTCGGTCGAGGTGGCCTGGCGCGCCATCCGCAACAGCCTGGCCCATCTGGGCCTGAGCGGCGAGCCGCCGGCAC
>JBEIHU010000039.1:0-22850 GCA_040381175.1 Burkholderiaceae bacterium
CGTGCCAGCCGCCGTCGCGCAGGTCCAGCGCCGCCCAGGGCTCGCCGCGGTAGGCCTCCAGGTGCAGCCCCACGTGTACCAGCCTGGACACCACCAGGCCGGCCAGCAGCGCGTGCATCAGGTCCGTGCCCGCGCCGTCGCGCGCGGGGGTGCCGGCGGTCGACAGGCGGTTGGCCAGCCAGATGCCCAGCGTGGCGGCCAGCAGCAGCAGCAGTGGCCCTGTGGGTACCGCCAGCGGGCCCAGCGGGATTGCCGTCATGCCGGCGGCTCTTGCACTGCGCTGCGCATGGGGCTCCCTCCGTGCGGGGCACTCGAAAAATCGGCGGTCGATGATATTCGAGCGCCGGCGCCGCCACCGGCCCAAGCGGCTGCTCGCGCCGGAGTGAACACGAAGCCAGCGCCAAGGCCGCGAGCCGCCGACGCCGCGCCGCCGCTTCAGCCCTGCTGCACGTCCAGCGGCTCGCCGCCCAGCGCGGTGATCATCTGCACCACCTCGCCCAGCATGGTGTCGAGCGCGGCCTCGTCGGTGCCGCGCATGACCAGCGTGGTGCCGTAGCGCTCGTCGCGCTGGAAGGGGTAGCTGCCCAGGTCGATGTGCGGGTGCGCGTCCTGGATCTCGCGCAGCCGCTGGGCCACCTGGCTTTCGGCCAGGTAGGCGGTGACGCTGCGCGAGCGCACGGTGGCGCCGCGCCTGAGCTTGCCGTCCAGCGAATCGACCATCTGCTGCATCACTCGCGGGATGCCGGCCATGACATACACATTGCCGATGAAGAAACCCGGCGGGCCCAGCGGGTTGTGGATCAGCCCGGCGCCGCGCGGGATGCGCGCCATGCGCATGCGCGCTTCCATGATCTCGGGCGGGGCGGGGCGCTTGTGGATCAGCTCGGCGATCTCGGGCGAGACCACCAATTCCACGCCGAAGGCCGCGGCAATGCAGTCTGCCGTGATGTCGTCATGCGTCGGGCCGATGCCGCCGGTGGTGAAGACATAGTCGTGGCGCACGCGCCGCGCGTTCACCGCCTCGACGATGTCGCGCTGCACGTCGGGCACCACGCGCGCCTCGCGGATCTGGATGCCGTAGGTGTTGAGCTTCCTGGCCAGGTAGGCCAGGTTGGTGTCCTGGGTGCGGCCGGACAGGATCTCGTTGCCGATGATCAGCACGGCGGCTGTCACCAGCGTGGTGGGGGAAGGCTCGCCGGGCATCGGGGCTCCTGAGTGGACGGTACGGCCGGGTTGGCAGTGGGCTCGGCCGCACTGTAGCCTCAGGGCCCGCCCGCCGGCTTGCGAGAATGCGGCGCAGCCCCATGGCGCAGCCAGGAGACCGCCCCGTGCCCATCCACCGCCCGACCCCGCTGCTTGAATCCGACGGCTTCGGCACGCCGGCGCAGAAGCTCTGGCTCAAGCTGGAATGCCTGCAGCCCAGCGGCTCGTTCAAGCTGCGCGGCATCGGCCATGCCGCCGAAACCCATGCCGCGCGCGGCGCGCGGCGGCTGCTGTCGTCGTCGGGCGGCAATGCCGGCATTGCCGTGGCCTACAGCGGGCGGCAGCTGGGGCTGCCTGTCCTGGTGGTCGTGCCCGAAACCGCCAGCGAGCGCGCCAAGGCGCTGATGCGCCGGCTCGGCGCCGAGGTCAGCGTGCATGGCCGCAGCTGGAACGAGGCCAACGAACACCTGGCCACGCTGCGCGGCCCCGGCGATGCCTTCATCCACCCTTTCGACGACCCGCTGGTGTGGCAGGGCCACGCCACGCTGATCGCCGAGGCCGCCACGCAGGGGCCGCGGCCCGGCGCGGTGGTGCTGTCGGTGGGCGGCGGCGGGTTGATGTGCGGCGTGCTGCAGGGCATGCATGCGGCAGGCTGGCAAGACGTGCCGCTGGTGGCGGTGGAGACACGCGGCGCCGAATCGCTGCACGCGGCAGTGGCCGCCGGCCGCCCGGTGGCGCTGCCGGCCATCACCAGCCTGGCCACCACGCTGGGTGCGCGCCAGGTGTGCGACGCCGCCTTCGAATGGACGCGCCGCCACGAGGTGCATTCGATCACGGTCAGCGACGAAGACGCGGTGCGCGCCTGCCTGGCGGTGGCCGACGAACACCGGCTCATCGTCGAGCCGGCCTGCGGCGCCGCGATTGCCGCCACCGTGCAGCGCCAGGCCCCGCCGCTGCGTACCGCGGCCCACGTGCTGGTGATACTTTGCGGCGGCCTGAGCACCACCTACGAAGACCTGTTGGCGATGGCCGGCCCGCGGCCGCATTGATGCAAGCACGAACCGGAGACCCGAACATGAAGCTGAACGATCGAGTGGCCATCATCACCGGCGCCGGCAGCGGCATCGGCGCAGCCTGCGCGCGTGCCTTTGCGCAGCGCGGCGCCAAGGTGGTGGTGGTGGACCGCAACGCCGCCGGTGCGCAGCAGGTGGCGCAGGACATCGGCGGCCTGGCCATCGCCTGCGACATCGGCAGCGAAGAGCAGGTCAATGCGCTGGTGGAGCGCACGCAGCGCGAGCTGGGCCCGGTGGACATCTTCTTCAGCAACGCCGGCATCGCCACGGGCCGCGACCCGCTGAGCACGCCGCTGGAGGTGTGGGCCGAGCAATGGCAGGTCAACCTGATGAGCCATGTGTATGCGGTGCGCGCGGTGCTGCCCGGCATGCTGCAGCGCGGCCAGGGCTATCTGCTGCACACCGCGTCGATGGCCGGCATCCTGACCAGCGCCGGCAACCTGCCTTATGCGGTGACCAAACATGCGGTGGTGGGCCTGGCCGAATGGCTGTCGGTGACCTACCACGACCAGGGCATCCGCGTGGGCCTGCTGGCACCGCTGGGCGTGCGTACGCCGATGCTCGGACCCACCGACTCGCCCTTTGCGCGCAACTTCGCCGGCCCGATCAAGGAGCCCGAAGAGGTGGCGCAGATGGTGCTGGAGGCCGTGGACCAGGAGCGCTTCCTGATCCTGACTGACCCGCTGGCGCAGAAGTGGATGAACCACAAGGCCGCCGACCTGGAACGCTGGCTGCAGGGGATGCGCAAGCTGCAGAAGATGATAGATCAGGGCTGAGTGCGCATGGCCAATGGGGTTGTGGGCGGCTGCTATGCAGCGGTTGCCGCCGTCCGCAGGGTGGTGTTAAAGGACGGAAGTTGTCCATCATGAAAAGCTCGCAGTCATGACAAGCGCGCGATACAAGGCTGTCGTTTCGCCTATGAAAGCTCGCTTGGCTGCGTTGATCCGCTTCTCATGATTTCCACACCGTGCGGCGTGGCAAGCTGAACGGCGATTGCGGCTCGATGGCGAAGGTGCGAGTCACGGACGCGCAGGACTTGCGAGGCAAGCAAGTGCGTCGACCAACAGCCGTCGCAGCTGGTCCGCGCTGTTGGCGCTGCACTCGCCACCGAGTACGGCGCCGGACTCATGAATAGATCCAGCAAGCCTCTTGGCCATGCGTACGAGGGTGGCGTGCCGTCCTGGCGGGCGAACTTTCCATAACTGCGACCTTTTCATGATGGCCGTTGTGGAAAGCCTTCCATAACGGCCAGCAGCTGCCCTTGATGACCGGCTGCTCCTGTGCAAGCTGCGGGCGCAGGCGGAGGCCGAAGCCGGGCCTGCCTTCAGTGGAAGTCCTCTTCGCGCTGATGGCGCGCTCCGATGACGAGGACCAATTCCGGAGTGCGAATGTCGAACCGCAGGACGTATCCGGTGGAGCCAAACGGGACGATGAGTTCGCGAAGTGTCGGGCGTACACCCACCTTGCGGTAGCTGTAGGGCGTGATCGAAAGATGACTGTTGGCAGCGGTGCGAATGGCCTCGATCGCGTGGTGGGCACGCATGGCTTCGTCCACCGTCTTGGCCCGATCCAGCAGGAAGTCGAACAGGCGATCCAGATCGGCTTCAGCCTCGGGCGTGAACTCGACCTTGAACGTCATTTGCGCAGTTGCTTCACCCGCGCTGCGACTTTCGCCTCAAGCTTCCTCAGAACTACGTCCGACGGAATGGAAATCCCGCTGCGCTCGTATGCCGCCAACGAGGCTTCGCAGCGCGCGGCGAAGTCCGTTTGCACACGTCGATACTCGACGGCGCGACGCACCGATGCCTCGACGAATTCGGTCAGTGTCTCGCCAGGCAAGAGCACCGATTCAAGGTCAGCTCGCAACTCCGGCTCGACTCGGACTTGGGGAATGACGGCGGTCTTCATGACAACAATGTAGTGCAAACGCACTACGTGTGCAAGCGCTACGCAGGAACGCTGGCAGCATCGATCGCCAGCGACTCCGCCAGGAATCCGGTCAGTCCGCGCGCCGGGTCTGCGCCGGCAAAGCATCGCAAGCCGTCGGCCACTGCTGGGTCGCGAACGGTTGCATTCATTCCGAAATGATTGTTCGCCGGTGGCGATTCCGTGGCTCCGCTGCGGTGGCCGGATCCTGGACTCACAATGCCGCGGCTGCCAAACACAGGAGTTCCCCCATGAGCGCACGACCGATTGTCCTGGTGCATGGCGCCTGGGGCGGCGCCTGGATCTGGCGCCGCGTGCTGGCGCCTCTGCGTGCGGCTGGGCATCAGGTGCATGCGCTCACGCTCACCGGCGACGGTGACCGCGCGCACCTGCGCCACCCTGGCATCAAGCTCGCCGACCACATGCTGGACGTGGTGGCCGCGGTGCAGGCCGAGGAGCTGCACGACGTGCTGCTGGTCGGCCACAGCTACGGCGGCATGGTGGTCACTGGCGCGGCCGACAGGTTGCTGCAGGCCGACCCGCATGCCGTCGGCGGCCTGGTGTATGTCGATGCCATGGTGCCGCTGCCCGGCGAAGGCTGGGGCGATCAGCACAGCGCCGAGGTGGTGGCCGCGCGCAATGCGGCCGCCCTGGCCAACGACCATGCGCTGCCGCCACCCGACCCGGCCGATTTCGGCATCCACGGCGCCGACCGCGACTGGCTGCTGCGCCGCCAGGTGCCGCACCCCTTCGGCCCCTACCGCGACCCGCTGCAGTTCGACGGCGCGCGCTGGGCCGCGCTGCCGCGCACCTTCATCGACTGCACCGAGCCGGCCTATCCGACCATCGCAGCGATGCGCCAGCGCGTGCGCCAGCTGCCCGGCTTCAAGGTGGTGGAGCTGGCCACCGGCCACTGCCCGATGGTCACCGAGCCCGCCGCGCTGGTGCGGCTGCTGCTGATCGCCGCGGCTTGAATACGTCGCAGGTGCCCGTGTCGGCCGAGCCGCTGGCCGGCAACCGCCGTGCCCTGGTGGCGGTGCTGATGGCGGTGTCGCTGGTCACGCTCGATTCGTCGATGACCAGCACCGCGCTGCCCAACATCGCCGCCGCGCTGCAGGCACGGCCGGCCGAGTCGATCTGGATCGTCATTGCCTACCAGCTGGCCGTGGTGGCCGCGCTGCTGCCCTTCGCCGCGCTGGCCGACCGGCTGGGCCCGCGCCGCGTCCACCTGGGCGGCATGGCCTTCTTCGTGGCGGCGTCGCTGGCCAGCGCGCTGGCCTGGAGCCTGCCGGCGCTGGTGGCGGCGCGTGCGCTGCAGGGCCTGGGCGCGGCGGCGATGATGAGCGTGAACATTGCGCTGGTGCGCCAGATCTATCCGCCGGCGCAGCTGGGCCGCGGCGTGGGGCTGAATGCGCTGGTCGTGGGCGTGTCCTTTGCACTCGGGCCCACGGTGGCGTCCACGCTGCTGGCCTGGCTGCCCTGGCCCTGGCTGTACGCGCTGAACATGCCGCTCGGACTGATCGCCTTTGCGGTGGGTCATGCCTCGCTGCCGCGCAGCGCGCCGCGCGGCCAGCCCGTCGACGCCGTGGCCGCGCTGCTGACGGCGCTGACCTTCGGCGCGGCGCTTGGCGCGCTGGCCACCGCGGCGCAGCGCGGCCCGGACTGGGGCGTGACGCTGCTGGCGCTGCTGGCGCTGGTTGCCGGCCGGCTGCTGCTGCGCCGGCAGGCTGGCCAGGCGGCACCGATGCTGCCGGTGGACCTGCTGCGCCGGCCGCTGTTTGCGCTGTCGGTGGCCACGTCGATGTGCTCCTTTGCCGCGCAGAGCCTGGCCTTCGTGTCGCTGCCGTTCTTCATCGAAACCGTGCTGCAGCGCCCGGCAGTGCAGACCGGCTTCCTGATCGCGCCCTGGGCCATCGTCGTGGCCGTGGCCGCGCCGCTGGCCGGCCGGCTGTCCGAGCGCTACCCGCCGGGGCTGATGGGCGGCATCGGGTTGCTGCTGCTGGGCGGCGGGCTGGCCTCGCTGGCGCTGCTCACGCCCGAAGCTTCGACCACCGCCATCGCGCTGCGCATGGCGCTGTGCGGCCTGGGTTTTGGGCTGTTCCAGTCGCCCAACCTGAATGCGCTGATGTCGGCCGCCCCGCCCGAGCGCAGCAGCGGCGCCAGCGCGATGGTGGCGATGGCGCGGCTCAACGGCCAGGCCATCGGTGCGGCGCTGGTGGCGCTGTGCTTTGGCCTGGCCGGCGTGCGCGGCCCGGCCTGGGCGCTCGGCTTGGGCGCGTTGCTGGCCGGCCTGGCGGCCCTGGCCAGCCTGGCACGGCTGCGGGTGGCACCGTCGGCCTGAGCAGCATGCGACCGAGTCCGCTAGAGTCGCCGCATCCCTGCATTGCCGGAGCTTCCTGCATGACCGTTTCTTCCCCCTATGTCCCGCCCAGAGTCTGGACCTGGAACAAACCCAGCGGCGGCCGTTTCGCCACCATCAACCGCCCGATCGCCGGGCCCACGCATGACAAGGCGCTGCCCGTGGGCCGGCACCCACTGCAGCTGTATTCGCTGGCCACGCCCAACGGCGTCAAGGTCACGGTGATGCTGGAGGAACTGCTGGCGCTGGGCCACGCCGGCGCCGAATACGACGCCTGGCTGATCCGCATCGGTGAAGGTGACCAGTTCGGCAGCGGCTTCGTCGCTGCCAACCCGAATTCCAAGATTCCGGCGCTGGTGGACCACAGCGGGCCGAAGCCGATCCGCGTGTTCGAGTCGGGCGCGATCCTGATGTACCTGGCCGAGAGGTTCGGCGCCTTCCTGCCCACCGAGCCCGAGGCGCGCGCCGCCTGCCTGTCGTGGCTGTTCTGGCAGATGGGCAGCGCGCCCTACCTGGGCGGCGGCTTCGGCCACTTCTACGCCTACGCGCCAAGCAAGATCGAGTACGCCATCGACCGCTTCGCGATGGAGGTCAAGCGCCAGCTCGATGTGCTCGACCGCCACCTGGCCCACAGCGAGTACCTGGTCGGTGCCGAGTACAGCATCGCCGACATCGCCGTGTGGCCCTGGTACGGCGCGCTGGCCAAGGGCCTGCTGTACGAGGCCGGTGAGTTCCTGAGCGTGCAGGACTACCAGCACGTGCAGCGCTGGACCGACCAGATCGCCGCGCGGCCGGCCGTCAAGCGCGGCCGCATGGTCAACCGGGTCTCGGGCGCGCCGGCCAGCCAGCTGCACGAGCGCCATGATGCCAGCGACTTCGACACCAAGACCCAGGACAAGCTGGCCGCCGCGGGTTGAGCGGCAGGGCCGGCGCAAGGATGCAAGCATGACCACCCCCACCCCCATGGACACCGACGACCGCCATGCCATCGAACAGGCGGTGCAGACCTATTTCGACGGCCTGTACGAGGGCGACGCCGACAAGCTGGCCAGCGTCTTCCACCAGACCAGCGCGCTGACCTGGGAGCAGGACGGCAAGCTGGCCGTCTGGACGCTGGCCGAGTGGCTGAAGGCGGTGCGCAATCGCCCGTCGGCCAAGGCCAAGGGCCTGGCGCGCGACGACGCGATCCTGTGGCTCGACCAGTCCAGCCCCACCGCCGCCTTCGTCAAGGTGCGCTGCCAGATCCCGCCGCGCTACTTCACCGATTACCTGTGCCTGCTCAAGGCCAATGGCCGCTGGGCGGTGGCGCAGAAGGTGTTCAGCACCGTCGTGAAGGGGTGATGGCATGGCCAGCCCGCTGTACGACGGCGCCTCCGTTGGCGACCTGGTCGTCACGGCCATCGCCCGTGGAGGCGAGCGCACGGCCTTCATCGGCGACCACGTTCGTTACAGCTACCGCGAACTGGGTGCGCGCATCAGCCAGGTGGTGCAGGCGCTCAAGGCGCGCGGCATGCAGCGCGGCGACGCGGTGGCCACGTTGTCGGGCAACCGCCCCGAGGCCTTCCTGATCACTGCCGCGGCCTACCTGATGGGCCTGCGCCTGACCTGGATGAATCCCACGTCCTCGGAAGACGACCATGCCTACATCCTGGAAGACTCGGGCGTGGCCACGCTGTTCGTCGACCCCGTGATGTTCGGCGAGCGCGCGCGCACGCTGGCGCAGCGCGTGCCGGGCCTACGGCGGCTGATGTGCTTCGGCCCGAACGGCGGCGTCGGCGAGGACCTGCTCGCCGCCAGCGACGCCTTCGCGCCCGGCCGGCTGGTGGCCGAGGCCGCGGCCGACGACGTGTGCGTGCTGGTCTACACCGGCGGCACCACCGGCCGGCCCAAGGGCGTGGCGCACACGCACCGCGTGCATGTGACGATGATCCTCACCGAGATGGCCGACTGGGACTGGCCGCGCGACCTCCGCTTCCTGGCGCTGACCCCGATCACCCATGCCTCGGGCGCGATGATCATGCCGGTGCTGCTGAAGAGCGGCACCTATGCGATGACGCAGGGCTTCACGCCGCAGAAGTTCGTGCACCTGGTACAGACGCACCGCATCACCGCCACCTTCCTGGTGCCGACGATGATCTACGTGCTGCTCGACAGCCCGGCGCGGCAGGGCGCCGACCTGTCCAGCCTGCAGCTGGTGATCTACGGCGCCAGTCCGATGTCGCCGGCGCGGCTGATCGAAGGCATCAAGGTTTTCGGCCCGGTGTTCATGCAGCTGTACGCGCAGTCCGAGGCGCCGAACACGGTGACGGTGCTGCACCAACACGAGCACGACCCCGAACACCACCCCGAACGGCTGGCCTCCTGCGGCACGCCTTGCGCCGGGGTGCAGGTGCGCCTGCTCGACGCCGCTGGCCAAGAGGTGCCCGAGGGCGAGGTCGGCGAGATTTGCGTGCGCGGCCCGCTGGTGATGCAGGGCTACTGGAACAAGCCCGACGAGACGGCGCAGGCGCTGCGCCACGGCTGGCTCTACACCGGCGACATGGCGCGGCGCGATGCCGACGGTTACCTGTACATCGTCGACCGCAGCAAGGACATGATCATCAGCGGCGGCTTCAACGTCTACCCGCGCGAAGTCGAGGACGTGCTGTCACAGCACCCCGCCGTGGCCGCGGCCGCGGTGGTGGGCATCCCCGATGCCAAATGGGGCGAGGCGGTGCACGCCCAGGTGGTGCTGCGCGCCGGCGCCGCCGTGCCGGCCGAGGAGCTGATGGCGCTGGTGCGCGAGCGCAAGGGCGCGGTGCAGGCGCCCAAGTCCATAGAGTTCGTCAACGCGCTGCCCGTCACCGGCCTCGGCAAGCTGGACAAGAAGGCCATCCGCGCCAGGTTCTGGCAGGGCCAGCAGCGCGCAGTGCATTGACGCGCCGCGCGCCATCGGCGCGGCCCGATCAGCCCGCCAGCCGGGCGGCGATGCGCGCCACCTGCGCGCCTTGCCAGCGCGCGCCTTCCAGCTCGTTGGCCGAGGGCTGGCGGCTGCCTTCCCCGCCAGCGATGGTCGAAGCGTCCAAGGGGCTGCCGCCGGAGATCTCGGCCAGCGTCATCTGCCCCTGCCAGGCGTAGGGCAGGCCGACGATGACCATGCCGTGGTGCGGCAGCACCGTCTGCGTCGACAGGATCGTGCTTTCCTGGCCGCCGCGCTGGGTGGCGGTGGAGGTGAACACCGAGCCGACCTTGCCCACCAGCTTGCCGCCGCCCACAGGCCGCCGGTCTGGTCGAGAAAGTTCTTCATCTGCGCCGCCATGTTGCCGAAGCGCTTGGGCGTGCCGACGGCGATAGCGTCTTGATCGGCCAGCTCGGCCACCTTGGCCACGCGGAGGTTGCACCCCGCCGAATGCGGCTTTCAGCGGCATTGAACATGGATCCGCGAGGGCCTGTGCAGCGCTCGCCCAAGCTGCTGGCGCGCCACGGCAGGAACCGTCGAACCGGTGCACCCGGGCCAGAAGCCGGACCGCGTCTGCTTCGTCAGGATCGATGCTGAAGGCGGGCTCACGCAGCATCAGGTCCTCCGTTGCAGCCTGGGGAAAGACGGCCGCTTCGACCTGCTGGACGCGAAGCCTGGGGCTTGTGCGGCCGAGGCGGCGTTTCGCACCCGGTCGGCGCTGCCCTTTGGCACCGCGCCGGGAGCCGGCGTGTCGGTGGCGATCGGGCGGACCGGCTACACCACATACTTCGCCAGCGAACTGATCGACAACATCAAGGTGGAGGTCGGCAGCGGGGGGTTCGCCTGCATGGGGCGCTATCGTGTCAGGCAGTCGGTCGGTTTGCAGGGCGCCGAGTCTCTTCAGCTGCACTGTGCGGAACTGTTCTCGGCGGGCGTGTCGAAGAGTGGAGCGGGTCATCTGCTCGCCGGGGACTGTCACTTGCAAGGGGCTACCCTCGGCACGGAGCGGGCGGCTGATGCCCGAACCGAATTCATCGGAAAGGCGCAAGGTGGTCTGGCAGGCAGTGAATGGCAGCAGGTGCTCGAGCAGGCTTTCGCGGCGTGCATCCGGGCCTGTCGCCGCACGGCCGCTGAAGCGCAGGCAGGGCGGGTCGGCATGATGCGTCGCCAGGCCGCACGGACCGATGACGCATGCCCCTGCGGCAGCGGCAACGCCCATGCGGCCTGCTGCGGCCGCTGGCACAGCGGCGCCATGCACCTGATGGCTCCAACACCGCAGTTGCTGATGCGCTCGCGCTACAGCGCCTGCGTGCTGGGCCTGCACGGCTACTTGCTGGACAGCTGGCACCCGACCACGCGCCCGGCCGCCATCGATCCGCAACCGCCGGACCTTCGCTGGCTGGGGCTGGAGCTGCGCGCAGAGCGGCTGCTGGACGCCAACCAGGCCACGGTGGAGTTCGTTGCGCGCAGCAAGCTCGAGGGCCGCGCCCACAGGCTGCACGAGACCAGCGTGTTCGAGCGCGTCGACGGGCGGTGGTTCTATGTCAGGGCGCTGGAGAAGGCGGCGCCATGATGTGCTCAGGGTGCGCCGCCGCCAATTGCGCGAATGAACTCGGCGCGAAGCCTGTCGTCGTCATCGAGCACGCCGGCAAAGGCCTGGGTGTAGACACGCTCGTCGCCGCGCCGGTCCTCGCCCAGCAGCAGGCACAGCTGCTCGGCTTCGATCACGCAGGCCGCACCCTTGGCCTGGCCGTGGAGCACCAGCGCCTCGGCGATGTCGCGCGTCATCCATTCCTGGTAGGTCAGGCGGTGGCCGATGGCATCGACCAGCCGGGCAATGCGGCCGAAGCCGTGCAGCCGCCCCCCCGGCACGTAGGCGACGTGGGCCACGCCGCGAAACGGCACCAGGTGGTGTGGGCACACGCCGTGGATGGCGATGCCGCGAACCACGACCATGTCTTCGCGCGGGTCGGCGAAGCCCTGGCCCAGCACCTCGGCCGGGTCGAGCGCATAGCCGCCCAGCAGGCGGCGCTCCCAGAGCTCGCGCACCCGTCGCGGCGTCTTGCCGGTGTGTACGCCGTCGGCGGCGATGCCGCAGGCCTTCAGCAGGTCGGCGACGGCGCGTTCGAAGGCCGCCGCATCGAAGCCGCCGACTCGGGCAATGCCCTGGCCGGCGGCCGCCGGCGCGGCGTGGTCATGGTCGCAGGGGTCTTGCATCGCCTGGGCTCCGGTCGCTTGGGGATGCCGCCGACCTTAACGCATCGGTTGCGGCGCTCAGGAAAACCAGATCCGCCACAGGCCGACGATCACATGGCCCCAGATCAGGATGTTGCCCGCCAGCAGCGTCAGCAGCCGGGTGTAGTTCCAAAGGCCGCGGGCGCGGCGCAGGCAGCCGTCCTCGCCCGTCACCGCATAGAGCACGAGGTACAGCACCGACGGCACGAAGGTGCCGACGATCAGTACGCCCATCACCCAATAGAAGACGGTCATGCAGGGATTATCGGCGCCATGGTGTCGCGCCCGAGGGCACGAATTGCCAGAGCTGCAACGGCGCGTGCCTACGCCGGCGCGATCGGCCAGCCCGGCGGTGGCAATGGCCGGCGGGCGAGCATCGGCCTGCCGGTCTTGGGGCCGGCATGTTGGCAATGAAACTGCGAGCCCACAGGGCGCCCGTGTGCATCGCCAGCAGCCTGCTGCTGGCATGGAGCCTCGCCGCTGCCATGGCGCCCGAGCCATTGCCGTGGCCGGCGCTGGAGTTCGTGCCTGAGGAAGCGAAAGTGCGCCACTGCGGCGTGTCCCAGGGCGTGCTCCATGTCACCTATGTGCGACACGGGCGTGAGACAACGGCGCCGGCTTTCCACACTCCAGCCATTCGAAGCGCCTGCGCCGCGGCTGGCCACGCGCTACCCAGCGGCCCGCGCGCGCGACTGGCGGCGCCGATCGCCGCGCCGCGCATCGGCGCCGTGCCGGCGCAACTGCCCGCGCCGCGGCTCGCGTCGGAGCCGAGCTTCATGGTGCGCGCTGGCGGTGGGGGCATCCGCATCGATGGCCGCAACGACGGCGAGGTCGCGCTGCATTGCCTGCTCGATTTCTCCTGGACTGCGGACAACGAACCCGGCGGCTCGCGTGCCGTGACCGCCCAGGTCGCCTTGCCGGCGCGGCAGTCGAACCAGGTGCTGTTCATCGCCACGGCGCAAGCGCATCCGCGCATGGTTGGCCTGCCGCGCTGGAACTGCCAGCCTGGCGGCTGAGCGGCCCGGGCTGCGGCAGCCTGTCGCCGTAGGTTGGGTGGCAGTCTGCGCGCTGACGCGCCCCCCGGCACGCCGACGTGGCCAGGGGCATGGCTGCGGTGCGGCAGGAAGAGCCCTGCTTGTGGCCTGCCTGCTCGGCCTGCGAGGCTGTGCCAAGCCGTCGGTCGGCGCGGCAGCGGCGCCCGCCGCGCCGGGAGACGCGGCGGGCTCGGCACCGCTGGCGATGCAGCGGGCCGGCGACATGCGCAAGCACCTGCTGGCATGGGGCGTCAGGTTGCAACAGCTGGGCCCGCCGATTGCGGTGACGGCGGCCGGGGTGCGGTTGCGCGCCGGCCTGCCGGCGCATTGAAGGCCGCGGCGCGGCCGGGCGCCTCGGGCTGAAGACAGCGGTACAGCAACGCCAGCACAGGCGCGCTGCAGCGGGACACGGCCAGCGGGCTGCTGGCCGCCAGGCTGGCGAACTGCCGCAGCGCCTGCGGGTCCACCTGCTCGACGAACTGCGCCAGTTCGCGCACCTGGCGGCTGGACAGGCGCGCCACGGCCTCGGCTTCGAAGCGGCCCCGGCCGCTGCCGGCAGGGCCGGCAAAGTGGGCAAACGCGCCTGAGGCCACGCCGGCCGCGCCCAACGGGCCCAGCGGGCGCATCAGGCAGTGCAGCAGGCGCACGCGCAGCGGCGCGCCCGCGGCCGCGAACAGCCGCGCCACCAGACGCGGGCCGGCCGTGCCGGCGCGCGGCCTGGCGCGAGCGCCGAGGCTTGCACTGCGCATGACTTCGTCAAACTCGTCCGACATGACGTCCTCCTGGTCGGTCACCCGGGTTCCCGCGACTGCCTTGCCGCCTGGCGTGCCCGGCACGCGCGCCGGACATCGACGCACCGGCGTGGCATAGCCGTCCCCGCCGCGTCCAGGTCCGCCAAGCGTCGCGCGAAAGTCGAGCAAGCCGCGTGCCATGCTGCAGCCAGCGGCTACAGTGGCGCATGAACCAACGCATCGTGCTGAGCCGCCGGCCCGTCGGCTGGGTGGATGAAAGCTGCTTCCGCATCGAACCCTGCGCCGAGCCCGGGTGCGGGCCCGAGGACGTGCTGCTGCAGGCCCTGTACCTTTCGACCGACCCCTACCTGCGTGGCCGCATGAATGCCGGGCCGTCCTATGCGCCCGGCTTCGAGCTGGGCCGGCCGATCGTCTCGCGCGTGGTGGCGCGCGTCATCGCCAGCCGCCATGCGCGCTTTCGCGACGGTGACGTAGTCTGGGGCTTCCTCGACTGGGCCGAGCGCTGCGTGGTGCCGCGCGGCGAAGGTCTGCACCGCATCGACCCCGGCCTGGGTCGAGCCAGCCAGTACCTGTCGGTGCTGGGCATGCCGGGGTTGACCGCCTGGATCGGCGCCATCGAGATCGGCCGCCCGGCGCCCGGCGACACGGTCTATGTCTCGTCGGCAGCCGGCGCCGTCGGCCAGCTGGCGGGGCAGTTCGCCAGGCGCGCAGGCGCACGCGTGGTCGGCTCGGCCGGCGGTGCCGCCAAGGTGGACTTCCTGTTGCAGCGCTGCGGCTTCGACGCCGCCTTCGATCGCCGCGATGCCGATCTGGACGAGGCCTTGCGCAGGCACTGCCCGCGCGGCATCGACCTGTACTTCGACAACGTCGGCGGCAGCACGCTCGAGGCCGTGCTGCGCCATGCCAACGTCGGCGCACGCATCGCGGTGTGCGGCATGATCTCCGCCTACAACGAGACCGCCGATGCCGGCATCCGCGGCCTGCAGGCGGTGCTGACCCAGCGCCTGCAGATGACCGGCTTCATCATCTACGACCATGTGCACAAGCTGCCGGCGTACCAGGCGCGCGTGGCGCCGTGGCTGCGCAGCGGCGAGCTGGTCTTCCAAGAGGACATCGTGCAAGGCTTCGAGAACGCGCCGGCCGCACTGATTGGCATGATGAAGGGCGAGGCCATCGGCAAGCGCCTGGTGCAGGTGGCGCCGGAATGAGTCGCGCGCTGCTGCTCGGGGCACTGGGCGCGCTGCTGCTGGCCGGCTGCGCCGGCAGCCGCATCAATGCGCAGTGGAGCGACCCGCAGTTCGCCGGCCAGCCGCCGCGCGGCGCCAAGGTGCTGGTGGCCTGCCAGGCTGGCGAGCCGACTCTGCGCCGCATCTGCGCCGACCGCATGGCGGCACGGCTGGCCGCGCTGGGTGCGCTGCCGCTGCTGGCGCCGGACAGCAGCGATGCTGCCGACGCCACTGTGCCCAACGAGGCGGCGCTGCTGCAGGCGGCACGCCAGGCCGGTGCGGTGTTGCTGCTGCGTACCCAGCTCGCGCCCGAGGTGGTGGCGCTGGCGCCGGGGCCGACCATCGGCATCGGCATCGGCGGTTTCGGCGGCGGCTATCGCAGCGGTGGCAGCGTGGGCTTCGGCATGTCGGCGCCGCTGGGCGGCGCAGGTCCGGCCACCACCGGCTACGCGGCCACCGCGTCGCTGTCCGACGTGGCCAGCGGCGGCCTGATGTGGAGCGCACGCGCCAGCGCGCCGCCTTCGTCGGACGTTGCCCAGCAGCTGGCGGAACTGGCCACGCTGCTGCTCGACGCCGCGCGCCAGGCCGGTTTCTTCCCGGGCTGACCGGCCCGGCGTCCGGGCGCCGCCGCTTACCGGCACGGCCGCGGCCCTTGAACGGCGCGCGGATGACGCCACCTTCGACGCACCCGATTCCGCCGCTGCGGGCAGACCCAGCGCATCGCCATGACCGACATCGTGCTGTGGATCCTGAGTGCCGCCCTATCGTCGTCGGCGTCGCGGGCACCGTGCTGCCGGCGCTGCCCGGCACGCTGTTCGTGCTGGCGGGCATCTTGCTCGGTGCATGGATCGACGATTTCGCGCGCGTCGGCTGGGGCGTGCTGACGGCGGTGATCGTGCTGGCCGTGCTGGCCTGGGTGCTGGACTACGTGGCCGGCTTGCTTGGTGCGCGCCAGGCCGGCGCCAGCCGCCAGGCCATCGTCGGCGCGGCGCTGGGCACGGTGGCCGGGCTGTTCATGGGCCTTGTCGGCGTGCTCTTCATGCCGCTGGTCGGCGCGGCGATCGGCGAGTACATCGCCCGTCGCGACCATGGCCGCGCCGTCAAGGTCGGACTCGCCACCTGGCTGGGCATCATGGCCGGGCTGGTGTCGAAGGTGGTCATCGCCTTCATGATGATTGGCGTGTTCATCGCGGCGCTGATTTTCTGACCGCCCAGCGCGCCACGATGCCATGCAGCGCGTCCAGGCCATCGGTCAGTGCGGCCGGGCCGGGCTGCAGGATCAGCGGCGACTTGATCTCGTGCAGCTCGCCATCGCGTACGGCGGGCACCTCAGGCCAGCCGGGGCGCGAGGCCACGCGCTCGGGCCGGAACTTCTTGCCGCACCACGAGCCGATGATCACATCCGGCGCGGCGCGCACCACCTCCAGCGGGTCGGCGACGATGCGCCCGAGGCCCAGGCTGGCGGTGGCGCGCGCGGGGAAGATGTCGTCGCCGCCGGCGATGCCGACCAGCTCGCTGACCCAGCGGATGGCGCTGATCTGCGGCTCGTCCCATTCCTCGAAGTACACGCGAGCGCGCCGCGGCAGCTGCGCGGCGCGCTCGCGCACCGCCTCGACGTGCGCACGCAGCTGCGCGGCATAGGCCTCGGCCTTGGCGGCCGCGCCGACCATCGCGCCCAGGCGCTGCACGTAGGCCAGGATGCCGTCGACCGAGCGGTGGTTGCTGATCCAGACCTCGACGCCGGCCTTGATCAGCGCCTGGGCGATGTCGGCCTGCATGTCGGAAAAGCCGATCGCCAGGTCGGGCTGCAGCGCCAGGATGCGCTCCAGCTTGGCGCTGGTGAAGGCCGAGACGCGCGGTTTTTCCTGCCGCGCCCGGGCCGGGCGCACGGTGAAGCCGGAAATGCCGACGATGCGATGTTCCTCGCCCAGCGCGTACAGCACCTCGGTGGGCTCTTCGGTCAGGCAGACAATGCGTTGAGGGAAGGCGGGCATGCAGGGGGCGGGGGTTTTTTGCGACTGTAGCCTGGGCCCCAGGGGAACCCGGGCCGGTGCCGAGAGTCCATCGGGCTGGCTTCGAACACCACCACGAAAGGTCTGAACGATGAACGCGCAAGGCATGCTGGAGCAACTGCTCAAATCCGGGCTGTCGATGATCGAAGGCAAGCCGCAGGTGCCGAGCGCACCTGAGGCCGGCGGTGGCAACGCCGGCTGGGGCAAGTTCGGTGCGGGTGCGGCGGCAGGCGGTGCACTGGGCCTGCTGCTGGGCAGCAAGCGCGGCCGCCGTTTCGGCGGCAAGGCGCTGAAGCTGGGCAGCTTGGCAGCGCTCGGCGCGCTGGCCTACAAGGCCTATGGCAGCTGGCAGGCGCAGCAACAGGCCCAGCAGGCGCGGCCGCAGGGTTCGGCCGCAGCGCCGGTGCTGCAGCCGCCGCGCACCGTGAACCTGCTGCCCGCGCCCGAAGTCGAGCTGCACAGCCTGGCGATGCTCAGGTCGATGATTGCCGCGGCCAAGGCCGACGGCCACCTGGACGAGCGCGAGCGCGGGCTGGTCGAGGCGGAGCTCGGCCGGCTGCAGGCCGATGCAGCGACGCGCCGCTGGCTGGAGGACGAGATACGCCGCCCGCTCGACCCGGCGGACGTGGCCCGCGCCGCCGGCTCGCCGGAGATGGCAGCCGAGATGTACCTGGCCAGCCTGCTGGTTGCCGACGAGACCAGCTTCATGGAACGCGCCTACCTCGACGAACTGGCGCGCCAGCTGAAGCTGCCCGAAGGCTTGAAGGTGGAGTTGGAGCGCCAGGCCATGGCGGCCTAGGAAGCGCCGGATCTACGCAGCGGCCAGAAAGGCGTCGTACGCCGCGTTGAAACGTTGCGGTATTTCGAAGTACGGCAGGGCCCCGGTGGGCAGCACGTCGAAGCGCCAATTCGGGCGGGCTTCGACCAGGCTCTTGCCGCGGTAGTCGACGAAATCGCCGCGCACGCCGTGCGACATCCACACCGGATGCGACAGCGTCTCGTAGACCGTGTGGATGTCGGTGCTGAACATGCTGGCAGCCAGGAAGTGCAGCGGCGCGTATTCGGCACCGGGCTGCCGCGTGGTGATCACGGCATAGCGCCACAGCGCCTCGTCGATGCTCTTCGACCCCCAGGTGCGCTCCAGGAAGTAGCGGATCACGCCGGGCCGCGTCAGGCCTCGGAACAACGCGCCGCCCCAGCCCGGGCCGCGCAGCGCCCGGTGCAGCCAGGGCATGGCCTGGGTGCTGCCGCGCGGGTCGCGGCGCACGCGCGACCCGCTGAAACCGGTGGGGCTGACCAGGGCCAGGCTGCGCCACGCTTCGGGCGTTTCGACCGCGGCGCGCGCCAGGAACTCGCTGGCCAGCGACACGGCCAGCGCATCCACCGGCCGCTCGCCGCAGCGCTGCCGGATCGGCTTGCGCATGGCCAGCAGCGCGTCGGTCATCAGGCGCGGCGTGTAGGCGCGGTCGCTACGATCGGAAAAGCCGTAACCAGGCAGGTCGAGCGCAAAAACCGTGTGCGTGTGTACGCAATGCTCGAACAGCGGCCGCACCTCGGCCACCGATGCAGCCGCGTTGACGCTGTGCACCAGCAGCAGCGGCGGCCCCTGGCCGGCCACGTAGGCGCTGATGCGGCCCGCCGTGCTGTCGAATTCGAAGCGTTCGCCCTTGACGGCGGGTGGCAGAGGCAACGTGCTCATGCTGCGGCAGTATGCCACCCGGGGTAGCGCTACCCGGCGAACGCGGCCCGGGATGCGGGACAATACTCGGCTTGTTCAAGGAGCGACCATGAACCTCGTTGCCGCCATCGAGGCCTTCAACCAGCACGGGCAGCCGCGGATCGACCTGCAGGTCCGGCGCGACGGCCGCACCGTGGCCGTGCTGCCGCGGCTGGGCAAGGAAATCCTTGTCAAGGCAACGCCGCTCAATCCGCAGTTGAAGATCTCGTCGCAGGACATCGCGCTGCTGTGCGAAGAAGCCCAGTTGGCCATCGCCCCGGGCATGGCGCTGCTGGAAACCGCGCTGGCCGCCATGGGCAAGGTGGCCCGCGACCAGGAGGACGAAGTCGTCTGATGCCCTGGGCGCAGAATCGGCCATGCGCAGGCGACGAACCGCCCGCGTCCGGCTTCGGTGCTGCCGGGCCGGCTTGAAAGGCCGGGACTGGCGGTCGAGGAGTGCGCTTCGTGACATCTGTCTTTACACCGGCGCTGTGCGCGATGTTCGGACTGGTCGCGGCGCTTGCCGCGGCGGCCCAGCCGGCCGCGCCAGCCTCGGCCGCCGCCACCAAGCTGCGGGCGCTGCCTACCGAATCGCGCCTGTGGACAGGTGATTTCGACGGCATGCTCGCGCGCCGGCATATCCGCGTGCTGGTGCCCACCAGCCGCACGCTGCAACGCAACGACAAGGGCCGCCCACGCTCCTAGACGGCTCGAGCCTTCGAGCAGTACCTGAACAAGAAGTACGCCGCCCAGCTGGGCAAGCGCCCGATCGTGCTGCACCGGGTGCCGACCACGAGCTACGAGCTGCTCGACGACGTGTCCACGGGTCTGGGCGACATTGCCGCCGGCAGCCTGACAATGACCGATGCACGCCGGCAGTGCGTGCGACTTCGCCGCACCGCCCGATGCCAAGCCCAACCGCGAGATCGTGCTCGGCGCAGCCAAGGCCGAGCCGGTAGCCACGGCCGAGACGCTGCCGGGCAAGCCGGTGCGCGTGCGCCGGACATACAGCCAACATGACAGTCTGGTGGCGCTCAACCAGCGGCTGGCCAAGGGCGTCTACTTCAGCCCGGCCAACCGCGCGCTGTTCGCCTTTGCGTCCTACGGCGCCGGGCCGGGCAACATCGCCAGGATGCGCAACCAAGCCGACAAGCGCGGCCTGGACCCGAACCGCCGGTTCGACAACGTCGAGCTGGTCACGGCCGGGAAGGTCGGCATCGCGACCACCACCTGCGTGCGCAAGATCTACCAGTCCTGCACCGCCTGCAAGCTGACGCAGGAGGCTGCGCAAGAGCGCGGCAAGGCTCTCGAGCAGGTGATCAAGAACCGGCGCGGGCGGCCGAGCCGCCGACCACGCCGTCGGCACACAGCACGGCGATCGCTGCATCGTCATAGCCCAGGCTGTGCAGCAGTTCCAGTCCATGCTCGCCCAGCGCCGGCGGTGCGCTGCGCACAGGCAGCCGCTGGCTGCCCAGCATCAGCGGCAGCAGCGGGGTGTGAGTCTCGATCGGCTGCCCGGCTGCGCTGGCGTCGGCGGGTAGCGTCACCGGCGCCAGCCCGCCCGTTTGGCGCAGGTGCGGGTCGTCGAACAGGTCCTGCGGCCGGGTGATCGGCGCGTAGGGCAGGCCCTGCGCCTCGAAGCGTGCGCCGATCTCGTCCGCGGCCAGAGGCGCCAGCTGCTCGCGCAGCCGCGGCAGCAGCCAGTCGCGTGCGCGCACGCGGTCGTTGTTGCTGGCCAGGCGCGCGTCGGCCTTCAGCTCGGGCAGCCCGAAGGCGTCGCAGAACAACGCCCATTGCGTGTCGGACACGACGGCCAGGAAGATCTGCTCGCCGCCGAGAACGGTGAACACGTCGTAGATGCCCCAGGCGGAAATGCGGCTGGGCATCGGGGCGGCGGCCTGGCCGGTGACGGCGAACTGCATCATGTGCTGCGCCACCAGCAGCACGTTGTTCTCGAACAGCGCGCTTTGCACCTCCTGGCCGCGGCCGCTGCGATGCCTCGCCTGCAGCGCGGCCAGCACGCCGATGGCGCCGAACATGCCGCCCATGATGTCGTTGACGCTGCTGCCAGCGCGCAGCGGCCGGCCTTCCGGGCCGGTCATGTAGGCCAGCCCGCCCATCATCTGCACCACCTCGTCGAGCGCGGTGCGGTGCTCGTAGGGCCCGGGCAGGAAACCCTTGTGCGACACATGGATGAGCCGCGGGTTCAGCCGCGACAGCGCCTCGGGGCCGAGGTCCAGCCGCTCCATCGTGCCGGGCTTGAAGTTCTCGCTGAAGACATCGGCGCCGGCCGCCAGCTTGA
This sequence comes from Burkholderiaceae bacterium, assembly GCA_040381175.1. GTDB lineage: Bacteria > Pseudomonadota > Gammaproteobacteria > Burkholderiales > Burkholderiaceae_C > Rubrivivax. The sequence goes on from JBEIHU010000039.1 coordinate 20,778, forward strand.
GCACGATCTCCAGGCCGCGCGGGTCCTTCAGGTCCAGCGCCAGGCTCTTCTTGTTGCGGTTGAACATCGCGAAGAAGCCGGCGCCCGAACCCAGCAGCCGGCGCGTGTTGTCGCCTTCCAGCGGCTCGACCTTGATCACCTCGGCGCCCAGGTCTGCAAGGATCATGCCGCAGCTCGGGCCCATCACCATGTGGGTGAACTCGATCACCCGCAGGCCGGCCAGTGGCAGGCCTGCCTCAGCTTCGTGTCCGGCGGGCGGCAGCGGCTCGCTCATGTCGCGGGCGCGAAGCCCAGCGGCAGGCCGGCTTCGGGCGTCATGCCGTAGATCGGCTCGCCGGGCAGGCCGGCGCGCAGCGCCTCGCGCGCGGCAAACAACTTGGGCAAGTCCACGCCGGTGGCCACGCCCATGGCTTCGAACATGAACACCAGGTCCTCGGTGACGACGTTGCCCGAGGCGCCCGGCGCATAGGGGCAGCCGCCCAGCCCGCCGAGCGAGGCGTCGAAGCTGCGAACGCCCGCGTCGTAGGCCGCCAGGCAGTTGGCCAGCCCCAGGCCTCGGGTGTTGTGCAGGTGGGCGGCGCCGGCGCGCTCGCCAAGGGCCGTGCGCAGCCGCGTGAACAGCCGCCGCACCTGCGCCGGGTTGGCCATGCCGGTGGTGTCCGACAGGCCGCACTCGTCGGCGCCGGCGGCCGCAAGCTGTTCGGCCAGGCGGATCACCTCGTCCCCGGGCACCGTGCCTTGCAGCGTGCAGCCGAAGGCTGTGGAGATGCCGACCTCCAGGTCCACCGAGCGGGCATGTTGGTCGCGCCAGACGGCGATGGCGCGCACCTCTTCGACCATCTGCGCGGGCGTCTTGCGCACGTTGGCCAGCGAATGCGCGACACTGGCCGACACCGGCACGGTGAGCTTGTGCGCGCCCGCGTCGATGGCCGCCTGGGCGCCGCGCAGATTGGGCACCAGCGCCAGCACCGTCAGCCCGGGCAGGGTGCGCGCATGGCGCACCAGCTCGGCCGTGTCGGCCAGCTGCGGCAGCAGCCTGGCCGGTACGAAGGAGCCAACCTCGATCTCGCGCAGGCCGGCGGCATGCAGCGCATCGATCCAGGCCATCTTGTGGGCGGTGGCCATGGTGCGCGCCACGCTTTGCAGGCCGTCGCGCGGACCGACCTCGCTGAGGCGCACGCTGTCTTCGGGAATCGCTGCCATGGGGTGTGGAGTCCGGCGCCGAGGCGGCGTGCTACGACGATACCCCAGGCGGCGGCTGAGCCGGGCTCAATGCGAATTGGCGCTGTATCGCCTGGAAGCCAGGTTCGTCCCCGGAGCACAGCAGCCGTTGGGCTGCCGCCGGACGAGCGGATTTCTTGGGCCTGCTGGTGCCATCAGCAGTCGCTGACGAAGGGCGGCTTTCAGGTCGACTGGCGCGAACCAGGCCGCCAGCAAGACGCGCGACGCGCTGAACAAAACGGTGTCGCAAGCCGCGGACGACGGGGCCGCGAGCCGCTGAAGCGCCGGCGCCGAGACGCTTGCGCGGCCCCACTCCCGCGCGGCAGACCCCTGGCGCGGCTGGCCGCCCGCCCGTCAGCGCCTCAGAACTGCACGCCCTTGGTCAGCGCCCCGTCCACCACCAGGTTGGTGCCGGTGATGAAGCTGGCTGCCGGGCTGGCCAGGAAGGCCGCCGCATTGGCCATTTCCTGCGGCGTGCCCATGCGGCCGGTGGGGTTCAGGCCCAGCGCCATCTTGAACAGTTCCGGGTTGCCGTGCTCGATCTGTTCCCACACACCACCCTTGAAGTAGGTGTTGCCGGGCGACACCGTGTTGGCGCGGATCTTCTTGCCCGCCAGGTGGTAGGCCAGGCCCTGCGTGTAGTGGATGATGGCCGCCTTGAAAGCGCCATAGGGGCCCGAGGCAAAGTCGATTTCGCGCCCCGACACGCTGCTGATCGTGACGATGCTGGCGTGTGTGCTCTTTTCCAGAAACGGCATCGCGGCGTTGACCAGCCGCACCGTGCCCATCATGTCCACCTCAAATGTCTTTTGCCAGTTGGCTTCGTCGTTCGGGATGGCCAGCGCGCTGACA
>JBEIHU010000040.1:0-22801 GCA_040381175.1 Burkholderiaceae bacterium
CGCAGATCAGCCCCTTCTACGAGGGCCTGTTCCGCGGCATGCTGATGCTGTTCCTGCTCGAGATGGGCATCACGGCGGCGCGGCAGATCGGCGCGTTCCGCCAGGTGGGCGTGTTCATGGCCGGCTTCGGGGTGCTGATGCCGCTGCTGAACGGCCTGGTGGGCGTGACCCTGGCGCACGCCGTGGGCCTGGGCACGGGCGGGGCTTTCGTGTTCGGTGCCATCTGCGCCAGCGCCAGCTTCATCGACGCGCCGGCGGCCTGCCGCGCCAGCCTGCCCGAGGCCAACCCCGGCATCTACCTCACGGCCTCGCTGGGCGTGACGCTGCCGTTCAACCTGGTGGTGGGCATCCCGCTGTACTACGCCTGGGCACGCTGGCTGGGCGCGGCCTGAGCGCACAGCTCGGCCGGCTGCGGCAAGACGAGGGGAACCCGGGTCTTGGCCCCGGCATCGGGCCAGGCCCTCGAAAGGGCTCGGCTCCAGCGCTCTACTCGACCCGGGCCGCGTTGCGCGGCCTGGCCCATGTGCCCGGTGTCGTGACTCGGTCCTAAGCCTGGCGGGCAGGGCATACTTTGACGACGCCCCCGGTTCATGGAGAAACAAATGACATTCAACGCCCTGGTGATCGACAAGGACGAAGCCGGCTACCGCGCCAGCATCAAGCAGCTCGACGACGACAACCTGCCCGAGGGCGATGTCACGGTGCGCGTCGACTACTCCACCATTAACTACAAGGACGGCCTGGCCATCACCGGCAAGTCGCCAGTGGTACGCAAGTTCCCGCTGGTCGCCGGCATCGACTTCGCCGGCACGGTGGAGTCCAGCAGCCACGCCTCGTGGAAGGCCGGCGACAAGGTGGTGCTCAACGGCTGGGGCGTAGGCGAGACGCACTCCGGCGGGCTGGCGCAACGTGCGCGCGTGCGCGGCGATTGGCTGGTGGCGCTGCCCGCCGGGCTGACGACGCGCCAGGCCATGGCCATCGGCACCGCCGGCTACACCGCCATGCTTTGCGTGATGGCCCTGCAGGGCCACGGGCTCGAGCCCGCAAGCGGCGACATCCTGGTCACTGGCGCCAACGGCGGCGTGGGCAGCGTGGCCGTCGCGCTGCTGTCCAAGCTGGGCTACCGCGTGATCGCCTCCACTGGCCGCATGCACGAGGCCGAGGCGCTGAAGGCCCTGGGTGCGGCCGAGGTCATCGACCGCACCGGGCTGTCGGCGCCCGGCAAGCCGCTGGCCAAGGAGCGCTGGGCCGGCGTGGTCGATTCGGTGGGCAGCCACACGCTGGCCAATGCCTGCGCAGGCACCAAGTACCGCGGTGCCGTGGCGGCCTGCGGCCTGGCCCAGGGCATGGATTTCCCAGGCAGCGTGGCGCCCTTCATCCTGCGCGGCGTCACGCTCTATGGCATCGACAGCGTGATGGCGCCACGGGCGCTGCGCGAGCAGGCCTGGGCGCGGCTGGCACAGGACCTGGACCAAGCCAGGCTGGACAGCCTGGTGCAACAGATCCCGCTGGCCGGCGCCATCGCGGCCGGCGCCGACATCCTGGCCGGCAAGATCCGCGGGCGGCTGGTGGTCGACGTCAATGCTTGAAGCCCCGGAACCGCGGCCCTGCGGGCCTGTTGACCTTGCCACGGCGGCCGGCACAGAATGCGCTGAAAAGGGCCGCAGGAGACAAGACATGGCATCGACACGACATGGCTGCGCGGGGCTGCTCGCCTGTCTTGGCCTGCTGCTGGCGCTGCCCGCGCCTGCCGCCGACATCGGCGGCTACTTCTCCGACCAACAAAAGGCGCGCGAAGCCGCCGCCGCCAAGGCCGAGGACGGGTGCCCGCAATGGATCGCCCGCGCGGCGCGAGAGGACACCGCGCTGGCGTCGTATCGCGCGGCCCTGTGCTACCTGCAGGCCGATCCGGCCGACGCCGTGGCTGCCAAGGCCTGGCTGGCGCGTTCCAGCGAACAGGGTTTCATGCCCGCGCAGCGCCTGCTGCGCTCATTGCTGATCGCCGAAGCCGGCATGCACAGCACGTTCCGGCATTGCCACTGGCTCGGTGAAGGCCAGCAGTTCTGCCATGGCGGCGCCCCGCCGCTGGCCGCGGCCGCCACCCAGTGATCCCCGACCGATCCACCCACCACCACAAAGAGGAGACGACGATGACGAAGACGAAGATCGCGGCGCTGCTGCTGCTGTCGGGCCTGGCCGCCGGCGCCATGGCGCAGGAGTGCTCGGACAAGAACTGGAAGGCCTGCAAGGGCAAGCCCTGGGTCATTGGCGATTCGATGGACACTCCATTGGGCGACAAGTGGTGGCCCAACAAGCTGTGGGGCGCCGGCGACGAGGCGGGTTCGACCAACTGGTACAAGAAGCCCGAGGTCGTGCAGCGCGCGATCGGCGAGATCCGCACCGGCAAGGTCTACCGCCTCGGCCGGCCCTACACCGCCTCGATGCCTACCTTCGGCGACCGCAAGTTCGTGCTGCGCATTCCCGGCGGCCCCACCGGCGGGCCCTTCGGCGCCAACGTGCTGGTCTTCAACGACGAGTTCCTGGCCACCGAGATCGGCCAGGTCGGCACCCAGTTCGACGGGCTGGCGCACATCGGCGTGGCCGTGGGCAGCCCCGCCGACAAGGCGGAGATGCGCTACTACAACGGCTTCACCCAGGCCGAGATGGACGGCTCCACGGGGCTGAAGAAGCTGGGGGTGGAGAAGCTGCACCCGATCAACGCGCGCGGCATCCTGATCGACGTCGCCGCGTCCAAGGGCGTGGATGCGATGGAGGCGGGCTACGAGATCACGCTGGCAGACATCAATGCCGCCCTGGACAAACAGGGCATGAAGGACTTCAAGTTCATGCCCGGCGATGGCGTGTTCTTCCGCACCGGCTGGGGCAAGCACTGGATCAAGGACAACGCCAAGTTCAACGGCGGTGCGCCGGGCATCGGCATGGAAGTGGCCAAGTGGCTGTCCGACGTGGTGCAGGCAGGCGTGGTCGGCGCGGACACCTGGCCGACCGAAGTCATCCCGAACAAGGAGCCCGGCTGCGCCTTCTGCGTGCACAGCCACCTGCTCACCCGGCATGGCATCGTGAACCAGGAGAACATGGACCTGGACGAGCTGTCGAAGGACAAGGTGTACCGCTTCATGTACGTCTACAGCCCGGTGCCGATCGTTGGCGCCACCGGTTCGATCGGCGCCCCGCTGGCCATCCGCTGAGTCTTTGGCGATGGAAGCGCCGCGCGCGGTCGAGCCGCCTGGCGGGCCCGCGGCGCGCGGCCCCTACAGCCCGGGCATGCGCACCGGCAACCTGTTGTTCGTGTCGGGCCAGATCGCCATCGCACCCGACGGCAGTTCGCTGGCCGCTGCCGACCTCGCGACACAGACCCGCCAGTGCCTGGCCAACCTGCGCGCCGTGCTCGAAGCCGGCGGAGCCACCCTGCAGCAGGTGGCCAAGGTCACGGTCTACATGTCCGAAGCCGACGGCTGGCCGGTCTTCAACCCGATCTATGCCGAGTTCTTCGGCGCGCACAAACCGGCGCGCGCCATCGTTCCGGTGGCCGCCTTTCCGGGCGGCTTCAAGGTCGAGGTCGACGCGCTGGCGGTGCTGCCCGGCTGAGCCTGGGCCGCCGGCGCGCGGGCGGCCTCTCAGCGCCCGAAGGGCGTCACGCCGAAGAGCCAGCCGTGCGCCCAGAAGGCGAACAGTGCCCAGGCCGCGAGGCCCGCCACCACCGCACCGAGCGTGCCGCCCAGCGTGCCGGCCGGGTAGCTCATCTGGCCAGCCCGGTCACGCTGTCGCGCGGCGCGGAAGTCCAGGACCGCCCACACCAGGAAGCTGCCGAACAGCAGCAGATCGGCCAGCGTGTGGTTGGCCAGCAGGTGGGCCAGCGCCCAGACCTTGACGCCCAGCACCATCGGATGGTGCAGCCAGGACTTGATGCCGTTGCGCGGCACGTAGGCCGCGGCCAGCAGGATGAAGGCGAACAGCATCAGCAGCGAGGCCAGGTGCCGCGCCCACAGCTGCGGCGCCCACAGCACCGTAGGCTGCTCGCGCGCGAGTCCGTAGCCCCAGACGATCAGCGCGAAGCCGGCGATCGACGCGACCGAATACAGACCCTTCCATGCGCCCTCGCCGCGCCGCGCGATCTGCGCGCTGCGCCAGCCCTCGGCAAAGATGCGCACCGAGTGCACGCCCAGGAACAGGATCAGGCCGATGATGAGGACGGTCATGGTGGATCGACGCGCGGCGAAGTGAGGGCCGCATTCTCGCGCGAGCCGGCCGCGGCTGCGCCGCATGGAAAAAGACCGCGCCGCGGCATCACGGCGCGGCCTTGCGGCCAGGGCGGCGCAGGCTTACTTGAAGCCCACCCGGTCGAGCATCTGCTGCACCCGGGTCTGGTTGGCGCCGGAGAGCCCGATCGGCAGGCTGTCGACCTTGAAGCTGCCCATCGCATCCAGCGCCGGGTTGCCCGCGATCTTGACGCCGGCCACTGCCGGCCATTCGTTGTTGCCGTTGGCAAAGTAGACCTGGGCCTCGTCGCTGGCCAGGTACTCCAGGAACTTCACCGCCTCGGCCTTGTTCTTCGCGTGCTTGGCCACGGCTCCGCCGGAGATGTTGACGTGCGTGCCCCAGCTGTCCTGGTTGGGGAAGACGAAGCTCACCTTCGAAACCACCTCCACATCCTCGGGCTTGGTCGAGCGCATCAGCCGCGCCAGGTAGTAGCTGTTGGTCAGCGCGATCTGGCATTCGCCCGAGGCCGCTGCCCGGATCTGGTCGGTGTCGCCGCCCTTGGGGGCGCGTGCCATGTTGCCAACCACCCCTTTGAGCCAGGCCTCGGTGGCCTGCGGGCCGGTGTGCTGCAGCATCGCGCCGAACAGCGTCAAGTTGTAGGGGTGCGAGCCCGAGCGCGTGCACACCTTGCCCTTGTTCTTCGGATCGCCCAGCTCCTGGTAGGTGTCGACATCGGCGCGCTGCACCGTTGCCTTGTTGTAGACGATGAGGCGAGCCCGCGTCGAGAAGCCGAACCACTGCGCGCCGCCGCCGTCGCCCGCGTCGCGCAGGTGCGCCGGAATCCGCTGCTGCAGCACGGCGGATTTCACCGGCTGGAACAGCCCTTCCGCTTCGGCGCTGACCAGGCGCGCCGCGTCCACCAGCAGCACCACGTCGGCCGGGCTGGCCGCGCCTTCGGCCTTCAGCCGCGTCAGGATGCCGGCGTCATCGGCATCGATGCGGTTGATCCTGATACCGGTGGCCTTGGTGAAGTTGGCGTACAGCGCCTCGTCGGTCTGGTAGTGGCGCGCCGAGTAAAGGTTCAGCACCTTGTCCTGCGCCGAGGCAGCCAGCGAGGCGCCGGCCAGCAGCACGGACGCGATCAGCCGCAGCGGGTAGGTGGGGTGGGTCATGGAAGTTCCTTGTGATGCATTCTTTCAATTCTATATGCAATGCGAACCATTCGTATTGCGTTTCATCAAACCTTCCCGTCAACGTGCGACAGGCCGATGCCGCGCCGGCCGGACGTGGACCCGTCGCATGCGCAGGCGCTGGCGGCGGGGGCCACGTCGCTGCTGGCACCGGCGAGCGCCGGGCAGGCGGGTCGCGGCGCCACGCTGGCCGACCCGACGGGCGTCGTCTTCTCGGTTCGGACCAGCTCGCACGACGCTGCCGCCGTCCGCGTGCCCACGCCGCCGGGCGACTGGCTGTGGAACGAGCTGATGTCGCCCGATGAGAGCAAGGCCCTGGGAGCGCGTCTTCGGCCACACCCGCGACACCATGGACATGGGGCCGCAGGGCAGCTACTACCTGCTGAAGACCGGCGAGGCGATGCGCGCCGGGCTGATGCATGCGCCGATGCCCGACACGCCGCCGCTGTGGGTGCCCTACGTGGCGGTGGCCGATTGCGATGCCACGGCAGCCGCGGCCCGGCGGCTGGGCGCGCAGGTGATCGTCGAGCCCACCGACATCCCGGATGTCGGCCGCGTTGCCACGCTGCTCGACCGGCAGGGCGTGTGCATCGCCTTCGTGAAGCCTGTCGGCTGAGCACTACAGCAGCGCGTCGGCCCTGAGCAGTGTCTCCAGGCATTGCTCGCGGATGCCGTAGAAGGCCTTCACCTCGCGCAGCTGCTCCAGCAACTTGTCCTTCGCCGCCGGTTGCGCGCGCCTGACGGCCAGGATCATCTTGTTCTTGGCGGTGTGCTCCAGGGACACGAACTCGAAGACCCGGGTGTCGTAGCCGCAGGCGTCGAGAAGCAACGCGCGCAGGCCGTCGGTCAGCATCTCGGCCTCCTGGCCCAGGTGCACGCCATGCTGCAGGATCGGCCGCAGCGGGTGCGGCTGCAGCAGCTGCGGCCGCAGTTGCTTGTGGCAGCAAGGCGCGCAGCAGATGATGGCCGCGCCGCCGCGGATGCCGATGTGGATGGCGTGGTCGGTGGCGGTGTCGCAGGCATGCAGCGCGATCATCACGTCGACTGCACGCGGCGCATAGCTGCCGACGTCGCCCAACTCGAAATGCAGGCCCTGCAGCCCGAGCCGCGCGACGATGCCGTTGCAAAGGTCAACCAGATCGGGCCGGATCTCCACGCCAGTGACCTGCGCGTCGCGCCCGAGCGCATGGCACAGGTGGTCGTGCAGCGCAAAGCTCAGGTAACCCTTGCCGGAACCGAAGTCGAGCACTTCGATGCGCGGCTGCGCGGCCAGCGGCGAGGCCGCCAGAGCGGCGTCGATGATCTCCAGGAATTTGTTGATCTGCCGCCATTTGCGCGCCATCGCCGGCACGAGGCGGTACTGCGCATCGGCCACGCCCAGCGCGGCCAGGAACGGCCGCTCCAGCGAGAGCAGCCGCCGCTTCTCGCGGTTGTGCGCGGCCAGAGCCTCCGAGTCAGCCGAAGCGGCCTCGTCCGCGCGCCGCCGCGAGTGCAGGCGCCAGCGGCCCTTGCGGCTCAAGGCCAGCTGCAATTCGTCGTCGCGCGTGTGCAGGTGGGCATTGGCGAACTCGCTGCCGATCAGCGCGCGCAGTCGCGCCAGGCCTTCTTGCACCGGCAGATTCTTCGTCACGTCGCGCCGCTCATGGCTGTAGACGAAGCTCAGGCAGGGCCGGCCGCGCAAGTCCACGGCGCGCACGCACAGCCGCTGCAGCTGCGGCTCGGCGCCGCGGTAGCCGGCGAGCAGCAGCCGGTCGAAGCGCCGTTCGGCCAGCGCCTGCGCCAGCGCCGCATGGAAGCGCTCCAAGGCAGGCGCTGGGACCGGGGAGGGCTGGGACATGCCTGCATGGTGCCAGAGACCCCAGGCCGACAGCGGCTTAGACTGCATCGGCCCGCCCACCCACCGATCAGGAGCCTTCCGCATGGCCCGCACCCTTGTTGCCGCTTTGCCCGCCGTGGTGCGCCCCTTGCTCGAATCAAGGCTTCCTGCCGACCTGCAGGCGCGCTGGTTCGCCACGGCGGACGAGGCGCTGGACATCGGCCCGGGCGCCGAGATCGGCTGGTTCGACATGACCGACAAGTCGCACATGGCTGCGGCCATCCTGGCCGCCACCGACATGAAGTGGCTGAACTCCATCTATGCCGGCGTCGACGGCATGCCGCTGGCCGCACTGGCCGAGCGCGGCGTGACGCTGACCAACGGCGCCGGCATCAATGCCATCACCATCGCCGAATACGTGCTGATGGGCATGCTCACCGTGGCCAAGGGCTACCGCGAGGTGGTGCGCGCCCAGGAGCGCCACGAGTGGCTGAGCGACGCCCCAGGCAAGGTCGAGCTGGCGGGCAGCCGTGCCTTGGTGCTCGGTTACGGCGCCATCGGCAAGCTGGTCGAAGCACGCATGGCGGCCTTCGACGTGGCCGTGACGGTGGTGCGGCGCACGCCGCTCGGCGGCGCACTCGGGCCGGGGCAGTGGCGCGAGCGCCTGGGAGAATTCGACTGGGTGATCCTGGCCGTGCCGGCCACGGCCGAGACCGAAGCCCTGATCGGCGCCGCCGAACTGGCGGCGATGAAGCCCAGCGCGGTGCTGCTGAACATCGCGCGCGGCAGTGTCGTCGACCAGGCCGCCCTGGCCGAAGCGCTGGGCGCGCGGCGCATCGCCGCGGCCTTCCTCGACGTGACCGAGCCCGAGCCGCTGCCGCCGGAGCACCCGCTGTGGAGCCTGGACAACGCGCACATCACCATGCACCTGTCGGGCCGCTCGCAGACGCTGATGTTCCGGCGCGCGGCCGAGCGCTTCCTGGAAAACCTGGCGCGCTGGCGCGCGGGCCAGCCCTTGCTGCACCAGGTGGATCTGGCGCGCGGTTATTGACACGGCCGCGCGTGGCCGTGGCACCATGCGGGGCTGCGCGCAACCATGAAGAACCCCGTCTTCACCGCCATCGACCCGATCCTCGGCCCGGTCAGCTTCCGCGACCGCAAGCGCTGGCTGTGGGCCGCGTCGGTGATCTACCCGCTGATCCCCTTCACCGGCATCGCCGGCCATGCCTTCAGCGGCAACCCGCTGTGGCTGTTGCTGCCTCTGGCCATCGGCTACCTCGGCGGGCCGCTGCTCGATGCCTGGCTGGGCGAGGACGAGAACAACCCGCCCGAGGCGGTGGTGCCGCAGCTCGAGGCCGACCGGTACTACCGCTGGCTGACCTACGCGGTGGTGCCGCTGCACTTCCTGGCGCTGATCGGCTGCGCCGTCTGGGCCGGCACGCAGCAGCTGCCGCTGTGGGCCTTCCTGGTTCTGGCCTACGTGGCCGGAACCACCTCGGGCCTGGGCATCAACACCGGCCACGAACTTGGCCACAAGCACACAGCGCTGGAAGTCTGGCTGGCCAAGCTGGTGCTGGCGGTGCCGGCCTACGGCCATTTCCGCATCGAGCACAACCGTGGCCACCACCGCCACGTCGCCACGCCCGAAGACCATGCCAGCGCGCGCATGGGCGAGAGCATCTACCGCTTCGCGCTGCGAGAGCTGCCCGGCGGCATGAAACGCGCCTGGGCGCTGGAGACCGAACGCCTGCGGCGAGAGGGCCGCAGCCCCTGGAGTGCGCACAACGAGATGCTGCAAAGCTATGCCATCACGCTGGCGCTGCAGGGCACGCTGATTGCTCTCTTTGGCTGGGCGATGGTGGCCTTCCTGGTCATCCACAACGTCGTCGCCTGGTGGCAGCTGACCAGCGCCAACTATGTCGAGCACTACGGCTTGCTGCGCCTGAAGGGCGCGGACGGCCAGTACGAGCGCTGCCAGCCGCACCATTCGTGGAACGCCAACCACACCTACACCAACCTGGTGCTGTTCCAGCTCGAGCGGCACAGCGACCACCATGCCAACGCAGCGCGGCGCTACCAGAGCCTGCGCCATTTCCCCGACCTGCCCCAGCTGCCCAGCGGCTACTTCGGCATGTTCCCGCTGGCCTATGTGCCGCCGATGTGGTTCAAGGTGATGGACCGGCGCCTGCTGGCGCTGCCGCACATCCGCGGCGATTTCAGCCGCATCAACCTCGACCCGAAGCGCCGCGAGGCGCTGCTGGCGCGCTACGGCGCGGTGGCCTCGGCGCGCCCGTAGCGCGCCACGCAGCGCTGCAGGGCCCGCGCTTCGCTGCGCTGCAACGCCATGAGCAATCCATGGTCCACCTCGATCTGGCCTAGCTCTTCGGAAAAGCGGTCGCCAACATCGCGCTGAATCTGCAGGAGCAGGTGGGCCGTCACCTCGGCATCGGCCAGCGCACGGTGGGCGCGCCCGGCATCGGGAAGGCGGTGCAGCGCCGCCAGCGTGCCCAGACGGTGGTTGGCGGCGTACGGGTACAGCCGGCGCGACAGCAGCACGGTGCAGGCAAACTCGTGCGCCGGGTCGGCATCGAGGCCGGCGCGCCGCGTTTCGGCCTGCCAGAAACCACGGTCGAAGGCCGCGTTGTGGGCCACCAGCGGCAGGCCTTGCGTGAAGCGGCAGACCTCGCGCATCACCTGCACGGCTGGCGGGGCCTCGCGCAGCATGGCGTTGCTGATGCCGGTGAGCTGCTCGATGAAGGGGCTGACCCAGGCGTCGCTGCGCATCAGGCTGGCATAGCGGTCGACGATGCGCCCGCCACGCACCAGCACCGCGGCGATCTCGGTGGCGCGCGCACCCTGCCCCGGCGAGATGCCGGTGGTCTCGAAGTCGATGACGGCAATGGTCTGGGCGCAGCGCACGGCGCACCGATTGTGGCCTTGCCCGGCGCGGCGCGGGCCGGTTCGCAAGCCAACGCACCCCAGCCCGCTGACGGCTTGAGGCGCTTGCCCGGCGTTCGACGCCGGCACTTGAACTTGCGCTGCCGGGCGCTAGCGCGCGTCCGCATCAGGCCGCCAGCGCCATCGCCGACAGGTCCTCCAGCACGCGTTGCAGATCGAGCCGGCCATGCAGCACGGCCGCCATCCTGGGCGTGCAGCGCTGGCCGACCTGTTCGAAGCGCACCCAGTCGTAGCCGTCCATCTCGGGCAGGCGCTGGCCGGTGGCGTATTGCGAGAAGCGGCTCTCGCAGCGCAGCTGCGCCACATCGAAGCGCGGCATCAGCGTGGCAAACAGGTGCAGGTCCTTCTTTGGCCGGTAGTCGAAACGGCCCAGCTCGCGCAACGCCTCGGCCGGCAAGTCCAGACCGGTTTCCTCGCGCGTCTCGCGCAGCGCTGCTTGCAGCGGGCTTTCGCCTTCATGCGTACCTCCCTTGGGCAGGTCCCAGTGGTCCTGGCCCGTCACGTGGCACAGCAGCAACTCCTGCTGTCCGTTCAGGATCAGGATGCCGCAACTCAGGCGCCGGGGAGCAAACAAGTCCATGTCGTGCTGAAAGTTCATGCACCGCAGATGCGGCAACTCGGTCCGGTTTCACCGGCCGGACCCCGCCTTCGGTTGATGCGCGAGTGTGGCCAGCACACGTGACAAACGGACAAAATGCACACGCTCGACGAGCATGCCAGGGCCGGCACGCCACCGAAGGCTGGAGAAGCGGCGTTTTGCGCCGCTGTTTCAGGCGGACTTCCTGGCCGCGGGCCGGCGCGTCGGTGCCGGTGGCTGCAGCTGGGCGGCGTAGTAGCCCAGCGCCCAGCGGGTCTTGGTCTGCTCGCTGTCGTCGCGCTCGGCACCCACCTCGGCCAGGTAGGCCATGAAGCCGCCGATGGCCGCTGCCGCCTGCACGATGGGCGCCTTGATCGACACCTCCATCAGCTGCTGGCCATCCTCGCGCAGCCACAGCTCGGCCGTCATCGGCCAGGGGCAGGCCGGATCCTGGAAGCGCCAGCGCTGCGCCTTCAACGGCCCCAGCACCACCAGGGTGGCGAAGTCGATCTTGCGCTGCGCCACCGTCATCAGGAACTCTTCCTGCTCGGCAGTGAAGACCGCCTCGATCGGCTTGCCGCCCTCGGCCACGCGCCTGATCACGCCCTTGCCTACCGGCATCGAGAACGAGGCCGACTTGACCATGGCCTTCTCGCTGGCATCGACCTCGATCTTGAAGTCGCGGTACTTGCGCCACTGCGCACCGATCTTCGCCGGGTCCACCGGGCGGAACTTCACCGTGCTGTCATGCTCCTCGCCAATGATGCGGCGGGCCCGCGCGATGATGCCGCCGGCCAGCAGTTCGAGTTTCGGCGTGTCGAAGAAGTAGATCAGCCGTTCTTCGTCGTTGCGCGTCGTCAGGCCGAAGCGCGCCAGCGCCAACTTCACCTGGTGGTCGGGCACCGTGGCCTTGATCTCGATGGCCTCGGCCCCGGCCACTGCCTGCGCCACCTTGCCCATCGTGGCCTTGCCGCGTTGCTGCATGACTGCCGCTCCCGGGCGGCACCGCACCGCCCCGGCGACAGCTTAGCGCACCGGTATCTTCAGCGCCACATCCACCGGCACCACGCTCACGCTGTTCTGCGGCGAGCCCTCGATCACGCGGTCCGAATAGGTCAGGTAGACCAGCGCGTTGCGCTTGGGGTCGACCATGCGCACCACGCGCAGCTTCTTGAAGATCAGCGAGAGGCGCTCGGTGAACATGTCCTCCTGCCTGGGCAACGGCTTCGGGAAGCTCATGGGCCCCACCCGGGTGCAGGCGATCGAGGCCTCGGCCTTGTCCTCGGCCAGGCCCAGGCCGCCCTTGATGCCGCCGGTCTTGGCGCGCGACACATAGCAGGTCACGCCCGGCACCTTCGGGTCGTCGTAGGCCTCGACCACGATCTTGTGGTCCGGCCCGATCCACTGGAACACCGTGTCCACCTCGCCGATGGCTTCGGCGCGCACGGCGGCCATGCCCGCCAGGCAGGCCAGCGCGATCAGGTTTTTGTTCATGACAGTCCTCCGCAGGGCGCGTAGCCTAGTGCCATAGACCATTTTCGAGGACAAGCGATGCCCGACACCCCCACCGACTGGCCCGCCCTGGTCGATGATCTGAACCGCCTGCTGCGACTGAAGACCACGCCGATCGGCATGAAGCTGTTCGAGCGGGTCGAGGACATGCTGGCCATCCCCAAGCTGCGCCGCCCGGGCGCCACCCACACCACCGACCAGATCGTGGCGCAGGCGGCACGGCTGGGCTTCACCGTGGGCATCACCCGCGACGACCTGGTCGGCGCGCAGTGCGGTGCCGTCATCGGCCTGCATCCGCAGGACGAAGACTGGCTCTCGGGCAGGGCCATGGCCGGCGTGTGGTTCGCCACCGTCGAGGATTCGGCCGCGCACCAGCGCGCCATGTCGGTGGTGCCGCACGGCCGCTACCGGGCCATGGCGGTGTCGCCGTTGGCCAGCGGCCGGCTCGCCCCGCCGGACATCTGCCTGGTCTATGCCACGCCGGGGCAGATGATCCTGCTCATCAACGGCCTGCAGTGGGCCGGCTACGAGCGCTTCGACTGGAGCGTGGTGGGCGAATCGTCCTGTGCCGACAGCTGGGGCCGCGCGCTGGCCACCGGCAAGGCCAGCCTGTCGATCCCCTGCTACGCCGAGCGCCGCTATGGCGGCGTTGCCGACGACGAGCTGCTGATGGCGCTGCCGCCGGCCGATCTGCCCAAGGCCATTGCCGGCATGCAGGCGCTGGCGAAGAACGGGCTGCGCTACCCGATCCCGCCCTACGGCATCCAGGCCGACGCGCGCGCCGGGCTGGGCGCCAGCTACCCGGCCAAGGCGCCGCGCTGAAGCTGCGGTCGCGGGGAGCTTCCGGCGGCCTGGCCGCGGCTCTATGGGTGCCCGGCGGCGTAGCGCAGCGCCTTCAGTTCGGAAGCCACTTCCGCAGGAAAGCCGCGACGGTTGCCGCGCCTGTCGCTGAGCATTTCGTCCAGCACCGCGACGCGCTCATCGGCATCCTTCCAGGCCGCAGCAACCGCGTTGGCGGCCCGCGGATAGCGGTCGCACAGCTCGCGCGGCCGCAGCGACGGCGGCAACTTGAGCAGCCACTCGATGGTGCTGCCCTGCAATGCCCGGTCGCTGGCCAGTGACCGGCGGCGGCGCTGCTCCCAGTAGTTGGATGCGAGCTGCGGCAGCCGTTCGATGCCCTCGGGCAGCGCCTCCAGCGCGAGGCGCGCGTCCTGAAGATCGGTCAGTTCGAACTCGATCGAACCCGGCGGCGCAGGTCGTTTGTTCATGATGGGCTCGCTCATCGTCGGTCTCCCGCTGGCGGGTGTTCGGGCCTGCCGGGGTGCACTGCAACGCCACCGCGGGGCCCTTTGCCGAAGGTCGATGACCAGCTTATGCGCAGCGGCGCGCCCGCGTCCATGACCGATTTCACGGCACCGCCAAGGCGCATGCGCGCTCGACCGGCCGAATCGGCACGCGCCCAGGGCCTGCGGCGGCTGCGTGGTGCCGGTGGTCTGGCGCTGCAGGGCGCGGTGCGCCTGCCCGAACCGACTGCGCGCATCGGCGAAGCCGAGCTCGGCCGCTCGGTGGACCGCATCTTCGCCGCGCCGTACCAGCACCCGCTGACCGAGCAGAAGCGGCGCTTCACAAGCCACAGGCGCGCGCGACATGCTGCGCAACGAAGGCAGCACCGAGAAGCTGATCCGCTACAGGGTCAGCGAGGCGGTCGCGCGCTTGCCGATCCCGGTTGCCGCAGAAGATCGCCGACGAGTTCCGGGGCTTCCTCCACGAACGCATGACCGACCCCGGGCTGCGCGGCCCGGCCGGCCTGGGGCTGGACATCGTGTGGATGCTGCTGGGCACCTGCGAGCCCCTGCCGGTATCGGTGACCGACGAGCCCAAGGACATCATCTACGGCAACCAGCAGCGCAGCGACACGCTGCTCGGGTGCGTGCAGGCGGTCTTCCAGGAAGACATGCCGTCCGGCCGCGTCGCAGCCGATCAGATGGGGGCGCTGAACCGCTTCCCTGCGCGCGCTGCTCATCGAAGCCGAGCCACCCACGCTCCTAGGGCCGGTCCGGCCCCAGGTAGCGCTGCGCCAGCCGCTGCCGCGCCGCAGGGCTCAGGCCGAGCCGCTGCGACAGGTAGCGCTCGACGCCGCCGTGGTCGGTGTCCACCGCATGCAGCGCCGCCTCCAGGAAGCCCGGCTGCACCCGCCACAGCACCGCCAGCACTTCGGCCGGCAGCGCGCCCGGCTGCTGGGCCGGCGGATGCCGGAAGACCTGGTTCGTGAGCAGGTAGTCCTGGAGCACCAGCTCGCGCGGCACGCCCAGCGCCAACAGGATCAGCGCCGCCGCAAAGCCGGTACGGTCCTTGCCGGCGGTGCAGTGGAAGACCACCGGCCCCTCGGTCTGCAGCAACTGCTCGAACAGCTCGGCAAAGCGGTGTGACTGGTCGTTGACCAGCGCGCGGTACAGCTCGGTCATCAGCTCGCTGGCGCGCTCGGCCGTCAGCGACTGGCCGTTGTCCACCAGATCTTGCAGGCGCTGCACCACCGTCGGCTCGATCGCCAGCGAATGCTGGCTCACGCCCGGCAGCTCATAACGCACCGCGGCGCGCTCGGCATGGCCGCGGAAGTCCAGCGCCTTGGCCAGCCCCAGGCCGGCCAGCAGCGACTTGTCGGCCTCGGTCAGGCCGGCCAGGTGGTCCGAGCGGAACAGCTGCCGCCATCGCACTGGCCGGCCGCCGTATCCGGGATAGCCGCCCAGGTCGCGGAAGTTGCTGGCGCCCTGCAAGGGCCAGACGCGTTGCGGATCACTGGGCATGGCCGTATTGTTGCCCGGCTCAGTTGCCGGCGCCGGAATGCCTGAGCATCTGCTCCAGCTCCAGCCCAGTCAGGCGGCGGGCGCCGCGGGCCAGATAGAAAATCACGCCCACCATCATCAACATCGACGGTATGGCGATCACCGGGTAGCTGAGCAGCGTCATGCGGCCGAGCTCGGCATTGAAGGCCTCGGTGCCGGCCGGGCTGGTGACCACCCAGCGCGCCAGCAGGTAGTTCATCACCGACGAGAACAGGAAGGTACCGGCCAGCATCACCGTGCCCGCCAGCAGACGGTTTTCGAACGCCGCCTCGGTGCCGCGCGTGCGCAGCGCCTGCTGCACCCGGTCGACGTCGAAGATCGCGCGGTTGAACACCAGCACCCGCACCAGCGGATAGCGCGTGCGCGCCGAGATCAGCACCGCCAGGCCGATGACACCGGGCACCGCGGCCTCCTTCACGGCCAGCCACTGCGGATCCAGCGCCAGCAGGCCGATGCCGCCAGTCAGCAGCGTGCTGACCACGCCGATGCTGGCCATCAGGTTGAGCTTGCGCTCGCGCACCAGCCGCCAGCCGCCATAGGCCAGCGGAAAGGCCAGCGCCAGCAAGAGGGCGCCGGCCGGGCCCAGGCGGCTGGCACTGCTGAGCTGCATCAGCACCACTGCCGGGATGGCGATGGTGACGACCAGCTCGAGCCAGGGGTTGGTCTTGGCGTGCGGGTTGGGCATGTCTGGAGCAGAGAATAGCCAGCGCCGGGGCGCCTCAACGGCGCAGCAGCAGCAGCGCGCCGGCAACGATCAGTGCCGCGGAGCCCAGGCTCCAGGCGGTGGGCAGCTCGCCGAACAGCAGCCAGCCCAGGCCGGCCGCCCACACCAGCCCGGTGTATTCCAGCGGCGCAGCGCGGCTGGCCTCGACATGGGTGAACGCCCAGGTGATGCACAACAGCCCGCCGGTGGCCAGCAGCCCGATAAGCGCCACCGGCCCGAGGTCGGCCAGCGCCATGGGCTGCCAGACCAGCGCCACGGGAGCGGCCAGCAACACCACCGGCAACAGGTTTTGCACCAGCAGTATGGTCCACAACGCATCGCGCTGCGCCTGGTGGCGCGCCAGCACCACCACGCCGGCGTAGCAGATGGCCGACACCAGGGCGGCCAACTGGCCTTCGACGCGCGCGGCACTGCCCGCGTCGGTCTGTGCGCTCAGCTCGGGCCACAGCCCCACCGCGCAGCCCAGCACCCCCAGCGCCAGCGCGGCCCAGATCCAGCGCCCCGGCCTTTCCTTCAGCACCAGCATGGCCAGCAGCGAGATGAAGATCGGCGCGGTGTAGCCCACCGCCACCGCCTGCACCAGAGGCAGCAGCTTCAGGCTGTGGAACCAGGCCACCAGCGCGGCCAGCAGCAGCACGCTGCGCAGCGCATGCAGCGGCCAGCTCGCGCGCGGCGGCATCGGCGTGCGGAACCAGCTCCAGAGGAGCAGCGCAAACAGGCTGCCGCTGGCAAAGCGCAGGAAGGTCAGCTGCACCGAATCGAAGCGGTGGGTCAGCGTCTTCACGGTGACGTCCATGCCGATGAACAGCGCCGCAGCCAACGCCGCAGCCGCCAGCGGCGCGGCCCTGGTGGAAGGCCGCGCGGCAGCCAGCACGGCGTCAGCGTTCATCGGGCGGCGCCATGCCGGACCTGTGCTTCTTGAGGGCGTGGCAAGTGTCGACGAGCGTCTCCTTCGTGGTTGAGGGTACCCGGCCACCGCGTACCCGGCCGGGCACTATAGCCAGACCGGGCCCACGCCGTAGACTCGCAGCGCAAAGGCAGCCCCGGGAGCAGGCGAGATGGCGTTGAAGATGAGCTGGGACGAGTGGGCGGCGCATGATGCCGTGGCGCTGGCTGAACAGGTGCGCCGGGGCGAGCTGACGTCGGCCGAACTGGCGGCCCAGGCTGCAGCAGGCGTGGCGCTGCTGAACCCGCAGCTGAGTGCCGTGGTCGAGCTCTTCGACGATGCGCTGGCCAACCCGCACGCGGCAGGCGCCTGTGCCGACGGCTTCTTTGCCGGCGTGCCCTTTCTCATGAAGGACCTGGGCCCGACCATGCGCGGGCGGCTGCAGGAGATGGGCTCGCTGTTCATGCGCGGGAACCGGCCTGCCGAGGACAGCTTCCTCACCAGCAAGATGCGCCGGGCGGGGCTGAACCTGGCGGGGCGCACCACCACGCCGGAGTTCGGCCTGTGTTCGTCGGCCGAAAATCCGGCCGTCTACGTCACCCGCAACCCGTGGAACCGCAACTACACCACGCTGGGCTCATCGGCCGGTTCGGCCGCCGCCGTGGCCGCGGGCATCGTGCCGCTGGCCCATGCCACCGACGGCGGTGGCTCGATCCGCATTCCCGCGGGGGCCAACGGGCTGATCGGCCTGAAGCCTTCGCGCGGCGTGTTCTCGATCGCGCCCCGGCTGTCCGACCTGTCGGGGCTGGTGTCCGCTCAGGGCTGCGTCAGCCGCACGGTGCGCGACACCGCGGCCTTCTTCGATCATTGCCGCGGCGGGGCGCCCGGCGAGTTCATGCCCTACTGGGCGCCAGACCAGCCCTACCTGGAGCTGATCCGGCGCGACCCGCCGCCGCTGCGCATCGCGCTGTCGCACGAATGGGGCGACTACCGCGCAACAAGGCACTACGTGGCCGAGCTGGAGCGCGCCGGCCGGCTGCTGCAAGGCCTGGGCCACCACATTGAATGGGCGCTGCCGCCGCTGGACTACCGTGCCGCCTTCGCCGCGCAGACCACCTGCTACATCAGCAACTTCGCGCAGACCATCGCCAACCTGCTGGCCGCCAAGGGCCTGCACAGCCCGCCACCAGGGCTGATCGAGCCGATCTGCGTGCGGGTGTGGGAACAGGGCATGCGCACCACGTTCACCGAGCGCGCGCAGATGCAGGCGGTGTTCAACACCACCGCGCGCGCCTTTGGCGAATTCTTCGAATCGTGGGACATCGTGCTTACGCCCATCACGGCGCTGCCCACGCCGAGCATCGGCACCACCGAGTACCTGACCATCAGCGACAACCCCTCGGTGCTCGACTGGTTCGAAAACCTGTGGCGCAACTTTGCCTACACGCCGCTGGCCAACCTGTGCGGCATACCCGGCATCTCGCTGCCGCTGGGCCAGCAGGAATCGGGGTTGCCGCTGGGCATCCACGCCCAGGCTCGCCAGGCCCACGACGGGCTGCTGCTGCAACTGGCCGCGCAGATCGAGCGCGCGCTGGGCGGGCGCTGGAACGACGGCCGCATGCCCGCGCATCACGTGGCCCTGGCCTGACGCGCCCGCTGGCACGGGCCTGCAGGCGGCAGCGCCAGGTCGAAGCGGCCGCTCAGCGAAGAGCTGTGGAACGCCTGCTTCAGGCCGTCCTGCGTGGACGGGACGATGTCCACCAGCCAGTGACGGGCTGCTGGATCCGGCCGATGCCGGCGGCGCTGGCGAACGGGGCGCCGACTGAACCGTCGAGACCGAACCCGCGGGCGTGGGCGGCGGAAATCGGTACCCCCAGGGAAACTGCCGTTCACGGTGCAGGTGCCGATGCTGCAGTTGAAGAAACTGCCGCCCGCCGCAGCCCCCGGCCCACCGCGGACAAACTGTGCTTGCATCCAGTGCTGTACATGGATACAGTTCTGGGCTACAGGAGGCCCAAGCCATGCATTCACCGTTGCGCCAGCACTATCGCCCCAAGCCCGACCGCGTGCCCGCCTGGCTGCGCAGGATCTGGCTGTGGATGTAGGCCCTCAGGCGTAGCGGGCAATGACGCTGTAGCGCCCGCCGGCCGAAAGCACAAGCACATGCCCGCTTGATCGCCAGCGCAGCGGCGCCAGCACCGCCGGCTCCAGGCCGCCGGCATTGCGGGCCAGCGTCACGTGCGGCGCAAAGGCGCGCGCGTCGAAGGGTACGCCGGCAGCTTGCAAAGACGCGGCCACCCGGCCCTGCAGGTCCGCCAGCGCGGGCGGCACCTGGGCCGGGCACAGCGCCGCGGTGCCCCCTTTCCAGACCTCCAGCCGGTCCAGCTCCAGCTGCAAACTGGCGCTGGCAACGCCGCAGGCGCGGGTGGCCTTGGCCAGCTGCTCCTGCGGCAGCATGCCGATGAACGCCAGCGTCAGGTGCAAGCCATCGGCGTTGGCCAGCCTGGCGCCTGGCGGCCAGCGCAACGATGCCTGCGGCGCCGCCAGTGCACCGCGCGTCGCCGCGCTAGGCCAAAGGGCTACGAAAAGGCGCAGCCTGGCCACGAACTAGACTTCGTCCAGATTCCCGGACTGCACACCATGCCCGCCTCGCTGCAGCTTGAAGAACTCGGCTTTCCGTGGCCGACCATCGACCCCTTCCTGTTCTGTGTGTACCACGATGATGCCTACCCGCTGGGCAATGCACAGTTCGGCCCCGCCGCATCGCTGGCCGGGCGCAACCTGGGGCAGGACTTCGCCGGCAAGGACGGCTGGCGCATGTACCACGGGCTCGCGGTGCCCGGCTTCCCGGCGCACCCTCACCGTGGCTTCGAGACCGTGACCCTCGTGCGCAAGGGCCTGATCGACCACTCCGATTCACTCGGTGCGGCGGCGCGCTTCGGCAGCGGCGACGTGCAGTGGCTCACCGCCGGCCGCGGCATCGTGCATGCGGAAATGTTCCCTCTGCTCGATACCGGCGCGCCCAATCCGCTGGAGCTGTTCCAGATCTGGCTCAACCTGCCGGCGCGCCACAAGATGGCCGAGCCGCATTTCAAGATGCTGTGGTCGCAGCAGATCCCGCGCCACGTGGCCGCCGACGCCGCCGGCGCAACGACCGAAATCGCCTGCATCGCCGGCACCCTGGCCGGCGCCGGCCTGGGCCAGCCGCCGGCGCCGCCACCGGATTCGTGGGCCGCGCAGCCCGGCTCCGACCTGGCCATCTGGACGCTGAAGATGGCCCCCGGCGCACGCTGGACGCTGCCGCCGGCCGCGGACGCGCGCACGCGGCGCAAGCTGTACTTCTTCAAGGGACGGGACATCGCGCTCGACGGCATGGCGGTGGACCGCCATGCCGCCATCGAGTTGCCGGCCGCGCAGCCCACCGAGCTGGCCAACGGGCCCGACGCCAGCGAGTTGCTGCTGCTGCAGGGCCGGCCCATCGGCGAGCCGGTGGCGCAATACGGCCCGTTCGTGATGAACACCCAGCAAGAACTGCAGCAGGCCTTTGCCGACTACCGCCGCAACGCCTTCGGCGGCTGGCCCTGGCCCGACGACGCGCCGGTGCACGGTGCCGAGCGCATGCGCTTTGCCCGCCATGCGGACGGCCGCACCGAACGCTTTGCCACGGGAGAGGGCTGATCGACCCGGCCGCGCCCGCCTGGGGCGGGGGCCGGGATCAAAGCTCCAGGTCGTCGCGCAGCGCCGCGATGCCGGCGTTGGCGCAAGCGTCGTCGGCATCGCCGCTGGGCGCGCCTGACACGCCAATGCCGCCGACGATGGAGCCGCCAGCCTCGATCGTCAGGCCGCCGCCCACGCCGGTGAAGCGCGGCACGCTGCGCAGGCCCGAGGCCGGCTGGCCGGCCTGCGTGGCCCGGGCCAGCTCGCTGGTGCCAGTGCGGAAGCTCACCGCCGTCCAGGCCTTGTTGGCCGCCACCTCGGGCGTGTGCGCGCCGGCAAAGCGGTCGCGCAGCAGCGCCTGCGTGACGCCCGAGCGGTCGACCACCGCCACGGCCACCTGGAAGCCTTGCTTGCGGCATTCGGCCATGGCCGCGTTGACGGCCTTCTGTGCGGCCTCGGGCGTCAGCACCCGGATGCTGTGCGTGGCCGGGCTGGCCTGGGCCAACGCGGCGCCCGCCGCGAGCAACGCGGCGGCGGCAAGGAGGTTCTTCATCGCGCGGTCTCCTGAGTCTGATCGTTGGAAAGCCTGCTGCGATGTTGCGACGCCACGGGCGGCGCCGCCTTGCGGGCCGTCAATGCCGGTGCCGCGCCGGGCGCGCCGGCTCAGCGCGGGCGGTAGGCGTAGTCCCTCCAGTGCCGGGTGCGCTCGGCCAGGCAGCCCGAGGCGCGGCGGAACTCCAGCACCGTGTTCACGTAGTTGAGCAGGTCGGGGTCGCGCTTGCGCATGGCCACGGCGGTGTGCGCGCTGGCCACCGGCCGCTCGTCCAGCGGCAGCACCAGCCTGTCGGGCGCGGCTTCGACCCGCGCTGGCGGCGCGAAGGACGGCACCAGCGCGGCATGGGCCTCGTTGCCCAGCAGCGGCTCGAGGTGGTTCTCGTCGCCCTTGACCAGCACCAGCGTGGCCTTGGGGAAGTCGCGCCGCGCCAGCAGCTCCTGCATCGTGCCGGCATAGGCCACCAGCCTGACCTCGGGGTGGTTGAAGTCGCCCAGGCTGGTCTTGCCCGCGGCCAGGCTGCGGTGCGCCACCAGGTAGATGCCTTCGCTGCCCGTGGGGTTGGAGAAGTTGAGCACCAGCGCACGTGTCGGCGTGACCCACAGGCCCGAGACGATCAGGTCGAAATGCCGCTCCAGCAGGTCGGGAATCACCCGGCTCCAGGAGGTCTCGACGAACTGAACCTGCACGCCCATGTCATCGACCAGGCGGCGGCCGATGTCGATGCTCAGGCCGATCAGCTGGCCCTGGGCGTCGTGCATCACCGCCGGGTCGCTGGCGGCCACGCCGAGGCGCAGCACGCACGAAAGACGAAAGGAAGGACGCATCGCAAAGGCTCCGTGGTGTGGGGCGGGGTTCAGTAACTGCTGCCGGCGCGCACGAACACCACCCGGTGGATGGCGTCGTTGACCTCGGTGGCGATGAAGCCGTTGCCCGAGCGCTCGATGCGAAAGCGCGCGCGCCCGGCCTGCAGCTCGCTGCCGCTGAGATGGCCGGTGAGATCGTGCGTGCCGGCGCGGCCCGTCAGCGAGCCTCCCGGCACGATGTTCAGCTCGACATCGGCGCGCTCGAACTCGTCATGGCCGCGGCAGCTGCCCACCGCCCAGGCGGCGCTGCCGGTGCAGTGGTTGTCGCCGCGCGAGGCCATCGCCGCCAGCGCCGCCAGCCGGACCACGGCCGCGCCCACGGCGATGGCCTTGTTGCGGCCGCTGCCGCCGACGCGGAAATCGGCGCCACAGCCGCGGTCCACCCAGATGCTGCGGTGGTCGTAGCCCCAGTTCTGGCCCTCGCGGCAGGCGGTGCAGGAGGTCTGCCGCTCGATCGACACGCGGCCTTAGGTGTCCACCTCGCAGCGTTGGTACATGTGGTGCCGGCTTTCGCAATACACGATGCGCGAGGCCTGCGCCACCGTGGGCAGCAGCAAGGCGGCGGCCAGCATGCCGGCCATGACGCGGTTGGACATCGATCTCGGGTGCATGACCGGCTCTCCGGAAGGGCGCTTTGATTCCCGCATTCCGTGACCATGCCGGGGGGCGCGGCACAAGGTGACGGTGGGCCAGTTTGCGCGCCGGGTGATGGGCCACAACCGGCAGGACGACCCGCGAAGCCCCCCCGCGGCGATGCCTTCGAAGGCCGCCAGCCGCGCTGCAGCTGGCGCGATACGCTGCTGGGCATCCGCCTGGTGATGGAAGCCCCCGAATGACCCTGCCCCCACCCACTCAGCCCGACCCCACCCGGCGCCAGCTGCTGGCGGCCCCGCTGGCCCTGCTGCTGCCGCCAGCAAGGGCCGCCGCGCCCGCCGCCGGCAAGGTACCGGCAGCCGACTGGCCGCGCACGCTGGCCGTGCCCGGCGGCGTGGCCCGCG
>JBEIHU010000041.1:0-22727 GCA_040381175.1 Burkholderiaceae bacterium
GATCAGCATCATCGATGCGCGCGGCCAGGCCTTGACGCTGACCACCAGCATCCAGACGGCCTGGGGCTCGCGCATCCTGGCCGATGGCGGCAGCGGCCTGCCCGGCGGCTACCTGCTGAACAACCAGCTGACCGATTTTTCCTTCGTGCCGCGCGACGCGGCCGGCGTGCCAGTGGCCAACCGGGTGCAGCCGGGCAAGCGGCCGCGATCCAGCATGAGCCCAACGCTGATCTTCGACCGCTCCGATGGCAGGCTGCTGCTGGTCGCGGGCTCGACGCTCGGGCCGATGATCATCCATTCGATGGCCAAGGCCAGCCTGGGCGCGATGCTCTGGGGCATGGACGTGCAGCAGGCCATCGACCTGCCCAACTTCGGGCCTGTTGACGGGCCGCTGCTGCTGGAAAAGGGCCGCTTTCCGGCAGCGACGCTGGAGTCGCTGCGCGAACTGGGTCACCGCATCGCCGAAGCCGACCTGCCCACCGGGCTGCAGTTGATCCGCCGCGACGGCAGCGTGCTCCAGGGTGGCGCGGATCCGCGCAAGGAGGGTGTTGCGAAGGGTCTTTGAAGCGGCGTCGTCAGGCCGTCACAGGCATCGTGAAGAATCCGCTGCGGGGGCGTGCTTTCGGTCACGACGGTTGCGCCGACGCTTGAACATGGGGTTGCCGCCGTGCCGCCGCTGTGCGAGCCTGCAGCACACCAATCGACAGCGCTCCCAGGGCCAAGGGCGGACAAACCATGAGCGAACTCGGCGACAGCCTCGAGCGCATGAGCTTCATGCAGCTGCTGCTGCTGTTCGGCTTCGTCACCAGCTATGTGGTGGCGCTTGGCGGGCTCTTCGGACCGACGGTCCGGCTGCGTGCGGCCGTGCTGGCGCTGCTGCTGGCCGCGGCCTTCGCCACGCTCACCGATCCCTGGGTGCACGGCGCCATCGTGGTTGTCTTCGTGGTCGCCGGGCTGGGGCTGTTCGTGATGTCGAGCTGGCTGCTGGCGCGCCTGCTGGCACCCACACCGCTGCTACCGCCGCTGGATTCACAGGCCGAAGCTGCAACCCAAAGCGGCGGCCCTGCACCATCGCAACTGCCACGCCAAGGCGGGGCGACCGGGCCGGTGGTCAAGCTCGGCACGGGCCGCGCCCGTGCCTCTCGCTAGCCGGTGCTCAGTCGCCGGCTTCGCCGAAACCGCGCGTGAAGTCATTGCGCCCGGTGCGGTCGCGGCCGCGCAGCAACCACAGCGGCCTGGTCGAAAAGGCCGTCGGCACGCCCGAGCGGCCGGCCACCGGATCCAGCTCGCGCTCGAACACCGAGCTGCCCGGCATGTAGCGCAGCGCCACGCCGGCGCGGCGCTTGGCCGAGCGGTTGGCCTGCGCGCCATGAATCATGTACACGTCGTGCATCGACATCTGGCCAGGCCGCAGCTCGAGGGCGACCGCGGTGCCTGCATCGAAGGCGCTGTCGGGCAGACGCTGCTGCAAGGCCAGGTCCTGCCGGTCCTCGTGCAGGTGCGGGTGGCTGGTGCGCGCCAGGTGCGAGCGAGGGATCACGCACAGGCAGCCGTTTTCAGTGAGTGATTCGTCCAGCGCAACCCAGACCGTGCAGGTGGCCAGCGGCCGGATCGGCCAGTAGTGTCCGTCCTGGTGCCAGGGCGTCTCGTGGCCATCGCCGGCGGGCTTGCAGAACACATGGCAGCCCCACAGGATGATGTCCGGGCCGATCAGCTGTTCCACCGCGTCGAGGATCCGTTCGTTCCCGGCCAGCGCCAGGAACTCGGCCTGCCCGCGCACGCCTTCGGCATTGGCCTTGCCGCCAGTGCCCGACAGGTGCGCGCTGATCAGCTTCTCGGGGCGCACGCCGGGGTTGTCGCGCAACAGGCGGTTCAGCGCCTCGCGCAGACTGTCGACCAGTGCAGCGTCCAGGCTGAAGGCGGGCACCAGATAGCCCAGCTCGTGGTATTGCCGCACCTCGGCATCGCTCAGCAGCGCCATGGCTTCTCAACCCCTCACGAACAGCGTGACCAGCGGCTGGTCGCCAAGCTGGCGGCTCCAGTGGCCATGCAGCGCCGCATCGAAGCTGGCGCCCTCCGGCAGGGTGTCGGCCGAATAGAAGTGCTGGCCGGGCTCGAAGATGCGCGAGCTGCCATCCTGCAGGCCGATCTCCATGCGCCCGGACAGGACGAAGACCCATTGCGGCATCGGCGTGCAGTGAAAGCTGCTGCGAAACCCCGCCGGGCTCTCGCGCAGCTGATAGCCGCCGCTGGCAAGCAGCGCCGACAGCCGCGCCTGCGGCGTGCCCTCGTCGAGGGCAATGGTCTCTTCTCGGAAGCGCGCGCGGCCATCGCTGTCGGTAAACAGCACGGTCTTGCGGAACTCGGGCATTGCGGACCCCTTAATGGACAGGATGCGGTCGACGATCTGCTGCGGCAACAGCCGCACGTCGAAGGCGAGGGCGTGTTCATCGGCCCCAGGCGCTTCCAGCGTGGCCAGCTGGCTGTCCAGCAGCGAGGCCGGCATGTAGTGGCCGCAGCGCGCAGCGATGCGCTCGGCCAGCAACTCTCGGCTGCCATGCAGGTAGACCAGCCTCAGGTCGGGTGCACCCTGACGCAGCAGGTCGCGATAGCGGCGCTTCAGCGCCGAGCAGGACAGCACCACGCCTTCGCCGGCCGCCTGAGCCTGGGCCAGGCGACGGCTCAGAGCCAGCAGCCAGCCCTGGCGGTCGGCATCGGACAGCGGCTGGCCCGAAGCCATGCGCGCCACATTCTCGGGCGGATGGAAATCGTCCCCGTCCAGGTAGGTGGCGGCGCGGGCCAATGCCAGCGCCCGGCCCACGGTGCTCTTGCCGCAGGCGCTGACGCCCATCACCAGATGGATGGCGGGGCGGGCCTCAGTCGATGCGCTGGCCGCTGCCTTCATCGAACAAGTGCGCCTTGGCGCCGTCGATCACCAGGCCGACGCGTTCGTCCGGCTGCGCTGTGGTGCGACCATGCAGCACCACGATCAGCTTCTCTGCACCGATCTCGAGCAGCAGTTCGGTTTCGGCGCCCGTGGGCTCGACGACCACGACCCTGGCCGCAATGCCCTGGTCCGGCGTGCTCAGCCGGATGTCACCGGGGCGGATGCCGTAGTGCACCGCCTGGCCCTCGCGGCCCTTGGCCAGGGAGCCCGCAGGCCAGGCGCTGCCCAGGGCCTCGACGACATTGTGGCCGTCACGGCGGTGCAGCGTTCCCTTGAAGACATTCATGGCCGGCGAGCCGATGAACTGCGCCACGAACAGGTTGCTGGGGCGGTCGAACAGCTCCAGCGGCGTGCCGATCTGCTCGACGATGCCGTCGTGCATGACGACGATTCGGTCGGCCATGGTCATGGCCTCGATCTGGTCGTGGGTCACGTAGACCGTCGTGGTCTTCAGTCGCTGGTGCAGCGCCTTGATTTCGGCCCGCATGGCCACGCGCAGCTTGGCGTCCAGGTTGGACAGCGGCTCGTCGAACAGGAAGACCTTCGGGTCGCGCACGATCGCGCGGCCCATCGCGACGCGCTGGCGCTGGCCGCCGGACAGCTCGCGCGGATAGCGTTCGAGCAGATTGTCCAGGTTGAGGATGCGCGCCGCATCGGCCACGCGTTTCGCGGTCTGGGCGGCGTCGGCCTTGCGCAGCTTCAGGCTGAAGGCCATGTTGTCGCGCACGGTCATGTGCGGGTACAGAGCGTAGCTCTGGAAGACCATCGCGATGTCGCGGTCCTTCGACTCCAGGTCATTGACCACCTTGCCGTCGATCAGGATCTCGCCGCCGGTGATCTCTTCCAGCCCCGCCAGCATGCGCAGCAGGGTGCTCTTGCCGCAGCCCGAAGGGCCGACCAGCACGACGAATTCGCCGTCGGCGATGTCGAAGCCAATGCCGTGGATGACCTTGACCTTGCCGTAGGCCTTCTGGATGTTGCGGAAGGAAACCGAAGCCATGACGAAGTCCGGTGCTCAGCTCTTCACGGCGCCGGCCGTGAGGCCCGACACCATGTAGCGCTTGAAGGCGTAGTAGATCGCTGCCGGCGGCAGCGCGTAGATGAAGCCGGTGGCCATCAGCAGCTCCCAGGGCGAGTCGTCGGCCGCCAGGAAGTTGCCCAGGGCGACGGCCAGCGTCAGGTGCTTCTCGTTGGACAGCAGCAGGAAGCCGTAGAGGTATTCGTTCCATGCCAGCAGCAGAGAATAGGTGCCCACTGCCACCAAGGACGGCACCATCAGCGGCAGGTAAACCAGCCGAAACAGCTGCAGCGGCGTGGCGCCGTCGATGCGCGCGGCCTCGTCCAGCTCCCACGGCAGCTTGTCGGAAGCCTGCTTCAACACCCAGATGCAGTAGGGCGAGGCGATCGTCACCATCGCCAGGACCAGCGACCAGCGGTTGTTGAGCAGGCCGTAGGTGGCCATGGTCTTGTACATCGGCACGGCCAGGAAGGCTGCCGGGATGAAGTAGGTGAACAGCGCCATGTTCATCACCGTGCGCCCACCCTTGACCTTGAGCCGGCTGATGGCGAAGGCCGCCGTGGTGGCGATGAACAGCGTCAGTACCCCCACCGCCACCGCGATCCACAGCGAGTTGCCCAGCTGGATCCAGAAGTGGTTCAGGTAGAAGTGCTTCTGCTCGAACACATGGTTGAAGTTCTGCAGCGTCGGGTTCTGCGGCCACAGCCGCCCCGAAGTGGCCTGGTCGCGCTCGGAGATCGCGAACAGGAACATGTGGTAGACCGGAATGATCGTCCACAGCAGCACCGGAATACCCACCAGCAGCAGCTTGGCCTCGGTGGTGATGTCTCGCCACTTGAGCTTCATTTGCTCAGCCGCTTCATCATGAAGTAGACGATGGGCAGCACCAGCGGCAGGCTCACCACGATGGAGGCCATGGCCAGCTCGATCTGGTCCAGCCGCAGGTAGCGGATGCCGAGCGTGGCCAGCACGTGGGTCAGGTCGGCCGGGCCGCCGCCGGTGAGCAGGTAGACGCTGTTGAAGTCGCCCAGCGTCCAGATCGTCGACAGCAGCGTCGAGGTCAGGTACAGCCCCTTCATCGACGGCCAGGTGATGAAGCGGAACTTCTGCCAGTTGCTGGCGCCGTCGACGCTGGCGGCCTCGTACTGCTCGGCCGGAATGGCCATGCGCCCGGCCAGCAGGATCAGCGTCCAGAACGGCAGGCTCTTCCAGATGTGCATCAGCATTGACAGGCCGAGAGCGAGCGTCGGGTCGTTCAGCCAGTTCGGCCCGTCCAGACCGGTCAGGCGGAAGTAGGTGCTGTTGATGACGCCCCACTCGGGGTTGAGCATGAAGCGCACCGACAGGATCGTCGGGATCGACGGCACCGCCCAGGGCAGGATGAAGAGCACCGCGAGGATCTTGATCCACCAGCGCGTGTGCAGGAAGAAGCCCGACAGGTACAGCGCGATCATCATCTTGATGTTGATCGCCACCAGCAGGAAAAGCACCGTGTTGATCGCGGTGCGGAAGAAGATCGGGTCCTGGAAGAGCTTGGTGTAGCTTTCCGGGCTGCGCGCCAGCCACAGGCCGTAGCCCACCGGGAACAGCACGAACACCAGGAACAGGACCAGGTAGGGAACGACAAACGCGCGGCCCCAGAAACCCCAGGTGCCCAGGGGCTTGCGGGGCCGCGGCGCGGCCGTCGTTGCGGTGTTCAAGGGCAAGCCTCGGCCTGCCGCGAGCGGCAGGCCCTGCGCATGATCAGTTCGCGACCACCTTGATGCGCGCGATCATCTCGTCGACCGCCTTGTCCACCGGCACCTTCTCGCTAAGGATGCGGTTCATGGCCTTGGCCCACACGTTCTCGTTGTTGAGCGTCGTGAACTTGTAGTTCTTGGTGAACTCGAAGGGCGTCGTGCCGGCCATGAACTGGTTGTACACGGCCAGGCGGTGCGGGTCGTTCTTCCAGAAGGCGCTTTGCTGACCGGCCTTGGTGACAGGGAACCAGCGGCCGAGAGCGCCCTCGACATAGGGCCCGAGATTGGCTTCGTCCAGCATGAAGGCGACGAAGACCCTGGCGCCGGCCTTGTTCTTGGCGTCCTTGAAGATCACGCCGGTCTTCACTGCCGAGCGGTAGGTCATCTTCGTGCCGTCTGGCTTGTTGGGAAAGCCCGCCGTGGCGATCAGCTCGGTGTAGTTCTTCTTCGCCTGTGCGCGCTGCGCTTCGGTAAGGCTCTGGTTGTTGCTGTCGTCCAGCCACTTCGCGGCGATGGAGATCGTCGCGTTGTGGGTCATGATGATCGTCTTGTTGTGGAAGGCGACGTTGTTGTCCGGGTCCTTCCAGGCGGTGGCCGACGGCGGCGTGCAGCCCTTGCCGTACACATAGGTGTAGTCGGTCATGGCCTTGATCAGGCCGTCGCGCACTGCCGGGTCATCGACCAGAAGCTTGCCCGAATCGCTGACCAGCTTGACGTTGTAGGCGTCCATGAAGGTCAGGAACGAGTAGAACGAGTCGCTCGAATCCACGCCCATCGGGAAGCCGGTGGAAAAGCCGCGCTGGCCGGTCTTCTGGCGGTAGGCGGGCTGCACCTTCTCGCACCAGAACTCCCAGTAGCCCTTCCAGTCCTTCGGGATGTCGCTTTCCTTGAACCCTGCGTCGGCCAGCATGTCCTTCCAGTACTGGATGTGCATGGTCTGCTGCTTGACGGGGTAGGCGTAGTAGGCCCGGGTCTTGGCCACGTCGTTGTAGAGGAACGTGGTGGACAGCGCCTGCGGCTCGAACTTGTTGCGGATCGGCTCGATGATCGCGGTCACGTCCTCGAGCTTTCCTTCATGGGCCCACTTGGCGGTGACCTGGAAGTCGTAGACGTCGCCGTAGGCCACGTCGGGCGGGTTGCCGGCGTCGAGCGCAGCCACCGACTTGGGGATGATCTCCTGCGGCGCATAAAGCGACAGCTCGACCTTGTACTTCGGGTACTTGGCCTCGAACTTCTTGATCGCCGCGTACAGCGCGTCGTCCTCGGCCTTGTAGAAGCCCTTGCCCCACCAGACGGTGAGTTTTTCCTGGGCAAAGGCAGGGCTGGCCGCGATCATGGCGCTGCCGAACAGCGCAGCGGCCGCAAGTTGCTTGAGCTTCATCGTCGTGTCTCCATCGAGTTGACTTGCACGTTCCACAAATGCCTGGCGGCGCGGTCGGCTGCCGCTGTCGTCAAGGCCTGCAGGGCCGGACCAGGCCGCTGCAACGCGCGGATCATAGGGGTCGCCGGGTTGCGACGACACCGGAAGTACCCTTGCGCGCAGCCGTAACCGCGCCGTAACCGCGCCGTAAACGGGGCGCTCTCAGCTGCCTCGCCAGTGCGGACTGCGCTTTTCCAGGAAGGCGGCGATGCCTTCGCGGCTGTCGGCCGAGGCACGCACTCGGGCGGCTGCCTCGGTGCTGAGCTGCCAGGCCAGCGTGTCGCCGGCGTCGATGGCCTGGTTGATGACGCCCAGGCTTTCGCGCACCGCCACCGGGCTGTTGGCGCAGATGGCTTCGGCCAGCGCCAGTGCCGTGGCCAGTGCCGCGCCCTCGTCGCAAAGGCGGTTGACCAGGCCCAGCGCATGGGCGCGCTCGGCGTCCACGGGTTCGCCGGTCAGCACCATCTCGCGCGCCAGGTTCAGCGGCAACGCCCGGGCGCCGCGGAAGACGCCGCCGTACAGCGCCAGCAGACCGCGCTTGACCTCGGGCAGCGCGAAGCGGGCGCGGCGCGAGGCCACCACCAGGTCGCAGGCCAGGACCATCTCGAAACCGCCGCCGAAGGCCAGGCCGTCGACTGCGGCAATCAGCGGCTTGCGCCGCTGGCGGCGGATCAGGCCGTAGGGCCCGCCGCGCTCGGTGCTGTTTCGGTCGGGGTCGGCCAGGTCGCTGCCGGCGGAAAAGGCGCGGCCGTTGCCGGTGAGCACACCGGCCCAGAGTTCGGCATCGTCGTCCAGCAGGTTCATCGCCGAGTCCAGGCCCAGCGTCATCTGGTGGTCCATGGCGTTGAGCTTGGCGTCGCGGTCCAGGCGGACCAGCAGCACGCGGCCGTGGCGCTCGGTGACGACGGGCATGGTTCAGAGCCGCCCGGCCGTCGCGAAGGTGCCGGGCGGGAGCGCGGCAAGCCGCGGCGGGAGCGCAGGTGGAGTCCGCACTTCAGTACCCAGGCGGCGCCTGGAAGCCGCCTATCAGCCCGGCCAGCTGCCCAGCCAGCCAGATCGTGCCCAGGTCACCGAACTCCGGTCCGACGATCTGAACGCCCACCGGCAGCCCCTCCGCGCCGAGCCCCGCCGGCGCGACGGTGGCCGGCAGGAAGGATGCAGTGGCCAGCCCGGCCCAGAACAGCTGGGCGAAGTACGGGCGGTCAACGCCATTGATGCGCAGCGTGCGCGCCGGCATCGGCTCGCTCTGGTCGTGGGCGAAGGCGGCGGTGGCGGTGATCGGCATCAGTAGCAAGTCGAAGCGGCCGAAGAAATCGTGCCAGGCCCACCGCAGCTGCTCGCGCTGCTGCTGGGCCTCGAACACCTCCTTGTAGCTGGCGGTGGAGGCGCGCAGCGCCATCGCATGATCGCTGAGGTCGTCGTCGCGCAGGCGGGAGCGCGAGGCCACGAGCGAGGCATGGTCGGCTCGGCGTGCCGCCAGGTTGGCCTGCAGCAGCGTCAGGTACACGCGGTGTGCCTGCAGCGGGTCGAAGTCGGGACGGGCCTTGAAGTCCACCTTGGCGCCCGCTCGGGCCAGCGCGCGGGCCGCGGCCTCGACGCGCGCCTTGACGCTGTCGTCCACCGGCGCGATCGGCTCATCAAGCCAGACACCGACGCGCAGGCCCTTCAGCGCCTTCGGCGGCGCCGGCAGCTTGTACTGCAGGCCGCGGGCGCTGAGCAGGTCGGGGCCGGCGGTGAGCTTCAGCGCCAGGCCCAGGTCGCCGGCGCTGCGCGCCAGCGGGCCGATGACGGACAGGTCCGCCTCGGCGCCGGGCTGCGGGACCAAGCTGTGGCCACGCTTGGGCACGATGCACCAGGTGGACTTGTGGCCATAGACACCGCAGTACGCGGCCGGGTTGCGAATGCTGCCGCCGATGTCGCTGCCGTATTCCAGCGCACTCAGGCCCGCCGCGACCATGGCCGCACTGCCGCCGGACGAGCCGCCGGGCCCGCGCTTCAGGTCCCAGGGATTGTTGGTCGTGCCGTAGACCGCGTTGTAGCTCTGGAAGTCGGCCAGGTTCAGCGGCACGTTGCTCTTGCCGAAGACCACTGCGCCGGCCGCCTTGAGCCGGTCGACCGCCAGCGCGTCGCTGGCGGCTGCATGGTCCTTGCGCGGCACATGGCCCCAGGTGGTGGGCTGACCGACGAGGTCGAAGGACTCCTTGACGGTCATGGGCAGGCCGTGCAGCGGGCCCCAAGGCTCGCCCTTGGCTAGCGCCCGGTCGGCGGCGCGGGCCCGCTGCAGCGCGGCCTTGCGGTCGTCGACGACCAATGCGTTCAGGGCCGGGTTGAAGCGGTCGACCCGTTCCAGGTAGGCCTGCAGCAGCTCGACGCTGCTGACCTGGCCTTTGCGCAGCGCGGCGGCCTGCGCCGAGGCCGATCCGAAGGGGAAGGACTTCAGGTTCATCGCGTCACCTGTGGGTCGAGAGGGAAGATCGGGCGGCGCAGTCGCTCGAAGTTGTGCTGGCCGTAGTCCGAGGTGCACACGCCGACGCCGGCGCATTCGACCACGGCCTTGGCCAGGTGGCTCATGCCGGCGCGCCAGTGGATGCGGCTCTTCAGCATGACGTAGCGCTTTTGCATCGGGTCGATGCCCAGCGACAGCAGCGTGTTCACGTCGAAAGGCTCCACATGGCGCGAGAACAACACGATCTCGACTCGGCCGGTGTCCAGCACCACGGCGTGGCCCATGTCCTGCTGCGTGCCGGCGGCCATCGGGCCCTTGGCGCGGTACTTGCCGTCGAAGATGGTCTTCACCCGGCCGCTCACCGGCAGCGGCTCGCTGGGCTCGGGGCACATCGGCATCTTCTGCTTGCCGCCAATGGAGAGCGAGATCGTTGCGCCGATGCCGGCGGCGATGCATTGCTGCACCGCCTGCGGGTCGAAGATGCCGAAGGCGGCCACGTCGTCGAGCTGCTGGCGGATGATCTCGGCCAGCACGCGGGTGGTGTCCATCGGCCCGCCGGAGGCCGCGTTGTCATAGTGGTCGAGCAGGAACACCGGTCCTTCGGTCATGGCCTTGGCACGCGCCACCGATGCCTCGAGCGGCTCGAGCTTGTAGACGAAGGCCTCGCGCTGCGCCCAGGCGGCGGCCAGCAACTCGTCGCGCAGCCGCTCGGCCAGGGCCATGTCGTTGTCGGTGGTGACGACCACGCTCAGGCCGGCGTTCGTGATGTCCGCATGCGGGAAGCCAACGAACAGGCTGGCGCACAGCGCACCCTCGGCTTCCATTTCCCGGCAGCGCGCCTGAAGCGATCGGTTGGGCTGGTCGGCCGTGCCCTGGCGCATCACGTGCGGCAGCATCGGCAGGTTGCCCCAGGCGGTGGTCGGTTTCGCCTGGCCCTTGATCATGCGCACCAGCGCATCGCCGGCGCGCCGGCCGGTGCCGTGCATGTCGACATGCGGATAGGTCTGGTAACCGGCCACGACGTTGGCATGCTCCACCATCGCCGGGTACAGGTTGGCATGCATGTCGTAGCCGACGGCGATCGGCGTCTTCGGGTCGATGGCGCGGATGCGCGACAGCAGCGTGCCCTCGCCGTCCTCGTGGCTGCGCGTGACCATCGCGCCGTGCAGGTCGAGCAAGATGCCGTCGTAGCCCCCCCGCCGCACGGCGGCCAGGATCGGCGCGCAGATGGCCTCGAAGGCCTCGTCTTCCACCGGCCCGCTGGGCCAGGCATCGGCGGCGATGGCCAGGTCGAATTCGGCGCCTTCGCGCTCGGCGATCTCGATGTAGGCGCCGGTGACTGTGCCAGTGCCGCGGTAGGCCGCTACCGCCGCCGCGCCGCTATCGGGCGCCTTGCCGCCTGCGCGCGAAAAGCGCGCCAGGTCGGTCAGCACAGGGGAGAAGGTGTTGGTTTCGTGTTTCATCATCGCGAGCAGGAGTCGCATGCTGTCTCCTTTTGAGGCCGGTCCCGCGTCGCGCTCAGGCGCCGGCGTTGCCGAAGTCGAAGTCCCGTCCGGGTGCCGCGTTGAACAGCGCTCGGGTGTACTCGTGCTGGGGCGAACCGAAGACCTTGTGGGCCGGACCGTACTCGACCACCTTGCCCTTGCTCATCACGGCCAGGAAGTCGCACACCTGCGAGGCCACCCGCAGGTCATGGGTGATGAAAAGCATCGCCAGGTTCAGCCGCAGCTTGATCTCCTCGAACAGCTCCAGCACCTGAGCCTGCACCGAGACGTCGAGCGCCGACACGGCCTCGTCGGCCACCAGCAGCTCGGGGTCCATCATCAGCGCGCGGGCGATGCAGATGCGCTGGCGCTGGCCGCCGCTGAACTGGTGCGGATAGCGCTCCAGCGCACTCGCGTCCATGCGCACCAGCTTGAGCAGTTCCCGGGCCTTGGCCTCGGCCTGGCTGCGCGGCATGCCGTAGTTCATCGGCCCTTCGACCATCGCCTGGCCCACGGTGCGGCGCGGGTTGAGGGAGCGGTATGGATCCTGGAAGACGATCTGCACGCGTTTGCGCAAGGGCCGCAGCTGCGCATGCGGCATCAGCGCGATGTCGTCGCTGCCCAGCCGGATATGCCCGGCGGTGGGGTCGATCAGCCGCACCACGCAGCGCGCCACCGTGCTCTTGCCCGAGCCCGATTCACCGACGATGCCCAGCGTCTGGCCGCGGCGGATGTCGAAGTCGACATCGGCCGCCGCATGCACTGTGCGCGCCTTGCCAAACCAGCCCTTGTCGACATAAGTCTTGGCCAGGCCCTTGGCCGAAAGCACCACCGGCGCGTTCTCGTCGGCGGGCCGCGCATGCAGCCGCAGCGTCGGCACCGAGCCGATCAGCATCCTGGTGTAGTCGTGCTGCGGGCGCTGCAGCACGTCGTGCTTGCTGCCCACTTCGACCAGGTCGCCCAGGCGAAGCACGGCCACGCGGTGGGCCAGCTCGGCGACCACGCCGAAATCGTGGGTGATGAACAGCACGCCGGTGCCGTGCCGGCGCTGCAGCTGCAGCATCAGCTCGAGCACCTGCTTCTGTGTCGTCACGTCGAGCGCGGTCGTGGGCTCGTCGGCGATCAGCAGCACCGGCTCCAGCACCAGCGCCATCGCGATCATGATGCGCTGGCGCTGCCCGCCCGAGAGCTGGTGCGGATAGCTGGCCATCATGCGGTCCGGGTCGGGCAGCAGCACCTCCTCGATGATGGCCCGCACCTTGGCGCTGCGCTCGCCCGGGCTGAGCTTGGTGTGCTCGGCCAGCACCTCGTCGATCTGGTCGCCGCAGGTCATCACCGGGTTCAGCGCGGTCATCGGCTCCTGGAAGATCATCGAGATCTTTGTCGCGCGCAGCTCGCGCAGCCGGGCCAGGGGCGCGTGAGTGATGTCCTCGCCCTGCAGCAGGATGCACCCGCCCGTGACGGGCAACTGCTTGGGCAGCAGGCCCATCACGCCCTGGGCAATGACGCTCTTGCCCGAGCCCGATTCCCCTACCAGGCAGACGATCTCGCTGCGGCCGACGGTGAACGACACCTTCTGCACCGCAGTGGCGCGATCCCCGCCCTTGGGCAGCGCGATGGTCAGGTCCTGTACCTCGAGAATCGGATTCGAACTCGTCATGGACGTCTTCCATCCGCGCATACGCAAAGGCCCGGGCGAGCAGCCGGCCTATCCAAGCGGCCGCCGCGGATCCGGCTCTGCCGGTCCGCCAGGGGCTCCCGGTGCCTGGCAAGACACCGGGCGCTCGACAGCCACTCGCGAGCGCGCAGGCGCTCGCTTGGCGCGGTCTCGCCCCCCCTGGGGGGGAGCGGCGGAGACGCTTCGGGGGCGGGCGTCATACCCTCTTGGCCATCTTCGGGTCGAGCGTGTCGCGCAACCCGTCGCCCAGGATGTTGACCGCCAGCACCGTCACCGCCAGGAAAAGCCCGGGGAAGAAGATGTTGTGCGGATACTGGTTGAACTGCGCGCGGCCTTCGGCCATGACGTTGCCCCAGGTGGGGATGTCCGGCGGCAGGCCCACGCCCAGGAAGGACAGGATGGCCTCGACCAGGATGCCCGAGGCGCAGATGAAGGTGGCTTGCACGATCAGCGGCGCAACGGTGTTGGGCAGGATGTGGCGCCACATGATCAGTGCGGTCGGCGTGCCCAGCGAGATCGCCGCTTCGACATAGGGCTCTTCGCGAATGGTCAGCACGAGCGAGCGCACGAGCCGGGTCACTCGCGGTATCTCGGGAATCGCGATCGCGATCACCACGGTCAGCAGGCTGCCTCGCCACATCGCCACCAGGGCAATCGCGATCAGGATCGCCGGGATGGCCATCAGCCCGTCCATGACGCGCATCAGCGGGCCGTCGAGCCAGCGCAGGAAACCGGCCACCAGCCCGAACAGGATGCCGAAGGCCAACGCCACCACGGCGGTGGCCACGCCGACGATCAGCGATACCCTGGTGCCGTAGATCACCCGGCTGTAGATGTCGCGCCCGAAGCTGTCGCTGCCCATGATGAAGCGGTGCTCCAGCGTCTCGCCTTCGAGCGTGGTGATCTCTCCGGTCTTTCCGGGCGTCAGGTCGCGGCTGGCGGGGTCGAACAGCGATGGATCCACGGTGCCCAGAAACGGCGCGCAGATCGCCACCAGCACCAGGATCAGCAGCGCGATGCCGCCCAGGCGCACCGAGCCGTTGCGCCGCACCCGCTGCCAGGTGCTGGGCTGGGTGACGACGGTGGCCGACTCGACCGACAGCGCTTCGAAGTTGGCGGGCGTGCTCATTGGGGCCCTACGCGGGTGCATGTCATGAGTCAGCGGCCCCTAGTAGCGGATCCGCGGGTCGAAGAACACGTAGGACAGGTCGACCAGCAGGTTGATCATCACGTAGACCACGCTGAAGAACAGGATCACGCCCTGGATCGTGGGGAAGTCGCGCGCCAGCACCGCATCCACCGTCAGCCGGCCGAGGCCGGGGATCGCATACACCGACTCGGTGACCACCACGCCGCCGATCAGCAACGCGATGCCGATGCCGATGACGGTGACGATCGGCACCGCGGCATTGGCCAGCGCATGTCGCATCAGCACCTTGACTTCGGGCAGGCCCTTGGCGCGGGCGGTGCGGATGTAGTCCTCGCCCAGCGTGTCCAGCACCGACGCGCGGGTTACGCGGGCGATCAGCGCGATGTAGATCACCGACAGCGTCACCGCCGGCAGCAGCAGTTGGTACAGCCAGGGCCCGACGCCTTCTGACAGGCGCCTGTAGCCCTGCACCGGCAGCCAGCCGAGTTTGAGACTGAAAAGCCAGATCAGCACATAGGCCAGCACGAACACCGGCACCGAGAAGCCAAGCACCGAGAAGCCCATCAAGGTGCGGTCCAGCGCGCCGCCGAAACGCCAAGCCGCCAGCACGCCCAGTGGCACCGCCACGCCCACCGCGATGGCGATGGTGATCAGCGCCAGTGACAGCGTGGGCTCCAGCCGCTGGCTGATCAGCGTGGTCACCGGCATCTTGTAGTAATAGCTCTGCCCCAGGTCACCGGTCAGCAGGTGGCCGAACCAGATGGTGAACTGTTCGGGGATGCTGCGGTCCAGCCCCAGATTGGCGCGGATCTGCGCGATCTGCTCGGTGTTGGCGGCGTCCCCGGCCAGCACCGCCGCCGGGTCTCCTGGCGTCAGGCGCAACATCAGGAACACCAGCACTGCGACCACCAGCAGCACTGGAACAGTAGACAGCAGGCGTCGGAAGAGGAAGTTCAGCATCGCAACGGGCAGGGGGCCCTGTAGGGGGAGCCGACCTGTGGAACAGCTCAGTCACGGCCCTGGCGCGCATCCGTCGGCCCGGCCGGCTGCAGGTCAGCAGCCCCTGAGGGCTCCGGCCGCCAGTCGGCCGCCGGAGCTTGTCGGCTAGTTCTTTTTCAGGTTCCAGTAGATGTTGCCATTGGTCACGAAGAACCCGGTGACGTTCTTGCGCGCGGCCATCGGTTGCTGGAATTCACCCAGTACGACGTGCGTGCCGATTTCGAACATGCGCGCGTGCATCTGGTCGGCCAGCTTCTTCTTGGAGGCGTCGTCGGTGGCGCGCATGAACTGGTTGCGCAACTCGACCAGCTTGTCGTCGGTGGCCCAGCCGAACCAAGTGCTCTTTTCCCCGCGCGTGTCGGTCGTGGGGTTGGCGATCGGGTTCCACACGTCGTAGGTCTGCCACGCGGTCAGGAACATATGCCAGCCGCCCTTGTCCGGGGCGTCCTTCTTGGCACGGCGGCCCACCAGCGTCTGCCAGTCCATCGCCTGCAGGTCGACCTTGAAGCCGGCCTGGCGCATCAGCTGCGCGGCCACATCGGGTAGCTTCTGGATGCTGGCCAGGTCGGTGGGCTTGAGGATGACGATGGGCGTGCCGTCGTAGCCGCTGGCCTTCAACAGGTCCTGCGCCTTCTTCATGTTGCTCTTCATCTGCAGTTCGCTGCCCGTCAGGCTGCCATAGGGCGTGCCGCAGATGAACATCGAGCCGCACGGCTTGAACAGCTCCTTGACGCCCACCTGGGCGCGCAGGAATGCGTCCTGGTTGAAGGCGGCGATCACCGCCTGGCGGACCTTCGGGTTGTCGAAGGGCTTGGCCAGGTGGTTGAAGCGGGCCATGTACTGCAGGCCGTAGTTGCTGTACTTGGGCAACTGGATGTTCGCGTCGGTCTTGGCCGCCTCGAAGAAGTCGAAGCCCAGGCTCTCGATGATGTCGACCTCGCCCTTCTGGAGCGCACTGAGCTGGGCCTGTGCATCGCGCAGCGCCAGGTTCCACTCGACGCGATCTACATGGACGACCTTGCCGCCAGTGGTGCCGCTGGGCGGCTCGCTGCGCGGCACGTACTTCGGGTTCTTCAGGTACACCGCCTTGTCGCCAGGCTTGAACTCGTCGCGCTTGAACACGTACGGACCCGAGCCGATGTGCTCTTCGATCTGCTTGAAGGCATCGGTCTCGGCGATGCGTTTGGGCATGATGAAGGGCACGTTCGAACTGGGCTTGCCCAATGCTTCGATCATGAAGCCGTTGGCTTCGCCCAGGAAGATGCGGAAGGTGTCGGGCGAGGGCGAATCCATCTTCGTGACGAACTGCATCAGCGCCGAGCCCATCGCGTCGCGCTTGCCCCAGCGCTGCAGGCTCGCGATCACGTCTTCGCCAGTGACCGGCGGGCCGTCGTGGAATTCCAGGCCCTTGCGCAGCTTGAAGGTCCAAAGCCGCTTGTCCGGGCTCTCGGTCCAGCTCTCCACCATCTGCGGCTTGACCTGGCCGTTGGCATCGGTGCCGAACAGGGTGTCGTAGATCATGTAGCCGTGATTGCGGCTCATGTAGGCCGTGGTCCAGATCGGGTCGAGCACCGCCAGGTTGGAGTGCGGCACGACCTTGAGCACGTTCTGTTGCGCAATCGCCGGCAACGTGATCAGCGAAGTACTGCACAAGCTTGCCAGCAGAGTGCGTCGGGCTACGGACTTCAGTGACATGGAGTTACCTCGAATGAAGGATGTTGAATCGGCAAGCACGATCAGTGCCAGAACACGAAACGCCCCGCAAGACGCCGCAGGCGCGGACGACCGGAAGAATGCACCACTTTGCGCCTGCGGTCTGTCGCGCACCCATGGGGGCTTTCCCCAATCAGGGGCGCCGACGCGGACGCCGCCCCAGCGTCGGTATAGTGAAGCGCAGCAAGCGATGCCCTGAACGATCCCTCTTGTGCAGTCGCGTTCCTCTGGAGTCCTGTCGATGGAAGCAACGGCGCCCGTGGTGCTGGTAGGTGGAGGCCATGCCGCCGCCGCGTTCGCAAACAGCGTGCGCCGTGCTGGCTACCAAGGCCGCGTGGTCTTGGTCAGCGAGGAGCCGGTGCCGCCGTACCACCGCCCGCCGCTGTCCAAGAAGTACTTGGCCGATGCCTTGCCGGTGGAGCAAATCCTCATCCGCGCTGCCGCCTGGTACGACGAGCAGAGCATCGAGCTGCGCCTGGGCCAGCGCGTCGAGGCCATCGACCGCCGGGCCCGGTGCCTTCGGCTGGCCGGCGGCGAGGTGCTGGCCTACAGCCGTGTGGTGCTGATGACTGGCGCTCGACCCCGCAGACTGCCGGCAGCCATTGGCGGCGAACTGCAGAGTGTGCTGCTGATGCGCAACCTGGCCGACGCCGATGCGCTGGCCCCTCACCTTTTGGCCGGACGGCGCATGCTGGTCGTCGGCGGCGGCTACATCGGGTTGGAGGCTGCCGCCGTGGCCGTGGGCAAGGGCTTGCGGGTGACGCTGCTCGAGGCCGCGCCGCGCATCCTGCAGCGCGTGGCCGCGCCCGCCACCTCGGACTACTTCCGCGCGCTGCACCGCGAGCGCGGCGTGGACCTGCGCGAGGGAGCGGCGCTGCGCCGGCTGCTGGCCGACGGCGGGCGCGTCTGCGGGGCCGAGCTGGAAGACGGCAGCCGCATCGACGCCGACGTGGTGCTGGTCGGCATCGGCGTGGTGCCCAACGTCGAGCTGGCCGAGGCGGCTGGCCTGGCGGTGGACAACGGCATCGTCGTGGATGCGCTGTGCCAAAGCTCGGACCCGGCGATCCTCGCCGCCGGGGATTGCTGCAGCTTCGACTACCGCGGCCGGCGGATCCGGCTCGAATCGGTGCAGAACGCCAACGACCAGGCCGCCACGGCCGCGCACACGGTGGCCGGCCAGCACAAGCCCTATGCCGCGCTGCCGTGGTTCTGGTCCGACCAGTACGACTGCAAGCTGCAGATCGCCGGCCTGAACACTGGCTACGACCAGGTCGTCGTGCGCCCGGGCAAGACCGATCGCAGCCAGTCGGTCTGGTACTACCGCGGCGGTCAACTGCTGGCGGTGGACGCGATGAGCGACCCTGCGGCCTACGTCACCGCGAAGAAGCTGCTCGAGCGCGGCGGCAGCGTGCCCGCGGAGCAGGCCGCCGACCCGGCCTCGGAGTTCCGGTCCTGGGGAGCTTGAGGTACCGATGGTCACGCCCGAGCAAGAGCTTGTGCGGCAGGGCCTGCAGGCGCTCGCGCCGCGCCTGCATGCGAAGGGCGAGGCCGTCGAGGCACTGAATCGGCTGTCGGGTGGCGCCAGCCAGGAGACCTGGTCCTTCGACCTGCGGCTGGCCGATGGGGACACGCTGCCGCTGATCCTGCGCCGCGCGCCGGCCGGGGCCGATGCGCGCGAGGCCGGCCATGCCACGCTGGCGCAGCAAGCCGCGCTGCAATCGGCCGCGGCCGACGCCGGCGTGCCGGTGCCCGCGGTGGTGGTGCTGCTGCAGCCTGCGCACGGCATCGGCGAGGGCTACGTGATGCAGCGCGTCGAGGGCGAGACGCTAGGCCGGCGCATCGTCGGCGACGCACGCCTGGCGTCCGCGCGCCAAGGCCTCGCGCGCCAGTGCGGCCTGTCGCTGGCACGCATCCATCGAATGCCTGCGGCGGCGCTGCCGCCGTTGCGCCGCGCGGCGCCGGTCGACGAACTGGCGCACTACGAGCAGCAGTACCGTGGCCACGGCCTGCACCAGCCGGTGTTCGAGCTGGCGCTGCAATGGCTGAGGGCACACGCACCGGCCGGCGACATCGAGCTCGCGCCGGTGCACGGCGACTTCCGCAATGGCAACCTGATGGTCGGCGAGGATGGCCTGCGCGCCGTGCTCGACTGGGAGCTGGCGCACTGGGGCGACCCGATGGAGGACCTGGGCTGGCTGTGCGTGAACAGCTGGCGTTTCGGCCGCCACGAGCTGCCCGTGGGCGGCTTCGGCACGCGCGAGCAGCTGTTCGCCGGTTATGCCGAGGCCGGCGGCCGGGTCGACCCGGCGCGCGTGCACTATTGGGAAGTGTTCGGCTCGCTGAAGTGGGGCGTGATCTGCCAGTCGATGGCCCACGCCTACCTGAGCGGGGCCGAGCGCAATGTCGAGCGCGCCGCCATCGGGCGGCGCGCCTCCGAGACCGAGATCGACCTGCTGGCGCTGTTGGCGCCGCGGGCGCCGCGTGCTCGCGAGGCGGCCTGATGCACCAGCGGCCCGACCCCGACGACCTGCTCGCGGCCGTCTCCATGTACCTGCGCGAGCAGGCGCTGCCGCAGCTGCCCGGCCATGCCGC
Source organism: Burkholderiaceae bacterium (assembly GCA_040381175.1). GTDB lineage: Bacteria > Pseudomonadota > Gammaproteobacteria > Burkholderiales > Burkholderiaceae_C > Rubrivivax. Next base: position 19,187 of record JBEIHU010000041.1, read on the forward strand.
CTACCTGGCGCGCGTGGCGGCCAATGCGCTGGACATCGTGCGCCGCCAGCTGCAGCTGGCCCCGGCGGCCGAGGCCGCCGAACTGCAGCGGCTGCGTGCGCTGCTGCAGCGCGATGGCCTGCTGCACGAACTGAACCGGTTGCTGTGCGAGCGCATCGCCGCCGGAGCGATCGGCCTGCACACGCCCGGCCTGGCCGAGCACCTGTGGCAGACCACGCTGGACAAGCTGGCGGTGGACCAGCCTGGCTACGAAAGCTACCGCCGCGAGACCGCTGCGCGGGGCGAATCAACCGAGGAGAGCTCCCGATGAGAACCGGCGTCTTCAACTTCCTGGCGCAAGAGCGCGTGCATTTCGGCCTCAGCGCCGCCGAGGGCATCGCCGCCGAGGTGGCGCAGCGCGGCGCCCAGCGCCTCTTCGTCGTGACCAGCCGCTCGCTGAACCGCCACACCGCCGCGGTGAACCACGCGCTGGCGCCGGTGCAGGCCAAGGTGGTGGGCCTGTTCGACGAATGCATCGAGCACACGCCGCGCGACACCGTGCTGGCGCTGACGCGGCAGCTGCGCGCCACGCAGGCCGACCTGATCGTCAGCATCGGCGGCGGCACGGTGATCGACACGGTGAAGGTGGCGCTGGTCTGCCTTGCCGAGGGCGTGGACGACGTCGATGCGATGAGCCAGTGGCACATGCGCGTCGAGCCTGACGGCACGCGCGTGACGCCGCAGCCGCGCATGCCGCCGTGCCGGCAGATCGCCGTGCCGACCACGCTGTCCGGCGCCGAGTTCAGCGACCTGGGCGGCTGCACCGACACCCGCTTCGGCACCAAGCAGGGCTACACCGGCACCTGGATCGGCGCCGCGGCGGTGATCCTCGATCCACGCATCACCGTGCACACGCCCGAGCGGCTGTGGCTGTCCACCGGCATCCGCGCGGTGGACCATGCGGTGGAATCGCTGTGCTCGATCAACGCCCAGCCGCTGATCGACGCCACCAGCGTGCGCGCTCTGGCGCTGCTGGGCCGGGCGCTGACGCGCTATGCCACCGATCCGCAGGACCTGGACGCAAGGCTCGATGCGCAGATGGGCGCGTGGCTGGCTTCGATGGGCATCCGCCGCACCGACTACGGCGCCAGCCACGGCCTGGGCCATGCGCTGGGGGCCGATTCCGGCGTGCCGCACGGCATCACCTCCTGCGTGCTGCTGCCCACCGTGATGCGCTACAACGCCGAGGCCTGCGCGCCGCAGCTGGCCGAGGTGGCCGCAGCGCTGGGCGATGCGTCGCGGCCGGCCGCCGACCAGGTGGAGGCGCTGGTCGCCCGCCTGGGCCTGCCCACGCGCATCGGCCAGCTGGGCATCGAGCGCAGCCGGCTGCCGATCCTGGCGGAGAAGGGCATGGCCATCCCCTGGGTGCGCACCAACCCGCGCAAGATCGAACGCGTGGCGCAGCTGGTCGAGATCCTGGAAGCCGCATGGTGAGCGCGCCGCTGGGCATCGACGACATCCGCGCCGCCGCCGAGCGGCTGCGCGGCCAGGTGGTCGATACACCCTGCCTGCATTCGCGCACGCTGTCCGTGATGTGCGGCTGCGAGGTTTACCTCAAGTTCGAGAATCACCAGTTCACGGCTTCGTTCAAGGAGCGCGGCGCGCTCAACAAGATGGCCCAGCTGACGGCCGAAGAACGCGCCCGCGGCGTGCTGGCGGTATCGGCGGGCAACCACGCGCAGGGCGTGGCCTACCACGCGCAGCGCATGGGTGTGCCGGCCACCATCGTCATGCCGCGCTTCGCGCCGGCAGTGAAGGTGGACAACACCCTGCGCTTCGGCGCCGAGGTGGTGCAGGCCGGCGACACCTTCGACGACGCGCGGCTGCGCGGCCTGGAGCTGGCCCAGGCGCGCGGGTTGACGTTGGTGCACCCCTACGACGACCTCGCCGTCATGGCCGGGCAGGGCACCATCGCGCTGGAAATGCTGGCGGATCAGCCGCACATCGATACGCTGGTCGTGGCGGTGGGCGGTGGCGGCTTGATCGGCGGCATGGCCACTGCGGCGCGCGCGCTGCGCGCCGGCATCCAGGTCTGCGGCGTGCAGGCCGAGCGCTTTCCGTCGGTGTGGGCCGCCTACCACGGCCGGCCGCACGGATGCGGCCAAGCCACCATCGCCGACGGCATTGCCGTCAAGTCGCCCGGATCGCTGACGCTGCCGCTGATCCGGCAGCTTGTCGACGACATGCTGCTGGTGGGCGAGGACGACATCGAGCAGGGCATCCTGCTGCTGCTGGAGATCGAGAAGACCGTGGTCGAAGGCGCGGGTGCCGTCGGCCTGGCTGCGTTGCTCAAGCACCGCGAGCGCTTCGCCGGCCGCAAGGTGGGCCTGGTGCTGTGTGGCGGCAACATCGAGCCGCTGGTGCTGGCCGAGATCATCCAGCGCGGCATGGTCAAGTCCGGCCGGTTGGTGCGGCTGCGCTTCGACGTGCGCGACGTGCCCGGCTCGCTGGCCGACGTGGCGGCGCAGCTGGCCCGGCTGGGCGCCAACATCGACGAGGTGCAGCACCAGCGCGCCTTCACCACGCTGTCGGTGGAGCGCGCGCAGATCGACGTGGTGGTGCGCACGCGCGGCGCGGCGCACGCCGAGCACATCATCGAGTCGATGCGTGGGCTCGACTACCGGCTCGAGCGCGTCGGCTGAGCGCAGTGTTCCCTTGCAACACTGCCTTGTGCAGCGCCTTGCAGTTCGTCGTCCTGACGAACTGAAGAGAACTGGCGGACAGCAACGCAGCGCGAGGAGCCGGTGGCGAGTACCCGCTTTCTGGTGGTCCACTTTCACGAATCGGGGAGCCGGTCAGCGGCTGTTCACGTAGGCCGGCGATCGACCCACAGCGGCCGGTCGCGCCACCGGAATGCCGGCGGCAAAGCCGACAATCAGGCCGACGGTGTTCTTGGTTTCGATGGACGTCTCCTATGAAGCGTTCGCCATCGACACCAAGAGGCTGGCCAGCGCGGCGGGCTGAGTCAGCATCAGCAGGTGGCCGCCAGGCATGCGCGTGAGCGGCCAGCCGGCCGCTTGCGCTGTGGCAGCAAAGCCGGCATAGGGTTGGGGGTCGCGGTCGGTGGACAGCACATAGCTGCCGGCGTGTGCGAGCACGTCGGACTGCGCTGCGCGTACTGGCGTGGTGAAACTGCGCCAGGGGTGCGGCGTCAGGCGGCGCGCCACGTCGATGGCCGCCACGGCCGGGCCCAACTGGAACTGCACAGGGTCGGGTGGCGGCAGGAGCCAGCCGTTGCCATGTTCCTGCACAGCCCGCGCGAAGCGCTGCGCTGCCGCCGGCGCCACCAAGTCGAGCATGCACTGGCCGGGCACCGGCACCACAGCTTCGACGAAGCAGCGGTGCACGATGCGCTCACCCAGATTGGCCTGCAGCGCCGGGCCCAGCAACCCGGCGTAGGAGTGCAGCACAAGTACCACCTTCTGCAGATCGAGCGCCTCCACCAGGTCGGTCACGTCGGCCACGTGGGCGTCAGCGTCCAATGCCGGCGTCAGCGCCGCGC
>JBEIHU010000042.1:0-21709 GCA_040381175.1 Burkholderiaceae bacterium
GACGGCCTGGGCAAGGTGCAGAACGTGCCCGACCGCGCCGACTTCGACCCCATCCCCTGGCAGAGCATGGCCGTGTGGATGCTCAGCCAGATGAAGCGCTGGGGCTATGTGAAGGGTGATGTGAATTACCGGCAGATCGCCGAGCGGGTCTTCCTGCTGACGGATGCGCGAAAGCAGATGGCGGCGCTGGACATGAAGCCGCCCGCAGGCAATGCGTACCCGAAGATCACGGTGATGGGCAAGGTGTTCGACCCCGCCAAGCCCGACGAGTACGTGGCCAGCTTCGCCATCAAGCGCACCTGAGCCCGCGTGGCCATGTCGACCCTGAACGCCCTGATGCGCGGCGAGCGCGCGCGCGCCGCGCTGGTGTCGCTGTTGCTGCTCGGCCTGATGCTGCTGGTGTGGCATCTGGCCACCCTCAACCCCGCGGCGGCCCCGGCCAAGCCCGTGGCCATGACCGCAGAGCAGATCGAATACGCCAAGCTGATGGGCAAGGACCCGGGCGCTGCGGCGGGCGCCGAAGCCAGCGCTCAGAAGTCCGGTTTCCCGACTCTGATGCAGATGGGGTCCACCATCGCGCACCACCTGTCGTCGCCGTTCTACGACAACGGACCCAACGACAAGGGCATCGGCCTGCAACTCGCCTACTCCCTGGGGCGGGTGGGTTTGGGCTACCTGCTGGCCGCACTGGTGGCCATTCCGCTGGGCTTCGTGATCGGCATGAGCCCCCTGCTCTACCGGGCGCTGGACCCCTTCATCCAGGTGCTCAAGCCGATCTCGCCACTGGCCTGGATGCCGCTGGCGCTCTACACCATCAAGGACAGCGCCGCCAGCGGCATCTTCGTCATCTTCATCTGCTCGGTCTGGCCCATGCTGATCAACACGGCCTTCGGCGTGGCGGGTGTGCGGCGCGAGTGGCTGAACGTCGCGCGCACGCTGGAGGTGCAGCCCCTGCGCAAGGCGCTGCAGGTGATCCTGCCGGCCGCGGCCCCGACCATCCTCACGGGCATGCGCATCAGCATGGGCATCGCCTGGCTGGTCATCGTGGCCGCCGAGATGCTGGTGGGCGGCACCGGCATCGGCTACTTCGTCTGGAACGAGTGGAACAACCTCTCGCTGCCCAACGTGATCTTCGCCATCCTGACCATCGGCCTGGTAGGGATGGCGCTCGACCAGGTGTATGCCCGCGCGCAGAAGGCGGTGACCTATGCCGAGTGAATTCCTCCAGGTCGAAAACCTGGGCAAGGCCTACGGCGCGGAGCCGGTCTTCGAAGGCGTGAACTTCAGCCTGTCCGAAGGCGAGTTCGTCTGCATCATCGGCCACAGCGGCTGCGGCAAGACCACCATCCTCAACGCGCTGGCCGGTCTGGAGACGGCCAGCACCGGCCATGTGTTCATGGATGGGCGCGAGGTGGTGGCGCCGGGCCTGGACCGGGGCGTGGTCTTCCAGGGCCATGCGCTGATGCCCTGGCTGAGCGTGCGCGACAACATCGCCTTCGCGGTGCGCAGCAAGTGGCCGCAGTGGCCGCGCGCCCAGGTGGCCTCCCACGTCGAGAAATACGTGCAGCTGGTCGGCCTGGGGGCGGCGCTGGACAAGAAGCCGTCACAGCTTTCCGGGGGCATGAAGCAGCGCGTGGGCATCGCCCGCGCCTTTGCGATCGAGCCCCGCATGCTGCTGCTGGACGAGCCCTTCGGCGCGCTGGACGCGCTGACGCGGGGCACCATCCAGGACGAACTGCTGCGCATCTGCGCCCAGACGAGGCAGACCGTGTTCATGATCACGCACGACGTGGACGAGGCCATCCTGCTGGCCGACCGCATCCTGCTGATGAGCAACGGCCCGCAGGCGCGCGTGGCGGAGATCGTGCGCAACACCATGCCCCGGTCGCGGCAGCGCGCGACGCTGCACCACGACCCGCAGTACTACCGCATCCGCAACCACCTGGTCGACTTCCTGGTGGCGCGGTCTAAGGACCTGTCGCATGGCCGCGCGCCGGTTCAGCCTGCCGAGGTGAGCCCCGGCCCGTCCGACCCCGAGCCTGCCCCTGTCCAACCCGTCCCCCTCAGGAGAATTGCATGAACCGCATCGACGTCACAGAGAAGATCATCGCCACCAAGGTGGCCAAGGGCATCAAATGGGCCGATGTGGCCACGCAGGTGGGCCTGAGCAAGGAATGGGTCACGGCAGGCTGCCTGGGCCAGATGACCTTCGACGACGCGCAGGCCGCCGTGCTGGCCAAGATCTTCGACCTGAGCGAAGCCGAGGCGCAGTGGCTGAAGGTGGTGCCCTACAAGGGCAGCCTGCCGACCAGCGTGCCCACCGATCCGCTGATCTACCGCTTCTACGAGCTCGTCAGCGTCTACGGCACCACCTTCAAGGAGCTTATCCACGAAGAGTTCGGCGACGGCATCATGAGCGCCATCGACTTCCGCATGGACCTGCAGCGCGAAGCCGACCCGAAGGGCGACCGCGTCAGCATCACGATGAGCGGCAAGTTCCTGCCCTACAAGACTTACTGATCTCCAAGCGGGCCGAGCGCGGCGTCCGCTTGATTCCTTTTCCATCTACTTCCAGGAGCTCCCATGCAGGGTCGTCGTCAAATCCTCAAGGCCGGTCTTGCCGGCGCCGCGGTGGCCGTGCCGGCCGTCGCATCTGCCCAGCAGACCTTCAACTGGAAGATGACCAGCGCCTACGGCAAGGGCGCGCCGTTCTACATGGAAGGCCCGGGCTCGGCCACCGACCTGGCCAAGCGCATCCGCGAGATGTCCAACGGGCGGCTGAACATCCAGGTGTTCGGCGCCGGTGAGCTGATCCCCGCGTTCGAGGGCTTCGACGCAGTGCGTGCCGGCACGGTGGAGATGAACCATGCCAACAGCTACTTCTGGACCGGCAAGACGGCCGCGGCGCAGTACTTCACCGCGGTGCCTTTCGGCCTGAACTTCCAGGGCATGAACGGCTGGCTCTACGACGGCGGCGGCATCGACCTGTGGAACGAGGTCTACGCGCCCTTCGGCATGGTGGCCATGCCTTGCGGCAACACTGGCGTGCAGATGAGCGGCTGGTTCAAGAAGGAGATCAACTCCGTCGCCGACCTGAGGGGCCTGAAGATGCGCATTCCCGGCCTGGCCGGCAGGGTCTACGCCAGCCTGGGCGTGGACGTAAAGGTGCTGCCCGGTGGGGAGATCTTCCCGGCGCTGGAGCGAGGTGTCATCGATGCCGCCGAGTTCGTCGGCCCGTTCCAGGACCGCCGGCTCGGCCTGCAGAAAGCCGCCAAGTATTACTACACCACAGGCTGGCACGAGTCGGCCACGGTGTCCGAGCTGCTGATCAACAGGTCAGCCTGGCAGAAGCTGCCGAAGGACCTGCAGGCCATTGTCGAGAACGCCGCAGCGGCCTGCAACGTGATCGGCGAGGCCTGGTGCCAGAAGCAGAACTCCGAGGCCATGGAGGACCTGATCAAGAACCAGGGCGTGATCGCCAAGCCCCTGCCCGACGCGGTGATCAAGGCGCTTCGCGCCGAGACCGACAAGGTGCTGGCCGAAGCCGTGGCCAAGGACCCGATCACGAAGAAGGTGCATGACTCGTACATGGCCTTCAAGCTCAAGTACGACCGCTGGGCCGAGGTCAGCGAAGAGGCGTACCACATCAAGGTGCGCGGCTGATGCTGCATCAGCAGGGTGCGCCGGTCCGGCTGGCGGCGCGCATCGAGGCGCTGATTGACGGCGTCGGGCGGGCCACGCTGTACCTGGCGCTGGCGATGATCGCTCTGGTGGCCACCAACGTGCTGCTGCGCTATGCCTTCAGCTTCGGCTCGGTGTGGTCGCAGGAGCTGGAGTGGCATCTGCTGGCCGCCGTCATCCTGCTGGGAATGAGCTACGCCATCCAGCGCGGCGACAACGTACGGGTCGACATCTTCTACGCCAACTTCCGGCCGCGCCTGAAGTTCGCCGTGGATCTGCTGTCGGGTGTGCTGATGCTCTTGATCGCCGGCCTGTTCGTCAAGCTGTCGTGGCCGTATGTGATGCAGTCCTACAGCATCGGCGAAGGCTCGCCCGACCCGGGCGGCATCCCCTTGCGCTGGATGGTGAAAGGCCTGATTCCGATCGGCTTCACGCTGCTGGCGCTGCAGGCGCTGGCGGCCCTGCTGCGCCTGGTGCTCAAGGAGCGGCAACGCCGGGAGGTGGCCGGTGTTTGAGCAGCAGACCTACGCCATCTTCATGCTGGTGGGCTTTTTCGCCCTGCTGATGCTGGGCGTGCCGGTGGCGGTCACCCTCGCCACCGTGGGCTTCCTGTTCGGCTGGCTCGGCTTCGGCGACTTGCTCTTCAATCTGCTGCCGGCGCGTATCTACGGCGTGGTGTCCGGTTACCAGTGGATGGCGATCCCGCTGTTCGTCTTCATGGGCGTGATGCTCGAGAAGTCGCGCCTGGCCGACGACCTGCTGGACGTGATGGGTCACCTGGCCGGCGGTGTGCGCGGCGGCATGGGCGTGGGGATCATCCTGTTCGGCGTGCTGATGGGTGCCACCACCGGCATCGTCGGCGCCACCATCATCACGCTGGGGCTGCTGACACTGCCCACGCTGATCCGCCGCGGGTACAACAAGAGCGTGGCCTGCGGCGCCATCTGCGCATCGGGCACGCTGGGGCAGATCATCCCGCCGAGCCTGATCCTGATCCTGCTGTCGGACATCATGCAGCTGTCGGTGGGCACGCTCTTCGCCGCCGCGGTGGGCCCCGGGCTGCTTTTGGCGGGTGTCTACATCGTCTTCCTGCTGGTGCTGGGCATGCTCAAGCCCGACCTGATGCCCCCGCTGCCGCAGGCCGAACGCGATGCCGTCAGCCGCCGCCAGCTTTGGGTGCGCTTCTGGAAGGTGGTGGTGCCGCCCATCATGCTGGTGGTAGCCGTGCTGGGCAGCATCGTCGGCGGCATCGCCGCACCGACCGAGGCCGCGTCGATGGGTGCGTTGGGCGCCGTCCTGATCACCGTGGGCGCCGGCCGCTTCAAGTGGGCGGTGCTGCGCGACGTGGCGCTGGAGACCACCAAGATCACCGCCGTCATGATGTTCATCCTGATGATGGCTCAGGTCTTCGCGCTGGCCTTCCGCGGCCTGCACGGCGAGGACCTGATCGTGCGCATGTTCGAGTGGCTGCCCGGCGGCGTTAACAGCGACATCTGGTTCATGATGGCGCTGATCTTCGTGCTGGGCTTCTTCATCGAGTGGATCGAGATCAGCTACATCGCCGTTCCGCTGTTCCTGCCGGTGCTGGTGAACCAGGGCGTGGATCCGGTGTGGCTGGCGATGCTGATCACCGTGAACCTGCAGTCGTCGTTCCTGACGCCGCCTTTCGGCTGGGCGCTGTTCTATCTGAAGGGCGTGGCGCCGCCCGAGGTTAGCATCAAGGACATCTACAAGGGCGTCCTGCCCTTCATCGTGTTGCAGGGCATCACGCTGACGCTGGTGTTCCTGTACCCGAAGATCGCCACCTGGCTGCCCAAGGCCATTGGCTGGTGAACGGAGACGGACGATGGAATCTCCCCTCCCGCCGCTGCCGCCCTTCACCGAAGCCAGCGCGATCCAGAAGGTGCGCGGCGCCGAGGACGCCTGGAACAGCCGCGACCCCGACCGCGTGGCCGGCGTCTACACCGAGGACACGGTTTGGCGCAACCGCGCCGAGTTCCCGGTGGGGCGAGAGCAGGTGCGGCAGTTCCTGCAGCGCAAGTGGGCGCGCGAGATCGACTACAGGCTGATCAAGGAGCTGTGGGCCTTCGGCGGCGAACGCATCGCGGTGCGCTTTGCGTACGAATGGCACGACGATTCCGGCCACTGGTACCGCAGCTACGGCAACGAGAACTGGGAGTTCACGGGGCAGGGCCTGATGCGCCGGCGCTACGCCAGCATCAACGACCTGCCGATCGGCGAGGCGCAGCGGCTGTTCCGTTGGCCCCTGGGGCGGCGGCCGGACGACCACCCCGGCCTGAGCGAACTCGGTCTCTGACTGAGCGGGGCTGTCCGTCGAGGGGCCGCGCCGGGGACTCAAAGCGCCTGGGCGAAGCGCCAACCCAGTTCGGCCAGCGGCTTGGCCGCGGCGCCCGACTGGCGGGCCTGTTCGCTGGCCGCGGTGCCTGCCTCCACCCGCTTGGCAATGCCCTGCACGATGGCCGCCAGGCGGAACAGGTTGTAGGCCAGGTAGAAGTTCCAGTCGGTTTTCAGCGACGCTGGCGTGCCGCGGCCGCTGCGTTCGCAGTACCGGCGGATGTACTCCGATTCCACCGGTATGCCCAGCGCCGCATGGTCGAGCCCGCCAATGCCGCGGAAGCTGCCCGGCGGGATATGCCAGGACATGCAGTGGTAGCTGAAGTCGGCCAGTGGGTGGCCGATGGTGGAAAGTTCCCAGTCCAGCACCGCCAGCACCCGGGGCTCGTAGGGGTGGAACATCAGGTTGTCCAGGCGGAAGTCGCCGTGCACGATGGAGACCATCGATTCATCGCGGGCGCCGGGCGGGATGTGCGCCGGCAGCCATTCGATCAGCCTGTCCATGGCCTCGTTCGGGCCGGTGATCGAGGCCTGGTACTGCTTGATCCAGCGGCCGATCTGGCGCTCGAAGTAGTTGCCCGGCTTGCCGTAGTTGGCCAGGCCCACCGCGGCCGGGTCGATGCGGTGCATGGCCGCGATCACGCGGTTCATTTCGTCATAGATGGCGCCGCGCTGCTCGCGCGTCATGCCGGGCAGCGACTGCTCCCACAGCACGCGGCCCTGCACGAACTCCATCACGTAGAAGGCGCGGCCGATCACCGATTCATCGTCGCACAGCAGGTGCATCTTCGGCACCGGCACCCCGCTGCCGGCGAGCGCGCCCATGACGCGGAACTCGCGCTCGATGGCATGGGCCGACGGCAGCAACCTGGCCACCGGCCCGGGCTTGGCGCGCATGGCGTAAGTGGCGCCTGGTGTCAGCAGCTTGTAGGTAGGGTTGGACTGCCCGCCCTTGAACTGTTCCACCGTCAGCGGCCCGGCGAAGCCAGGCAGGTGCTGGGTCAGGTAGGCCTGCAGCGCGCCACTGTCGAAGCCGTGTGTGCCGCCCAGCGGCTTGGTACCTTGAAACTGATCCATGCACGAGTCCCCGTTACGCCGGCGCCTTCAGCGCTCGGCGATCTGCAGCAGCTTGTCGCGCGACAGTACCACCAGCCGCGTCGGCTCGACGCGCACCGCGCCCTCGCGCTCGAAGCCCTTGAGCTCCTGATTGACGCGCTGGCGCGATGCGCCCAGCAGCTGCGCAAGATCTTCCTGGGCCAGTTGCAGGCCGATGCGGATCTCCTCGCCCTGGGCGATGCCATAGCTCTTGGCCAGCAGGATGATCTGCTTTGCCAGACGGGCCTGGAGCGGGCGGGTGTTCAGGTCCTCGAACTGGTTGAACATCAGCCGAAGGCGGCGGCAGTTCAGGCGCAGCAACGCATCGTACAGCTCTACGTGCTGTTCCAGCAGCTGCTTGAAATCCGGCTTGCGCACGCTCAGCAGCGTGGTCGGACCATGGGCGTCGGCATCGTGCGTGCGCGGCAGCCCATCGAACAGCGAGATATCGCCGAACCACACGCCCGGCTCCGCATAGGTCAGCGTGATCTGCTTACCCGACAAGGACACCGAGCTGATGCGCACGGCGCCCATGGCCACCCCACACCACTCCTCGGCCGCGGCCCCGCGTGTGGCCAGCGTCGCGCCGTCCTTGAGCCGGCGCACGACGGAGCGCGCCAGGATGGCTTCTCGCAAGGGTGCGGAGAGCTTCGAGAACCAGGCGCCGGAATCGATGTTGCGGCGCTCTTCGACGCTCAGGGTCGAGGCATTCATTTCGGCGACTGGGGCGAGGTTTCGATACGACAACCTCTTGATTGCGATGCGGACGCCTATGCTAACCGTGCGCTGCTGCACGCTGCGCCGCGCCTGGCTGGGGGCAATTTGTAACCTTGCATGCTAGAGTGGCTTGAGACTCTGACAACGCCCACCGCACACGCATGTACCAGCGGCCCCTGAGCATCGCGATCCTCGCCATCGGTGGAATCGCGGCCGCCGTCGACGTGTCGGCACTGGGTTTCGGGCGCATACCGGATTCGATTCCCTTAGGACAGGCGCTCGACCTGAGTGTGCCGGTGCGCCTTAGCGCCGGCGAGGACTTGACGTCGGCTTGCGTTCGGGCCGATGTGAAGCTTGGCGACCAGCGCCTGGCGCCCGACTCGCTAACTCTCACGGTGGAGCGCCACGCCGCCGCCGGCGACGAGTGGCGGGTGCGCCTGCGCAGTGCGCAGGCAGTGAACGAGCCGCTGGTGGCGGTGAATCTGGTCGTTGGCTGCCGCGCTTCGGTTTCCAGGCAGTTCGTCGTCTTTGCCGATCCGCCGGAATCCGTCGAGGGCTCGGCGCCGATGCCCGTGGCGACCTCGCCGCCTGGGGTGGAAACTGCGGCTGCGGGCCCTATCGACGCCCCGCCGCAAACTCGATCGCAGACGCCGCTGCCACAGATGTCGAGTGCCCCGGGCAAGGCCGCCACCGCGCATCCCAGCGCGCCGGCCGGCCAGCGGCGCAGCAGTGCGCGCAAAGCGCAGCCAGATGCAGCGGCCGCGCGTACCCAGGCCAAGGCGCGGCCGGCCGCAGCCTTGGCACGCCGTGATGCGCCGGAGCGCAGCGTCGTGAACGCGGCGCCGCGGCTGAAGCTGGAGGAGCCGGACGAACTGCTGCGCGCGGCAACGCTGACCGTCGCCATCCAGGATGCGGCGCTGGCTTCGGCCGCACAGGCGGCCAGTGCGGCGCAGGCGGCGGCCTTGGCGTCCGAGCAGCGGCTGCAGGCAGTGGAATCCGAACTGAAGACGATGCGCGCCGATGCGGCTGCCAGCCGCGCCGCCATGGACCATTTGCGCGCCCGCCTGGCCGGTGAATCCGAGGACCAGATGCAGGTGCAGACGGCATTGATCGCCCTGGTGCTGCTGCTGGGGGCGCTGGCGCTGTGGCTGGGTTGGAAGGTGCGCGCCCTGGCGCGCGAGCGCCAGGCCGCTTGGTGGCAGGCCGCCGTTCAGGCTTCAGCGGCGCAGGCGACTCCGGCCCAGGCTGCAGGGTTTGCCGCCGAGTGCCCGCCGCCGCTGCCGCCGGCGGGCACTGCGGACGTGCCCGCCATTGCAGCGCCGCCAGCGCCTGCCAGCCAGCCGCAGCCGGATGCAACAGCGCCGTCCCTGCGCACGGCGGTGTTTGCGCCGTTGTCGTTGGTCGAGGAGTCTCTGACCCGGCCCGTCAGCGTGGACGAACTGATCGACCTGGAGCAGCAGGCCGAGTTCTTCTTGGTGCTTGGCGAGGAGGACGCCGCCGTCGACCTGTTGATGTCGCACCTGCGCAGCAGCGGTGGCATCAGCCCCTTGCCCTACCTGAAGCTGCTGGAAATCTACCGAGGCCGCGGCGACCTCGAGGCCTATGAGCGCATGCGCAAGCGTTTCGGCCAGCGTTTCAACGCCGTGGCACCGCACTGGGATGCCGATCCTGAACAGGGGCGCGATCTGCAGGACTACGCCGCCGTGCTGGCGACGCTTCAGGCCTGCTGGACCGAGCCGCTGGATGCGATGGCCGAGCTCGAGAATCTGCTGTTCCGCAAGCACAGCGGCGAGCTCTTCGACCTGCCGGCCTACAGGGACGTGCTGACGCTGTACTCGGTGGCCCGCGACCTGCTGCACCAGCATGCGCAGCCGGCTGCCGACGTTGATGTGCTGCTGCCCCTGGTGGCCGGCGGCGAACTCAGCCTGAGTCCGACGTCGTCCATCTTCGACAACCTCTCGGCCGGCAGCGTAGAAGCCGATGAGGCGCACGAAGACCGGCCGACCGCCCCGGTCGACCTCGACCTGAGCGAGGGCCCCACTCTGCGGGACGGCGTGGCCGACAAGCTGACCCCGGTGCGCGCGACCCTGCGCCAGGTCTTCTAGGAGCGTGGACGGCTGAAATCGGGCGCCGATTTCTGCCGCCCACGCTCGCAGGGCCTGCAGGGCCCCGCGTCCTAGAGCTTCTGCAGCCGAGCCAGCCCGCTTTGCAGCGTTTCGTCGCGCTTGGCGAAGCACAGCCGCACGATATGCTGCTCGTAGCCGTCGGCATAGAAGGCCGACAGCGGGATCGCCGCCACGCCGATCTCGGTGGTCAGCCACTCGCAGAAGGCAGCTTCCTTCAGGTCGCTGACCCGGCTGTAATCCACGCACTGGAAGTAGCTGCCTTCGCTCGGCAGCATGCGCAGCCGCGTTTGCTGCAGACCAGCGCGGAACAGGTCGTGCTTGCGCTGGTAGAAACCGGGCAGCTCCAGATAGTGCCGCGGATCGGCCATGTAGCGCGCCAGACCATGCTGCATTGGGGTGTTGACGGTGAACACGTTGAACTGGTGCACCTTGCGGAATTCGGCCATCAGCGGCGCCGGGGCGACCACGTAGCCGACCTTCCAGCCGGTGACGTGATAGGTCTTGCCGAAGCTGCTGACGACGAAGCTGCGCGCCGCCAGCGCGGGGATCGACGCCGCGCTGACATGCGCCGCGCCGTCGAAGACCATGTGTTCGTAGACCTCGTCGGAAATCAGCAACACGTCGGTCGGGGCCAGCAGCTCGGCCAGCTTTTGCATCTCTGCCCCGGTCCAGACCGTGGCGCTCGGGTTGTGCGGCGAGTTCACCAGGATCGCCCTTGTGCGCGGTGTCATCGCCGCGCCGATGGCGTGGAAGTTGGGCCTGAAGGTGCCCGGGTCCAGCGGCACGCGCACCACCACACCGCCGGCAAGTTCGATATTGGGTGCATAGCTGTCGTAGCAGGGTTCGAGCACGATCACCTCGTCGCCTGGGTGCACGCAGCACAAGATGGCGGTCAGGATGGCCTGCGTCGCGCCGGCGGTGATGGTGACCTCGCTATCGGCGTCGTAGTGGTGGCCGTAAAGCGCGCCGACCTTGTCTGCCACCGCTGCGCGCAGCGGCGCCACGCCTGGCATCGGGGGGTACTGGTTCAGGCCCTCGCGCATGGCACCGTGCACCAGCTCGAGCAGCGAAGGGTCGCATTCGAAATCCGGGAAGCCCTGGCCCAGGTTGACGGCGCCATGTCTGGCGGCCAGCGCCGACATCACGGTGAAGATGGTGGTGCCTACCTGTGGCAGCCGGCTCTTCAAGAGGGGGGGGTGGTCAAGGTGTGCATTGGATGGATGCTAAGCGCTGCAGGGGCTCCAGAGGGCGTACTCCGTGTCGCAGCCGCCGTGCGGCCGGCTCTTCCGCTCCGCTGTCGGCACCCGCTCGAGGGGACGGCCCAAGGCCGCGGGACAGGATCCCATCTACATCTGGTAATCGGCCCCGCCGCCGCTCATCGCGCGCTGAACCAGCGCCCGCGTCAGCCGGTCGGCCAGCAGTTCGGCAAAGGTGTACACAAAGTGCCTCAGGTAGGCGCCGCGGCGGAAGGCCACCCGCGTCAGATTCTGACCGAACAGGTGGCCGGCCGCGTGCGCGACGAGCTCGCCGTCGGCAGGCTCTTCGCGCACCGCCATCTCGGCCACGATGCCCACGCCCAGGCCCAGCTTGACGTAGGTCTTGATGACGTCGGAGTCAAGCGCCTCCAGCGCGAACTGCGGTTTCAGCCGCGCCCTGGCGAAGGCGGCGTCTATGCGCGAGCGGCCGGTCACGGTGGGGTGGTAAGTGACCAGCGGCTCGCAGGCCACCTGCTCGAGCGTGGGCCGATCCACCGCGGCCAGCGCATGGGTGCGGGGCACCACGATGGCATGCTGCCATTCATAGCACGGCAGCGTCACCAAGTCGTCGAAGTCGCTCAGCGATTCGGTGGCCAGGCCGATGTCGGCAGTCTCGGCCAGCAGCATGCGCGCCACCTGCTCGGGGGTACCCTGATGCAGCACCACCTGAACCTTGGGGTAGCGCCGGCGCAGCAGCGCCACCGGCCCCGGCAGCACATAGCGCGCCTGGGTGTGGGTGGTGGCGATCGAGAGCGTGCCTGCCTCTTGCTTGGAGAACTCTTCGCCGATGCGCTTCAGGTTGGCAACCTCGCGCAGGATGATGTCGATCGCCTTCAACACCTCCCGGCCCGGTTCGGTGACACGGCGCAGCCGCTTGCCGTGGCGCGCGAAGATGTCGATGCCGAGTTCCTCCTCCAGCTCGAGGATGGCTTTGCTGATCCCCGGTTGCGAGGTGAACAGCGCCTTCGCCGTCTCGGTGAGGTTGAGGTTGCGGCGCACCGCTTCCTGCACGAAGCGGAACTGGTGCAGGTTCATGCCGGGTCTCCAGCGGACGCCACGGGCTCGCACAGCAGTGCCAACGCCGAGGCGGCCATGGCTTCGCGCACCAAGGGCTGCTCGCCAACGGCCTGGTGCAGCCGCCACTGTACCGAAGGGTGCCGCTCACGCAGGCTTTCGATCATCGGCGGCAGGTCCTGGCGCAAATGGCCACCGGTGCCCAGGAACATCGGCAGCACGTCGACCCGCGTGCAGCCTGCTGCGCTGAGTTCGGCGCCGGCCTGCGCCAGGCCGGGCGTCATCAGCTCCAGGTAGGCCAGGCGCAGATGCAGCTTCGGCCGCTGCTGCGCGATTCGCTCGGCGACGGCCTGAAAGGGCAGCGCCCAGCGCGGGTCGCGGGCGCCGTGGGCAAAGAGGATCAAGCCATGGGTCGTCATCGGGTTCTTCATCGGTACCGCACCAGCCAGGCGAAGGCGGCCAGCGACAGCAAAATGAACAGCGCGCTGGGCGTCGCCGCCACCAGCCACGGCGTCCAGCCGCGCAGCAGGCCGATGTGGCCGGCCACGTTGTTGAGCAGCACGAAGGCGATGCCGAGCATGATGCCGCCGAAGACCTTCAAGCTGATGCCTCCGGCGCGCGCGTGCAGGTAGGCGAAGGGCAGCGCCAGCGCGGTCAGCACGATGCAGGCCAGCGGATACAGCGCCTTCTTCCAGAACTGTATCTCGTAGCGCTGCGCCGCCTGTTCCTGGTCGCTAAGGTGGTTGCTGTAGCGCCAGAGCTCGACAGTGGACATGGTCTTCAGCGGCAGCACGGCCGCCGAGACCACGCCGGCGCTGAGCGTGCTGGGCCACTCCGTCGTGGGCAGAGACACGCTCTGCACCATGTCCTGCGCGGCGCTGCCGCCGGCCGGCCAGGTGGTGATCTGCACATCGGTCAGCGTCCAGGTCGAATCAGGCGCGACCCGGCCCTGACGCGCCACGATGCGCGACAGGTGGCGGCCGTCGCCGTCGAACTCGAAGATGCGGATGCCCTCCAGCGTGCCGCGCCCGTCGATGCCGGCGACATTGACCGAGTAGCTGCGCTCGCCGCCGTGGCTGTTGCGCCGCTCCTTCAGCCAGGCGCCGGTGGGACCGATTTTCCGTCCGCCGCTGAGCGCGGCCTTCAGCAGCACCGTCTGCCGCTCGGTGAAGGGAACGACGAAGTCGCCGATCGCGAAGGTCAGCGCGCTGAACACCAGGCCCAGCACGGCCAGCAGGCGCAGAGCGCGCAGCGGGCTCAGGCCACCGGTGCGCAGGATGGTGAACTCGGAGGTCTGCGCCAGCCGCGCCATCGCGTAGATGGTGCCGATCAGCACGGCGATCGGCAGCAGCTCGTACAGGTTGCCCGGCAGTTCGAGCACGGCGCTGCCGACGGCAGCCCAAAGCGTGAAGCCGGGTCGGCCGATCTTCTGCAGCTCGTCGACGAAGTCGATGAAGAAGGACAGCGACAGGAAGGCCAGCGCGACGAAGGTGACCGACGACAGAACGTCGCGGTAGAGCATGCGGCGTACGGTTCTCATGCCAGCACCGGGCGCGCGACAGCGCCGCGGAAGTGCAGCACAGCTGCATGGTCACGCCACCACAGCAGCGCCAGCGCCAGCAGCAGCACGCCACCGTGCAGCACAAGCAGGGTCGGAGCCAGGTCGAATTGGCCGTTGGCCACCCAGCTCTGGGTCAGGTTGATCGAGTTGAAGTACGCCAGCGAGCCGACCAGCGCCACCACCAGGTTCAGGTTGCTGGGCCGGCGGGTGTTGACATGTGCCAGGCCGATGGCCAGAAGCGCCAGGTTGACGCCCGCGGCCATCATGCCGAAGCGCCATGCCAGTTCGCCCAGGTTTCGCGGTGTCGGCTCGCGCACAAGCGAGAGCGTGTCCATGGTCTTCGGCGGCTGCTCCTGCATACGGCGCAACGCCTTGATGTCGATCAGCGCACGGTAGTTCTCGAAGCCGGCAATGGTGGTCTCGCCCGTGGCCGTGTCGATGTCGCTGCGGTGCCCGGACTCGAGCACCAGGAAACGCTCGTCGCCCTCGACGTCGATCCTTCCGCCGCGCGCCGAGACCACGCTTTCGCGGTCGTCCTTGTTCGACAGCGCGAAAATGTTGCGCACGCTGACATCGTCGCGCGGGTCGCGCTCGACGAAGAACACGCGCCGGCCGTCCGACGAGCTCTGGAAAACCCCTGGCGATACGCGCGCCAGGTCAGAGCGTTGGGCATAGCGGTCGCGCAGTTCGCTGCTGTTGCGGTTGACCCAGGGCCAGGCAAAAGCCACAAGCAGCACGATCACCAGCAGCACCGGCCAGAAGGTGCGGAATACAGGGCGCATGAAGCGCGCCAGGTCCAGGCCGCTCGCAAACCAGATGGCCATCTCGCTGTCTCGGTACATGCGGCCGAACGTGACGATGATGGCCACGAACAGCGACAGCATCAGGATCGTTGCCAGATGGCCCAGCGTGGTGTAGCCGAGCACCAGAGCCACGTCCTTGGGTTCGACGATGTCGCTGGCCGCCAGCGACAGCGTGCGCACCAGCAGCATGGTGATGACGATGGTGAGCAGCACCACCAGCGTCGCGCCGAAGGTGCGGGCCAAGTCACGCCTCAGCGTGGTATCGAATAACATGGTCCGATTTGCATACCGGGTTGAATTATGGACTTCAAGATTCAGGTCGCCGAGCTCAGTGAATTGCGGCATGCCGAAGCCGATGCGCTGCTGGTGGTCGTGGGCGAAGGCACGGCGGCGCAAGCCTTGGGCAAGGCGCTCGGTGTAGCCCTGGACGCCGCACTGGAGCAGGGCGACCTGGCGTACAAGGCCGGACGCTGCCTCTACCTGCACGGCCTGGCCGGCGTGAAGGCCGAACGCGTTGTCTTCGCCGTTGCCACCGGGACATCGGCCAAGGCTTTCCGTGCTGCGTTGGTCGCGGGCCTGGCCGTGCTGAAGGGAGGCGGCACCCGGCACCTGTTGGTGGCCTCGGCGATGCCGCAGGCCGTCGATGCCGCGCAGGCGCAGCAACTGCCCGGCGCGGTGGGAGAGGCTCTGTACGTGTACCGCCACACCAAGCCGTCTGCGCCCGCGGCGTCGAGGCTGCAGCGTGTCACGCTGGCCTGTGCTGCGGCTGATGGGGCGGCCTTGCGCGCGGGCCTGCAGCGCGGCGAAGCCGTTGCCGCCGGCGTGGCTTTGGCGCGCGAGTGCGCCAACCGGCCCGGTAACCACTGCACGCCGTCGTACCTGGCCGACGAAGCGCGGCGTCTTGCCAAGGCGCACGGCCTGGAGGTGTCAGTGCTCGGTCACAGAGAGGTCAAGAAGCTCGGCATGGGGTGCTTCCTGGCCGTGGCGCAGGGTTCGCATCTGCCGTTGAAGTTCATCGTGCTGCAATACCGCGGCGCAGCCAAGGCAGCAGCTCCGTTGGTGCTCATCGGCAAGGGCATCACCTTCGACACCGGTGGCATCTCCATCAAGCCGGCTGCCGAGATGGACGAGATGAAGTTCGACATGGGCGGGGCGGCCAGCGTGCTGGGCACCTTCCGCGCCGTTGCGCAACTGAAGCCGAAGATCAACCTGGTGGGACTGATCCCGGCCTGCGAGAACATGCCCAGCGGCACAGCCGTCAAGCCCGGCGACG
This sequence comes from Burkholderiaceae bacterium, assembly GCA_040381175.1. Classification (GTDB taxonomy): domain Bacteria; phylum Pseudomonadota; class Gammaproteobacteria; order Burkholderiales; family Burkholderiaceae_C; genus Rubrivivax. The sequence continues at coordinate 15,882 of JBEIHU010000042.1, forward strand.
TGGTCACCAGCATGTCAGGCCAGACCGTCGAGATCCTCAACACCGATGCCGAAGGGCGGTTGATTCTTTGTGATGCGCTGACCTATGCCGAGCGCTTCAAGCCCGCCGCGGTGGTGGACATCGCCACGCTGACTGGGGCCTGCGTTGTCGCGCTCGGCCATCATCGCAGCGGCCTGTTCAGCCCCGACGACGCCCTGGCCGCCGAACTCGATGGGGCCGGCCAGGCCGCGCTCGACCCATGCTGGCGCATGCCCCTCGACGAAGAATACGACGAAGGCCTGAAGAGTAACTTCGCCGACATGGCCAACGTCGGCCCGCGTGCTGGCGGCGCCATCACCGCGGCCATGTTCCTGAAGCGATATGCGGGCAAGTTTGCGTGGGCGCATCTGGACATCGCCGGCAGCGCGTGGAAGTCCGGCGCCGCCAAGGGCGCAACCGGCCGGCCGGTGCCGCTGCTGACCCAGTTCGTGCTGGGCCGCGCTGCCGGCTGAGCCCATGGCGCAAGTCGACTTCCACAGCGGTGTCGTCGCCCCGGTCTACTTTGCCTGCCGGCTGCTGCGCAAGGCTTGGCGCCAGGGTGCGCAGTTGCTGGTCGGTGCGCCGGCTTCCATGCTGAATGCGCTGGACCGCGAGTTGTGGACGTTCGAAGCCCATGAGTTCGTGCCGCATCGGCGGGTGCAGCCGGGGCAGGAAGTCGATGCCGTGCTTCGCCGTACGCCGATCTGGCTTTGCGAAGGTGCGCCCGCGCAACCTGTACCGAAGATCTGGGTCAACCTGGGGGCCGACCTGCCCGCATGCATCGAGGTCTTCGAACGCATCATCGAGGTCGTGCCGACCGAGGACGAAGCGCGCCGCCGCGCCCGCGAGCGCTGGCGCACCTATGAGGCGCGTGGCTGGATCATCCGCCATCATCCGCAGGCTCCGGGCTGAAGCCGTGGCCTTGCCATCAGCGCAAAAACAACTTTCTCTTTGCGGCGTTATTGAAGCGGTTGGCAATCTCGTATCATCTGGGGTACTTCTTTTTTTCACAGGAACCCGTTCATGAACAAGTTCACCCTGTCGGTCCTTGCCTCCGCGGCCGTGCTTTTGGCGGCATGCGGCAAGAAAGAGGAAGCCCCGGCTCCGGTGGCGGCTGCGCCGGCCGCCCCCGCAGCGCCCGCCGCACCGCCGCCGCCGACCGAGTTGATCATCAGGATCGGCCACGTTGCCCCGACCAGCGGAGCCATCGCTCATCTGGGCAAGGACAACGAGATGGGCGCCCGCATGGCTATCGAAGACCTGAACGCCAAGGGCGTGATGATCGGCGGGCAGAAGGCCAAGTTCGAACTGCTGGCCGAAGACGATGCCGCCGACCCGAAGCAGGGCACTGCGGTCGCACAGAAGCTGGTCGACGCCAAGGTTCATGGCGTCATCGGCCACCTGAACTCGGGTACCTCGATTCCGGCGTCGCAGATCTACAACACCGCCGGCATTCCCCAGATCTCGCCTTCGGCCACGAACCCGAAGTACACCCGCCAAGGCTTCAACAACACCTTCCGCGTCGTGGCTGACGACGTGCATCTGGGCGGCACGCTCGGCAAATATGCCGTCAACGAGCTGAAGGGCAAGACCATCGCCGTCATCGACGACCGCACCGCCTACGGGCAAGGTGTGGCCGACGAATTCGAGAAGGCCGTCGTAGCCGCTGGCGGCAAGCCGCTGGACCGCCAGTTCACCACCGACAAGGCCACCGACTTCACCGCCATCCTGACCCAGATCAAGTCGAAGAAGCCTGACGTCGTGTTCTTCGGCGGGATGGACGCTGTGGCCGGCCCGATGATGCGGCAGATGAAGCAGCTGGGCATCAAGGCCAAGTTCGTCGGCGGTGACGGCATCTGCTCGGGTGAGTTGCCCAAGCTGGCTGCCGGAGCCATGGCCGACGGCCAGGTGGTCTGCGCCGAAGCCGGTGGCGTCGAAGGCGAGCAGAAGGTCGGCATGGACCAGTTCAAGGAGAAGTTCAAGGCCAAGTTCAACACCGACGTGCAGGTCTACGCGCCCTATGTGTACGACGCCGTGATGGTGATGGCCGCGGCAATGGAAAAGGCGGGTTCCGCCGAGCCGGCCAAGTACCTTCCGGAGCTGGCCAAGACCGACGGCTACAAGGGTGTCACCGGCACGATCGGCTTCGACGAGAAGGGTGACATCAAGAACGGCGCGCTGACTTTGTACACCTACAAGGACGGCAAGCGCGAGCAGATCGCGGTGGTGCGCTGATCCGCACGGCTTTCCCGTAGAAATAGAAGGCGCCCGTGAGGGCGCCTTTTTTCAAGCGCGTGCGCCCCCCGCTGCTCAGCCGGCTCGAGCGCGGCCGTACAGGCGGCACAGCGAGGCCAGGCGCTGGGCGTGCCATGCCTGCACCTGGCTCCATTGCATGCGCCACTCCCACCAGCCCTCGCTCTGGCCCGGAAAGTTCATCCGACTGTCGCCGGGCAGCGACAGCACGTCCTGCATCGCGTAGATGGCGGTGTCGGCCACCGAGGCGCAGGCGCTGCGGATCAGCGACCAGGCCATATCGCGGCCATCGGTGTCGAGGTAGTCCCGCGCATGTTCGCGCTCGTGTTCGGCGGCTGAGTTCCACCAGCCTATGCAGGTGTCGTTGTCGTGGGTGCCGGGGTAGACCACGCTGTCGTGTTCGTGATGGTGCGGCAGGTAGCCGTTCGACGCGCCACTGCCAAAGGCGAACTGCAGGATGCGCATGCCTGGGAAACGCAAAGTCCGGCGCAGCGCATCGACGTCGGGAGTGATCATGCCCAGGTCCTCGGCAATGACCGGCATCGGCCCGAGCGCAGCGTTGATGGCTTTGAACAACTCCGCTCCGGGCCCTGGGCGCCATTGGCCGTTGATCGCGGTAGCCTCGCTGGCTGGGATCTCCCAGTGGCTGGCAAAGCCGCGAAAGTGGTCGATGCGCACGATATCCACCAGTTCGTACACCAGTCGCAGCCGCTGCACCCACCAGGCGAAGCCGTCGCCGGCATGCCGTGCCCAGTGGTACAGCGGGTTCCCCCAGCGTTGTCCGGTCGCGCTGAAGTAGTCCGGCGGCACGCCGGCCACCGCCGTCGGAAGGCCGTGCGCGTCCAGCTGGAAGAGATCCTGGTTGGCCCAGACCTCGGCGCTGTGGTGGCCGATGAAGATGGGCACGTCGCCGATGATTTGTACGCCACGCCCGTTGGCATAGGCCTTGAGCGCGAGCCACTGGCGGAAAAAGCACCACTGGCAGAACTTCCAAAATGCGATGCGGTCGGCATGCTGCGCAGCGCCCAGCGCGAGCGCTGCGGGCTCGCGCCGCTTCAGCGGCTGCGGCCAGTCGCACCAGGACGCGAAACCGTGGGCTTCGCTCAGCGCCATGAACAGCGCGTAGTCGTCGAGCCAGCTGCGATGTTGCTGGCAGAAAAGCTCGAACTGTAGGTGCGGCTCGTCCTGCGCGGGCCGGGCCAGGAAGCGCGTCGCCGCCATCGCCAGCCGTTGCATGCGGAAGGGCTGGACCACGGCGAAGTCGACCCGATGCGCCGAAACCCCCTGCGGCGCCTCGATCTCGGCTGCCCTGAGCCAGCCCTGCTGCATCAGTTCCTGCAGGTCGATCAGCAGCGGATTGCCCGCAAAGGCCGAGTCGCTGGCATAGGGTGAGTTGCCTGCGCCGATACCCGTGAGCGGCAGGATCTGCCAAAGCGACTGTCCTGCGGAGACCAGCCAATCGACGAAGTGATAAGCCGCCGGACCGCAATCGCCGCTGCCATGTGGCCCCGGCAGTGAGGTCGGGTGCAGAAGCACGCCGCTGGCACGGGGAAAGCGCATGCCTTCAGTCCTCTGTCAGTTGCAGCAGCAGCACGCAACGGCCCGCAAGCGGCAGCAAGGGCGCACAAACGGCTCTCGCGGCAGGGGCGAACGCGGTCGTGCTGGTGTCCAGCAGCGCTTGCCAACGCCCAGGGGGCAGCAGGAAGTCCAGAGTGCAGTCGGCTGCATTCACCAGCAGCAGCAAGGGCCGTGCCGAGCGGCCCGGTCGGCCAATGCGCAGGCCGAGGGCGCGTGTCTCGGGAGCTTGCCAGTCGGCGACCGACAGCGCCTTGCCATCGCTACCGAGCCATGCCAGGCCGCTGTCGTCGTCATGCCACGCGTCGGCCAGCGGCAGCAGTTGCAGGCGCAGCGCGATCAGCCGCGCACACCAGTCGATCAGCGCTTCGTCTGTGCGCGACCAGTCGATCCAGGTGATCGGGTTATCCTGGCAGTAGGGGTTGTTGTTGCCTTGCTGGCTATGCCCCAGTTCGTCGCCGGCGGCCAACATCGGCGTGCCCTGCGACAGGAGCAGCGTGGCCAGCAGTGCGCGTTGCAGGCGCGAGCGCAGCGCCAGCACCGCCGCGTCGTCGGTCGGCCCCTCGACGCCGCAGTTCCAGCTGAGGTTGTGGCCATGGCCATCGCGGTTGTCCTCGCCATTGGCCAGGTTGTGGCGCTGGCCATAGCTGACCAGGTCACGCAGCGTGAAGCCGTCGTGCGACACGATGTAGTTCAGCGACGCCGACGGGCTGCGTCCGCGATGCTGGAACAGGTCGGACGAGGCGCACAGCCGCCGGGCGAATTCACCGCGCGGGCAGCCGCCGGCCAGCCAGAAGGCGCGCATGGTGTCGCGGTAACGATCGTTCCAGTCCACCCAGCCGGCCGGGAACTGCCCAAGCTGGTAGCCGCCGGGGCCGATGTCCCAGGGCTCGGCGATCAGCTTGATGCCCTGCAGCAGCGGATCCTGCATCACGCCGGCGAAGAACGCCGCGTGCCGGTCGAAGCCGTGATGGCCCCGCCCCAGCACGGTGGCCAGGTCGAAGCGGAAGCCGTCGACATGCATCTCCTGCACCCAGTAGCGCAGGCTGTCGATCACCATCTGAAGCACGCGCGGGTGGCTCAGGTCCAGCGTGTTGCCGCAGCCGGCGTGGTTCTCGTAGTGCGCGCCGTCGCCCTCGGGCAGCCGGTAGTAGCTGGCGTTGTCCAGCCCGCGCCAGCTGAGCGTGGGACCGAACTCGTCGGTCTCGGCCGTGTGGTTATAGACCACGTCGAGGATCACCTCGATGCCGGCCGCGTGCAGGCGTCGCACCATGTGGCGGAACTCGTCGCGCGCCGCGCCGCCCGTCGCACCGGCCGTGGCATAGCGCGGTTCCACGCAGAAGAAGCCCAGCGTGTTGTAGCCCCAGTGGTTGCGCAGCCCCATGCGGACCAGCCGCTCTTCGTCGATGAACTGCTGCACCGGCAGCAGGCTCACGGCGGTGATACCCAGGCGCCGCAGGTGGGCGATGGCCGCGTCGCTGCACAGTCCGGCATAGGTGCCGCGTTGCGGCTCGCTCACGCCCGGGTGCAGCTTGCTGAAGCCGCGCACGTGCGCCTCGTACAGCACCGTGTCCGACCACGGCGTGGCGGGCGGAGCATCCCCCCGCCAGTCGAAGCGGTCGGCCACCACGCGAGCCTTGATGGCGATGCGGCCGTTGTCCCGCGGATCGATGCGACACGGATCTTCTCCGGCGTGGCCGCGGTGCAGGTCGCTCCACTCGAAGCGGCCGACGGTCTCGCGCGCATAGGGGTCGAGCAGCAGCTTGTGCGGGTTGAAGCGATGTCCCTGCTGCGGCAGCCAAGGCCCGTGCGCTCGCAGGCCGTAGACCAGCCCGGCGCCGGCACCTGTCAGGCGGCCGTGCCAGACATCCCCGCTGCGCGCCGGGAACTCGAGCCGCGCGCTTTCGGTCTGGCCGGCGTCGTCGTACAGGCACAGCTCGATGGCCGTGGCATGGGCCGAGAAGACCGCGAAGTTCACCCCC
>JBEIHU010000043.1:0-21591 GCA_040381175.1 Burkholderiaceae bacterium
AGCTTGACCCGCAGGATCTCCTCGGCGCGCACCATGTCGCCGTTGGCCTCGGTCAGGGCCTTCTTGCATTCCATCATCGGGGCATCGGTCTTGGCGCGCAGCGCGCCGACCATGCTTGCGGTAATCGCGGGCATATCTCTCTCCATGACAAGACCGACAGGGGCGGGAAGCGCGACAAGCCGGCATGGGACACGCGCAGACGGCGCGCGGCCTCAGGCGGCCGCCGGCCGCGGTGAAGCCGGCATTCAGGCGCCTTCGCGCACCTCGACAAATTCGTCGCCGTCTGCGCTGACGGCCTGGACCACATCGCTGGCGGCACTGGCCTTGCCTTCGAGCACGGCGTCGGACACGGCACGCGCGTACAGCGCGACCGCCTTGGCCGAGTCGTCGTTGCCGGGGATCACGTAGTCGATGCCGACGGGGGAGTGGTTGGTGTCGACCACGCCGATCAGCGGTATGCCGAGCTTCCTGGCCTCAGCGACGGCGATCTTGTGGTAGCCGACGTCGATGACGAACATCGCGTCAGGCAGCGCGTTCATGTCCTGGATGCCGCCAATGTCCTTCTCGAGCTTGCTCAGTTCGCGCTCGAACATCAGGCCTTCCTTCTTGATCATCTGCTCTATGCCGGCTTCCTTCTGTGCCTGCATCTCCTTCAGCTTCTTCAGAGACGCCTTGACCGTCTTGAAGTTGGTCAGCATGCCGCCGAGCCATCGCTGGTCGACATGGGGCATGCCGCAGCGCCGGGCTTCGGCAGCGATGACCTCGCGCGCTTGGCGCTTGGTGCCGATCATCAGGATCGTGCCGCGGCGCGCCGCAAGCTGGCGCACGAACTTCATCGCTTCGAGGAAGAGTGGCTGCGTCTTCTCGAGGTTGATGATGTGGATCTTGTTGCGATGGCCGTAAATGTACGGGGCCATCTTGGGGTTCCAGAAGCGGGTCTGGTGTCCGAAATGGACACCGGCTTCCAGCATCTCACGCATGGATACGGTCATGGTCACTCCGAAGGTTGGGTCTTGAACTGCGGCCAGAACTGCTCTCGAGGAGGGCAGCACCGTTCGGCGGCCGGGTTCGCGGCGTCGTCGGTCGATGGCGTTGCATGCTGCGACAATCGTCGAGATGAACGTTTCAACAAACCCTGGAATTCTAGCACGCGGGCCCGCCTTCGCCGCCGTCGATCTGCGTGCGGCCGCAGCCGCAGTGGCCGCCGGGCGGCTGAACCCGGCCGAAGACATCGAGCGCGCCCTTGCCGCCGCTGACGCGCCGCCATGCCGCCATGCCTTCGTGCGCCGCTTCGATGCCTTGGCGCGCTGCACCGCCTCGGCGGTGGAGGCGATGCGCGCCGCAGGCGCCCCAGCACCGGCGCTGGCCGGGCTGGCGGTATCGGTCAAGGACCTTTTCGACGTGGCTGGCGTGCCAAGCACGGCGGCGTCCAAGTCCATGGCCGATGCCGTCCCGGCCGCGTCCGACAGCCCGGTCGTGGCACGCTTGCGCGCTGCCGGCGCGGCCTTGGTAGGGCACACCAATCTGACCGAGTTCGCCTTTTCCGGAATCGGCATCAACCCACACCACGGCACGCCGGCCAACGCCGGCACGCTGGCGCAGGATGCCACGCCGCGCATTCCTGGCGGGTCCACGTCGGGCGGCGCGGTCACGGTGGCGGCGGGGGCCGCGTGGGCCGCGCTGGGTTCGGACACGCGAGGTTCGATCCGCGTGCCTGCCGCGCTGCACGGGTTGGTGGGTTTCAAGAACACCCAGGCGCTGACTCCCAATGCCGGTTGCCTGCCGCTGTCCTTCACGTTGGATACCGCCTGCGCCATCACCCGCAGCGTGGGCGACGCGGTCCTGCTGCACGAAGTGCTGGCCTCGCGCCGGGTGGGGCTGCGCGGCCGGCCTATGCGCGCCTTGCGCCTGGGGCTGCCGCAACAGGGCATGCTCGACGGCCTGGATGCGACCGTGGCACGCGCCTTCGAGCGCTGCCTGGCGACACTGCGCCGTGCCGGAGCCGAGATCGTCGACATCGCGCTGCCGGCCGACGACGCGCCGGCTGTGAGCAGTGGACAGATCAGCGCGGCAGAGGCCTGGGCCTGGCATCGCGGCCGCATCGATGCGCGCCAGGCCGACTATGACCCGCGTGTGCTGGCCCGCATCCGCAGCGGCAGCGGCATCGGCGCGGCCGACTACATCGACCGTCTCCAGGCGCGCCGCCGCTGGATCTCCCGGGTCGAGGCTGCGGCCCGTGAAATCGACGCCTTCGTCTGCCCGACCGTGCCGATCGTAGCGCCGCCGCTGCGGCCGCTGCTGGACGACGATGAAGCCTTCTTCAATACCAACGCGCTGCTGCTGCGCAACCCGTCGGTCGTGAATTATCTGGACGGCTGCGCACTCACGCTGCCGTGCCAAGCGCCCGACGAGTTGCCGGTCGGACTGATGGTCTGGGCCCCCTCACTGCAGGACGACGCGGTGCTCGACGTTTCGCTGGCCATCGAGCGCGCTCTCGCCGCGGCGGGGCGCTGAAGCGTGCGCATTGCCGTCATCGGCGCCGGCATCGTCGGCGTCACGAGCGCTTACGAACTGGCGGCCGATGGCCATGAAGTCACGGTCTACGAGCGCCATGCCGGCGTTGCCAGCGAGACCAGCTTTGCAAATGCCGGAGTCATCGCGCCCGGCTATGTCGCGCCCTGGGCGGCGCCAGGCATGCCGCTGAAGGTGCTGCGTCACCTGTTCGGGCGGCATGCGCCAGTTCGTTTTGGCGGCGTCAACGCTCTGGCTCAGCTGCCGTGGATCTGGCGCTGGTGGCGCGCCTGCCGCCCGGCGGCGTACCAGGCCCACCGCGGCCGCCTGTACGAGCTGGCGCGCTACAGCAGGCAGCGCCTGCACGAACTGGCGCATGCCCTGCGGCTGGAGTACGAGCAGGCCAGCGGCGTGCTGGTGCTGCTGCGTAGCGCGCATGACCTGAAGCAGGCGCAGGCCTCGCTGCGCATGCTCGGCGAGCTGCAGGTCGAATTCGAGCTGCTGGATGCCGCGCAATGCCGCCAGCTCGAGCCCGGACTCAACCCGCAGATGCCGCTGCATGCGGGCATTTCGCTGCCAAAGGATGAAGTCGGCAACTGCCGGCACTTCGCCCACCTGCTGAAGGCGCAAGCCCAGTTGCACGGCGCACGCTTTCTGTTCCAGCATGAGGTGCTGGCGCTGGAGCCTGGCGCCACACCCTTGGTGCGCAACCGCCCGCTTGGCAGCAGCGACACAGATACCGGGATGTCGCGCAGCGAGAGCAGCTTCGACGCGGTGCTGCTGTGCACCGGACACCAGTCGGCAAGGCTGCTCGATCCGCTGGGGCTGTCGCTGCCCATCGCCCCGGTTTACGGCTACTCGGTGACCGCGCCGCTCAGCCTGGACGACCATGCCGCGACACGCGGGCCACGCGCCGCAGTGATGGACGAGAAGTTCAAGGTGGCCATATCGCGGCTGGGACGACGCATCCGTGTCGCCGGCAGTGCCGAGATCGGCGGCTCGCCCAGCCGCATGAACGGCGCCGCGCTGAGCACGTTGCACAAGGTGCTGGACGACTGGTTTCCCGGCGCCGCGCGGCTGTCGCAGGCGAGCGCGTGGAAGGGGGCGCGGCCGATGCTGCCCGATGGTCCGCCGGTGCTGGGCCCAAGCCGCCGACCTGGCATCTGGCTGAACCTGGGCCATGGGTCCAGCGGCTGGGCGCTGTCGTGCGGCTCGGCGCGCCTGGTGGCCGACCTGATGGCCGGGCGCGAACCGGTCATCGACGCCGGCGTACTGGGTACGCAACGCCTGAAGCTCTGATGCCGGTTCGCGACCGGGTGTTCGCCAGTGCGTGCCTGCATCGCGCCGCAACTCGACGCACCGGAGCCAACCAACGACACCCGTGAAAGCCAACGACGGCCAAACGCCGCGAGCTCACGGCAGCACTGGCGCACAATCCGCTGTAGCCACCGAGCGAACCCATGACCCATGCCAGCCCGATCCGGCCGTTGCGCGTCCTTCCCGGTGATGCGGGGGCCTGGTTGCACGACGCGCGGGCTTCGCGCGAGATCGAGGCGGCCGCGCTGGCGCAGCATGCCCCGCACCAGCTGATGCAGCGTGCCGGACTGGGCGTCGCGCGCCTGGCGCTGGCCCTGGCACCGCACGCGCGACACGTCTGGGTCGCCTGCGGGCCAGGCAACAACGGCGGCGATGGCATGGTGGCCGCGGTGCATCTGCAGCGTGCCGGACTGACGGTGCAAGCCACACTTTTTGGCGACGCGCAGCGCTTGCCCGATGATGCCGGGCAGGCGCTGGCCGACGCGCAACGGGCGGGCCTGCCGCTGTCCGGCGGCATCCCGAACGGCGTGCCGGACCTGGTGATCGATGCCCTGCTGGGCCTGGGTGCCTCGCGCGCACCGCGGGGGCCGATCTCCGAGGCCATTGCCGCCATCAATGGGCTGCCGGCCACCGTGCTGTCAGTGGACCTGCCCTCGGGCCTGCATGCCGACACCGGGCAACGCCTCGGCGAGGCGGCGGTTCGGGCCGCGGCCACGCTGTCGCTGCTGACGCTGAAGCCAGGTCTGTTCACTGCCACAGGGCGCGACCATGCCGGCCAGATCTGGCTCGACGCGCTCGGGGTGGCGCCAGGCGCACATCCCGCCAGCGCCCGCCTGGCCGGCGCGGATTCGCTGGCGGTACTGGTCCCGCGGGCCCATGCCAGCCACAAGGGAAGCCATGGCGACCTGGTGGTGGTCGGCGGAGCGCAGGGCATGGCCGGCGCGGCGCTGCTGGCGGCGCGTGCCGCGCTGGCCAGCGGGGCCGGTCGGGTGTTTGTCAGTCCGCTCGACGAGGCCATGCCGGCATGCGATTCCCTGCAGCCGGAACTGATGTTCCGGCCTCGTTGGTGGCGTGGCGACCCGGTCACGCTGGCCCGAAGCACCGTGGTGTGCGGCTGCGGCGGTGGGCAGGCCGTACGCGACGCTCTGCCGGCGCTTATGGCGCGCTGCCCGCGCCTGCTGCTCGATGCCGATGCGTTGAATGCCCTGGCTGCTGACGATACGCTGCGGGGCCGTCTGCAAGGGCGCGCAGCACGCGGCCAGGTGACGGTGCTGACGCCGCACCCGCTGGAAGCGGCACGGCTGCTGGGCTGCGACACTGCGGCGGTGCAGGCCGACCGGCTGCGCGCCGCGCAGAGCCTGGCGCAACGCATGGCCTGCGTTGTGCTGCTAAAGGGTTCTGGCAGCGTCATTGCCTTGCCGGACGCCGAGCCGGTGATCAACCCCACCGGCAACGGTCTTCTGGCAAGTGGCGGCACCGGTGATGTTCTGGCCGGCTGGGTGGGCGGCTTCTGGGCGCAACTCGCCCCGATGCACGGAGATGCACCATCGGCCAGGCTGGCGCTGCAGGCTGGTGCCTGGCTGCACGGCCGGGCGGCCGACAGCCTGAGGGCGCGCTCGGCGGCAAGCCTGGCGGTGCGGGCCGGGCAGCTGATCGAACTGATGCGTGACGAGGCGGCTGCACGCCGACCGCGGCCGTAGCGCCGGCCGCAGCCTGGACTCAGCGGCGCGTGCGCGTGGGTGACTTGCGATTGCGCACGCTGCGCACCGGCTTGGCCGGCGAAGCGGTGACCGAGGCCGTTTTCTTGCCGGCCTTGCGCCGCGCCGCCTTGCCCACTCGATCGGTTTCCTGCACGGCCTGCAACTCCTCGACCGCGCTCTGCGCACGAGCGCGTTCGCCGCGGGCGCGTGCCGACGTCGGAACCGGCTCGCCGTCGCGCACCAGGCGGAAATCGATGCGCCTGCTGTCAAGGTCGACCCGGCTGACCTGCACGCGAACCCGCGTGCCGACCGCATAGCGCGCTCCCGAGCGTTCGCCGCGCAGTTCCTGGTGCACCTCGTCGTAGCGGTAGTACTCGCCGCCGAGTTCGGTGATGTGCACCAGCCCTTCGACATAGAGCGCATCGAGGGTGACGAACAGGCCGAAGCTGGTGACGGCACTGACCGTGCCGGCGTACTCCTCGCCCAGGTGCTCGCGCATGAAACGGCACTTCAGCCAGGCCTCGACATCGCGCGATGCTTCGTCGGCGCGGCGCTCGTTGGCACTGCAATGTGCGCCGGCGGCCTCCCAGGTTTCAAGCTCCTTGCTCAGCGCCTTGGCCGGTTTGGAAGCACCGGGCCGGCCACCGCGGCGCGGCGGCGCCGGCGGCATGCGCGCCACCAGCGCGGCATCGAGCTGGTAGCGCTTTTCACCGAGGATGGCCTTGATGACCCGGTGCACCAGCAGGTCCGGATAGCGCCGGATCGGGCTGGTGAAGTGCGCATAGGCGCCATAGGCCAGGCCGAAGTGGCCGGCATTGGCGCTGGTGTACACCGCCTGTTGCATCGAGCGCAGCAGCATGGTGTGGATCTGCGTTACGTCAGGCCGGTCCTTGGTGGCCAGAGCGATGTTCTGGATCTCCCCAGGCGTCGGATCATCGCTCAGGTGCAATCCGATGCCCAGCGCGCGCAGGTAGTTCTGCAGCGTCACGCGGCGCTCCGGCGTGGGGCCTTCGTGCACGCGAAACAGCGCCGGATGGTCGGCCGATTCGATGAAGCCGGCGGCGCATTCGTTGGCGGCAAGCATCGCCTCCTCGATCAGCTTGTGCGCCTCGTTGCGGGTGCGCGGCACGATCTTCTCGATGCGGCCGTTCTCGTCGCACACGATCTGCGTCTCGGTGGTCTCGAAATCGACCGCGCCGCGCCTGGCGCGCTGCTTCAGCAGCGCGCGGTAGACCTCGTGCAGATGCAGCAGGTGCGGCACCAGGTCGGCGCGCTTGTGCGCCTCGGGCCCGCGTGTGTTGGCCAGCGCAGCAGCCACTTCGGTGTAGGTCAGCCGCGCATGCGAGTTGATGACCGCCGGATAGAACTGGTAGGCGTCGATCGCACCCTCGCCGTCGATGACCATGTCGCAGACCATCGCCAGCCGGTCCTGATCGGGATTCAGCGAGCACAGTCCGTTGGACAGCTTCTCCGGCAGCATCGGGATCACGCGCCGCGGGAAGTAGACCGAGGTGGCGCGCTCGTAGGCATCGTCGTCGATGGGTTCGCCCGGCTTGACGTAGTGGCTCACGTCGGCGATGGCGACGATCAGACGCCAGCCCTTGAACAGGCTCTTGCCCCGGCCGCGCGTGAAGGGTTCGCAGTACACCGCGTCGTCGAAGTCCCGCGCGTCCTCGCCGTCGATGGTAACCAGCGGCACGTCGCTCAGGTCGATGCGGTGCTTGCGGTCCGCCGGCCGAAGCTTGTCGGGCAAGGCGGCAGCCTGCGCCAGCGTCTGCGGCGAGAAGCGGTGCGGCACTTCGTACTTGCGCACCGCGATTTCGATCTCCATGCCCGGGTCGTCGATCTCGCCGAGCACCTCGATCACCCGGCCCATCGGCTGCGAGTACATCGACGGCGGTTCGGTCAGTTCGATCGACACCACCTGCCCCACGGCCGCGTTGGCGGTGGCGTTCTTGGGCACCATGATGTCCTGACCATAGCGCCGGTCTTCCGGAGCCACCAGCCAGATGCCGGCTTCGTGCAGCAGCCGGCCGATGATCGGCGCCTTGCGCCGCTCGAGGATGTCGAGCACGCGGCCCTCGGGACGGCCCTTGCGGTCGTATCGAACGATGCGCACGCGAACCCGGTCGCGGTGCAGCACCGCGCGCATTTCCTGGGGAGACAGGTAGATGGACGGCTGGCCGTCGTCACGGCGCACGAAGCCGTGCCCGTCCTGGTGGCCTTCGACCTGGCCTTCGAGTTCGCTGAGCAGCGCCGCACCGGAAGCACCAGCTGCCGATTGGATGGTTTCTTTGATGATAAACTCTTTCGTTGAAGTGCCCAGGTGGCGGAATTGGTAGACGCACTAGTTTCAGGTACTAGCGGGTAACTCCGTGGGGGTTCGAGTCCCTTCCTGGGCACCATGATGATAAGGGCCGGTACGCATGTGCCGGCCCTTCGTCGTTGTGCCCCGCGTTCTGCGTCCGGGTCGGGCACCGAGGCGGGCGCGATCCGCCCGCGACGCAGGAAGCGGGCTGATCAGACGACGAACTTCTTCGCCAGCCTGTCCGGGCGCATGCTGTCGTACTCCTCGAAGGGCTGGTGGATCCACGGGCTGGTGGGCAGGTGCTCGACGAAATAGTCGGGCGTATAGGTCGATGCAGCCTTGACCCAAATCACCGCCGAGCGCAGCTCGCTGATCGAGGGCATGCCGCGCAGCCGCTCGACCACTGCCTGCAACGTCACTCCGGAATCCGACAGGTCGTCCACCAGCAGCACCCGGCCGGCCAGTTCGCCCTTGGGCAAGGTGATGTACTTGGCAATGTCAAGCCGTCCCTGGATGGTGCCGGCCTCGGCGCGGTAGGAACTGGTCGACATGATCGCCAGCGGCTTGTCGAACACGCGCGAGAGCACGTCGCCCGGCCGCATGCCGCCACGCGCCAGGCACAGGATCTGGTCGAACTGCCAACCCGAGTTGTGTACCTTCAGCGCCAGGCGCTCGGTGAGCATGTGGTACTCGTCCCAGGATACATAGAGGTGTTTGCCGTCGTCGGTGAGCATGTGGGTCTTCCGATGGGGGTGATGAAGGATCGCTCGGTCAGCTCTGGTAGGGGTGGCGCAGCACGATCGTGTGCTCGCGGTCCGGCCCGGTCGAGACCATGTCGATGGGCGTGCCGATCAGCGCCTGCACGCGCTCGAGATATCGGCGCGCGTTCAGCGGCAGTTGCTCCCATTCGGTCAGCCCGGCGGTCCTGGCGCTCCAGCCCGGGAAGGTCTCGTAGATCGGCACGCAATCGGCGATCTCGTCGGCATCCAGCGGCAGCACGTCGATGATGCCGCCGCCCATCTTGTAGCCAACGCAGGCCTTGATCTCGTCCAGGCCGTCCAGGACGTCGAGCTTGGTGATGCACAGGCCCGACAGGCCGTTGATGATGGTCGAGCGCTTGAGCGCCGCCGCATCCAGCCAGCCGCAACGCCGCGCCCGGCCGGTGACGGTGCCTCGCTCCTGACCCACCGTGGACAGATGGTGGCCCACGCTGCCCGGCACGTCCATCGGCAGCTCGGTCGGGAACGGGCCGCTGCCCACCCGGGTGGTGTAGGCCTTGGTGATGCCCAGCACGTAATGCAGCATGTCCGGGCCGACGCCCGAGCCAGCCGCGGCGTTGCCGGCGACGCAGTTGCTCGATGTGACGAACGGATAGGTGCCGTGGTCGATATCGAGCAAGGTGCCCTGCGCGCCTTCGAACAGCAGGTTGGCGCCACCGAGGTGCGCCTGGTGCAGCGCATATCCAACGTCGGACAGCAGCGGACGGATCTGCTCGGCCACGCGCATCGAATCGTCGAGGATGCGCTGAAAGTCCATCGGCTGCGATCTCAGGTAGCCGCCGAGCGCGAAGTTGTGCAACTCCACCAACTCGCGCAGCTTGCGCTCGAAACGCTGCGGATGCTTCAGGTCCTGTGCGCGCAAGGCGCGGCGCGCGACCTTGTCCTCGTAGGCCGGGCCGATGCCCTTGCCGGTGGTGCCGATCTTGCCGGCGCCGCTGCTTTCGCGCAGGCCCTCGCGAGCCTGGTCCACGGCCACATGGAAGGGCAGGATCAGCGGGCAGGATTCGCTGACGAAAAGGCGCGACCGTACCTCCAGCCCGGCCGTCTCGAGACGCTGGACCTCCTGCAGCAGGTGCGCAGGATCGACGACCACACCGTTGCCGATGTAGCACGGCACACCGTCGCGCATCACCCCTGAGGGCACCAACTGCAGCGCCGTCTTGTGGCCCCGGATGACCAGGGTGTGGCCCGCGTTGTGGCCGCCCTGGAAACGGACCACGCCGTGCGCGTGCTCGGTAAGCCAGTCGACCATCTTGCCCTTGCCCTCGTCGCCCCACTGGGTGCCGACGACGACGACGTTTCGGCCGCGAGCGGCGAGCTGACCCTGCTTCGTGTTCAAACGCAATCCTTCCGGCTGCTGAGCGGACGCGGCGCCCGCCTCAAAGCGAGCGCAGCACCCATTGATCGTCTATGGCGACGAGTTCGCGGTCGCAATCGAATTCCTGCCCTTCGTTATCGTGCCCGGGCAACACGCAAACCACCGTCTCGCCAAGCTCGCGCAGGCGTCGCACCGCCGCTCGCAGTTTCAAGTCCTCTCCCCAGGGCGCTCGTACCGCGCTGGCCTTGGGCCGGCTCGGCGCATGCTCCGCCAACTGCTTGAGATCGAGGCTGAAACCGACAGCCGGGCGGCGCCTGCCAAACACCGCGCCGACTTCGTCGTAGCGGCCGCCGCGGGCCAGCGCATCGCTGTAGGCTCCGCCATAGACCGCAAAGCGCGTGCCGCTGTAATAGGCGTATCCGCTCATGTCGGAAAGATCGAATCCCAGTGAAACCCCAGGGTGATCTCGTTGCAGGTGCGCCGCAAGCCATTGCAGGTCGTCCAGGGCGGCGACGATCGACGCCCGCTGCGGCAGCATGCGGCGAGCCGCGTCCAGCACTTCGCCGCCGCCATACAGCGCCATCAACTCGTGCAGCGCCCGCCGAGTCTCGGCGGGAAAGGCCTGAGACAGCGATTCGACGACCGCAGCGTCTTTCTTCGCCAGTGCGCTGACGACTTCATTCAGCAACACTGCATCGATAGGCAGCCCGGCCAGCACCCCGCGCACCAGGCGGGCGTCGGCCAGGTCGATGAGCAAACCTTCCATGCCGGTGGCCTGAAGCGCATCCAGCGCCAGCTCCTGCACCTCCAGGTCGGCCTCCAGGCCGGCGTGGCCGAAAATCTCGGCGCCGAACTGCAGGGGCTCCCTCGAGCCGAGACCGCTGGGCCGGGTGTGCAGCACCGGGCCACAGTAACAAAGCCGCGTGACGCCCTGGCGGTTCAGAAGATGTGCATCGATGCGCGCCGCCTGCGGCGTGGTGTCGGCGCGCAACCCCAAGGTGCGGCCGCTGAGCTGGTCGACCAGCTTGAACGTGCGCAGCTCCAGCTCATGGCCAGTGCCGGTGAGCAGCGAATCCAGATGCTCCAGCAGCGGCGGCATGACCAACTCGAAGCCGAAGCCGCGGGCCCGGTCGAGCAGACTTCGCCTCAGTTCCTCGATCCGCCGCGCCTGTGCCGGCAAGACATCGGCGATGTGCTCCGGCAGCAGCCACGCAGACGACATGAATGGGCCCGAAAACCTAAAGGGCCATTGTATCGACCGTGCCGCCGCGCCCGGCCTCAGTTCCAGTAAATCAGCAGCAGCACGACGCCGATCAGCATGCTGCTCAGACCGATGAAACGGATCTGCCCGTCGCTGAGCCGCGTCGCGCGTTCGAACATCGTGCGCCAGCTGCCGGGGCTGAGGAAGGGCAACAGCCCTTCCAGCACCAACATCAGGGCGACCGCGCCGAGCAGCAGGTCCGACATGGGGCTGGCGGATACTGCTGTGACGGGCTACTTCGAATCCGCCGCCGCAGTGCCACGCATGGCGCGGAAGAACTCGCTGTTCGGATCGACGACGATCATGTCCGATCGCGAGCGGAAGCTTGCGCGGTAGGCATCCAGGCTGCGATAGAACTTGGCGAAGGCGGGGTCACGGCCGAAGGATTCGGCATAAAGCGCCGATGCCTTGGCATCGCCCTCGCCCTTGATCTTCTGCGAATCGCGATAGGCCTCGGCGACGATCACCTCACGTTGCCGGTCGGCGTCGGCGCGGATCTTTTCGCCCTCGGCCATGCCCTGCGAGCGCTGCTCGTTGGCCACCCGCTTGCGCTCCGACTCCATGCGCTTGAACACCGAGTCGGTGATATCGGCGACGAAATCGACGCGCTTGATGCGTACGTCAACCACCTCGATGCCGAAGGACTGAGCCTCGTTCGACAGACGCGCGAGCACGTCGCGCATCACCCTTTCGCGTTCGACCGACAACACCCCGGCCACGTTGCGCCGGGTGATCTCCTCGTTGAAGGCGGCCTGGACCACCGGGCCGAGCCGGTTCTCCAGGTTGCGGAAGTCGGTGCCGTTGTTGCGGATGAACTGACGCGGCTCCTTGATGCGCCACTTGACCAGCCAGTCGATCACCAGGCTCTTCTTTTCGGCGGTGAAGATGGGCCGGCTCTCCGAGTTGTCCAGGGTCTGGATGCGCCGATCCAGGAAGACCACGTTCTGGAAGGGCGGGGGCAGCTTGAACTTCAAGCCCGGCTCGGTGATGACCTCCCGGATCTCGCCGAGCGCGAAGATCACGCCCACCTGACGTTGATCGACGATGAACATCGTCGAGGCGGCGATCATCAGCGCCACCAGCGCGCCTGCGGCAAGCATTCCGATTCGATTCATGTTCTTGTCCTCCCTGCGTCAGCGGATTTCGCGGTCGCGGCTGCGACCGCCGTCACGCGAGCGCGCATCTGCCGCGGGCGCCGCCGGTGGCGCCTCGACCGGCTGGGCAGCCGGGGCTGCCGCGGCAGCGGCGCCAGCCTGCTGCATCAGCTTGTCAAGCGGCAGGTACAGCAGGTTGGAACCGCTGCGGCTGTCGACCATGACCTTGCTGACGTTCGAAAACACCTGCTGCATCGCGTCGACATAGAGGCGGTCGCGGGTCACGCCAGGGGCCTTCTTGTACTCGTCCAACACCGAACGAAAGCGCTCGGCATCACCTTCGGCCACCGAGACCACCCGCGCACGGTAACCCTCGGCTTCCTCGCGGAGCCGCGCGGCCGTTCCCTGGGCCCGCGGGATCACGTCACTGGCGTAGGCCTCGCCTTCATTCTTGAAGCGGTCACGGTCGGCCGTGGCCTTGACCGCATCGTTGAAAGCCGCCTGCACCTGCTCGGGCACGGCCACCGATTGCACGTTGACGTTGACGATCTGGATGCCGGTGTTCAGGCGGTCCAGCTGCGCCTGGACCGAATTCAGCAGATCGCTGGCCAGCAGGTCGCGGGCCTGATAGAGCACGGCGTCGACATTACTGCGCCCGACGACCTCGCGCACCGCGGACTCGCTGGCCTGCACCACGGCTTCGTCGGGGTTGCGGTTCTCGAACAGGAAGGCGCGGGCGTCCTTCAGCCGGTACTGCACGGTGAAGCGGATGTCGACGATGTTCTCGTCCTGCGTCAGCATCGACGAATCCCGCAGGCCGGTGGCCGGCACGGGGGTGTTGCGGCCCATCTCCACCGAACGCAGCTGCGTCACCGGCACCGTCTCGTGCGCCTGGAACGGGTACGGAAAGCGCCACTGGATGCCGGCGTCGACGGTATAGGCATAGCGGCCGAAGGAGGTGACCACCGCCTGTTGGCCTTCCTGAACGATGAACACGCCGCTGCCCAGCCACACCAGCGCGATGACGCCGGCCACCAGCCCGGCCCCAATGCCGGCGCTCTTCATGCTGGGCTGGAAGGGCGGCCCGCTGTCGGGCGGGCGCTCGGGGTTGCGGTTGGGCCTGGGCCCGCCACCCTTGTTGCCGAACATGCCGCCGAGCTTGCGATTGAAATCGCGCCACAGCTCGTCCAGGTCGGGCGGGCCGTCGTTACGCCCACCGTTGTTCAGCACCAGCGTGCCTGCGCCAGGCGCCTGCCGGCGCGGCCGTCGCAACAGTGCGCGCAGCAAGGCCGAGGCCGCGCTGGCAACGTCGCCAATGCCGTGAGCGCGCCGCTCGGGGTGGATCTCAGACATGTTGTGGTGGGTGAGGGGTGGATGAAGAAAAGCCCGCCTGCGCGGGAAGCGACCGCGGGTCCGGGGCGGAAGATGGGGACGGCCCGCCCGCCTTCAAGCGCTGGCTGACCGATTCAGCCAACACCTGACGCAGGCTGTCGATGCCCTTGCCTTCGCGCGCGCTGACGAACACGCGGCGCACGCGCTGGCCGTTGGCGCGCTCGATCCAGTCGACGTCGTGCCGCGGCCGCCGGGTGTCCTCGAGGAGGTCACACTTGTTGTAGACCAGCACCTGCGGCAGGTGGGACGCCCCTATTTCGTCGAGCACACGCTCGACGTCGGCGCACTGCTCCAGCCACAGCGGGCTTGACGCGTCGACCACGTGCAGCAGCAGGTCGGCGTCGGCAGCCTCCTGCAGCGTGGCCTGGAAAGCCTCGACCAGCTTGTGCGGCAGGTCGCGGATGAATCCCACCGTGTCGGAAAGTGACACCGAGCCAGCCTCTTCGCCCAGCCACAGCGCCCGAGTGGTCGTGTCCAGGGTTGCAAAAAGCTGGTCGGCGGCCAGCGCCCGCGCCTTGACCAACGCATTGAAAAGGGTCGACTTGCCGGCGTTGGTGTAGCCGACCAAGGAAATGCGGAACGTGCCGCGCCGCTCGCGCGCCTTGCGCTGAGTGCCGCGCTGGCGCTTGACTTTCTCCAGCCGCGCCGCGACAGACTTGATTCGCTCGCCGATCATGCGGCGGTCGAGTTCGATCTGGGCCTCGCCCGGGCCGCCGCGCAAGCCGATGCCGCCACTCTGCCGCTCCAGGTGCGACCATCGCCGCACCAGCCGGGTCGCCAGGTACTGCAGCCGCGCCAGTTCAACCTGCAACTTGCCCTCGTGGCTCTGGGCACGGGCAGCGAAGATGTCGAGGATCAGGCCGGTGCGGTCGGCCACGGGAACGCCCAGGTAGCGTTCCAGGTTTCGCTGCTGAGCGGGGCTCAGCGCCTGATCGAAGATCACGCCGTGCGCGGCAGTGGATTGCACCAGCGACTTGATCTCATCGGCCTTGCCTGAGCCGACAAACAGCGCTGCATCAGGGGCCTTGCGTCGGGCGACGACGCGGCCCACGGGCTCGTCACCGGCCGACTGTGCCAGCAAGGCCAGTTCATCCAGCGTGGCATCAAAGTCCGTGCTCCTGCCGAAATCCACGCCAACGAGCACCGCACGCGTGGCGTTGCCCGCCTGCGTGGCCGAGGTGGACGTGGACGAGTTCAAGACCGGGCCGGCGAACGCCGTGACGGGCGTGCCGGCTTCAGGCTTGCTCGCCAGGTTCGCTGGCGTGGAAGTTCACCGCACGCCCGGGCACCACAGTCGAGATGGCGTGCTTGTAGACCATTTGCGTCACGGTATTGCGAAGCAGCACCACGTACTGGTCGAAGGATTCAATATGGCCCTGCAGCTTGATGCCGTTGACCAGGTAGATGGACACCGGAACATGTTCCTTGCGAAGCAAGTTCAAGAACGGGTCCTGCAGCAACTGCCCTTTATTGCTCACGATATGCTCCGTGATGAAAGTTCTTAGGACGAGGACCTTATCACAGCCTCGGCGCAATCGCCTTGCAGTGCAACATAACCATCTGCGAGCGTCCCTGGGCTGCAAGTGGCCGAAACCGGCCATGCCAGACGCTTCGAGCGCAGAAACGGCAGAGCGGTTCCCCGCCAGACACGACCTTGCTCATGAGCCCTTGTCGACGAACGGGTTGCGTGTCGAACGCATTTCCACGCGCATCGGGGTGCCCACCAGCTTGAAGTGCTCGCGAAAGCGCCCTTCCAGGTAGCGCTTGTAGGCCTCCGTCACATGTTCGAGCGAGTTGCCGTGGATCACCACGATCGGCGGGTTCATGCCTCCCTGGTGGGCATAACGCAGCTTCGGGCGGAAATTGCCGGCGCGTTTCGGCGCCTGGTGCTGCACCGCCTCGAGCAGCAGGCGGGTGAGCACCGGCGTGGGCATCTTTTTCACCGCCGATGCATGGGCGTCCGCTATGGCCTTCCAAAGCGGGCTCAGTCCCTGGCGCTTCTTGGCCGATATGCGCTGCACTGGCGCATACTTCATGAAGGCTAGGCGCTGCACGATCGAGCGTTCCAGCAACTCACGCTGGTAGACGTCGACCGCGTCCCACTTGTTGACGGCAAGCACCACTGCGCAGCCCGATTCCAGGATGTAGCCGGCAATGTGCGCGTCCTGGTCGGTCACGCCCTGCGTGGCATCCAGCAGCAGCACCACCACGTTGGCATCGGCGATGGCCTGAAGGGTCTTGACCACCGAGAACTTCTCGATGGTCTCGAACACGCGGCCCTTGCGGCGCAGCCCCGCTGTGTCGATCAGGTCGAAGCGCCGGCCCTGGTGCTCGAAGGGCACGTGGATGGCATCGCGCGTGGTGCCCGGCTGGTCGTAGGCGATGAGACGCTCCTCGCCCAGCCAGGTGTTGATCAGCGTCGACTTGCCCACGTTGGGCCGGCCGGCCACCGCCAGGCGAATCGGCTTGTCGGCGCCCGGCTGCTCGAGCGGGTCCTCGGCGGGTTCGGGTTGACCCTTGAATGCCGCCTCGACCAGGCTGCGGATGCCCTGGCCATGCGCCGCCGATATCGGGTGCGGCTCGCCCAGCCCCAGTTCATGGAATTCGGCCAGCCGCGGCGAATCGCTCATGCCTTCGGCCTTGTTGACCGCCAGCACCACGCGCCGCGCCGCGCTGCGCAGGTAACGTGCGATCTCGTGGTCCTGGGCACTGAGGCCGCTGCGCGCATCGAGCACGAACACCACGACGTCCGCCTCGGCCACCGCCTGGCGGGTCTGCTTGGCCATCTCGCGCAGCATGCCGTCGGTGGTGTCGGGCTCGAAACCGCCGGTGTCGACGACAATGAACTCGTGCTCGTCCACTTTGGCATCGCCGTAGTGGCGGTCGCGTGTCAGACCCGCGAAGTCGGCAACAATAGCATCGCGGCTCCTGGTCAGGCGGTTGAACAGCGTCGACTTGCCGACATTGGGCCGGCCGACGATGGCCAGGACCGGCTTCATTGCGGCCGGAAGCCGAACAGCCCGCCGTTGCGCGTCACCACCAGCAGCGTGGTGCCCGACAGCGCCGGCATGGCCACCACCGGCGAGCCGTCGGTCGGCAGACGCAGCAGCGGCTGCCCGTCCTTGCGATCCAAAAAGTGCACATGGCCCTCGAAGTCGCCGAAGGCCACCAACGGGCCGACGCTGGCTGGCGCGCTCAAGCCACGAAAGAGCATGCGCTCGCTGGTCCAGGTGGTTTCGCCGCTGGCCATCTTCCAGGCGACGATGCGATCGCTGGCGTCGGCGCCGAAGATCAGGTCCTCGTCGCCGCCCACCGCATTGATGCCACCGACATTACGCGCCCACAGCAGCCGCCCGGTCTCGGTGTCGACGCAGCCCACGGCGGCCTGGAATGAGCGTGCACACAGCCGCGTACCCACGCGCACCGCCGGGCCGATCAGGTCGGCCAGCCTCTCGACCTCGTTGGTGCCGCGCGGCGAACCCACCGGCACCTCCCAGCGCAAGGTGCCGCGGGTCGGGTCGATGCCGGCCAGACGCGGGCCCTGCCCGGCGACCAGCGTGTCCTTCACGCCAGTGAGCACGCCGATGTGCAACAGCGTCAGCGCGTCGCCTGGGCGCTGAAGCGACCACAGGCGCTTGCCATCGATGGCATCGAAGGCGTGCACCGCGCGGTCCACGCCCATCACGAAGACACGCTCTCCGGCCACCAGCGGTGCGGTGCTGACGCGCGACTTGAGCTGCTCGCGCCACGCCTCCTTGGCCCCTTGGAAGACCACCAGCCTGTTGTCCATGGTGACGACGGCGTGGTAGCGGCCATCGCTGCCGACCCCCGCGCTCAGCGCTGCGCCGGCATTGGCCGTCCAAAGGTTGCGGCCGCTTTCGGCCTCCAGGCCCATCAGCATGCCACCGCTGGAGGCGACGATGAAAGTGCCATCGCGTACCGCGACCGCCAGCGGGAAGCGCACCCCGTCGAGTTTGGCCGACCAGACCTGGCGGCCGGCGATCTTGGGCGTCAACGGCTCCAGCGGCTTGGGCTTGGGCTTGTCGCGCGCGCAGCCGGCCAGCAGGAGCAGCGCAAGCAGCAAGGCGCCCGGGCCCATGACGGCACGCAGGCGCCAGGGCATCACTTGCCGGCCTCCGCGGCTTTGGCGGCGGCCGGCGCCGAAGCTGCGGCCGGAGCAGCGCCCAGGGCCGTGAGCTTGGCATCGATCAGGCGCCGGTATTCGATCTTGTCGTCCATCGCCTGCCAGGCCGCCTGGTACGCACTGCGTGCCTCGGCGGTCTTGCCCTGGGCCAACAGCACGTCGCCGCGTCGGTCGGCCACCAGGGCCTGGAAGGTCGGTGCCTTGGCGGCATCCAGATGCTTGAGCGCGCCATCGTAGTCCTTGGCCTGCAACAGGAGCCCGGCCAGACGCAGGCGGGCAATGGTCTTGTACTCGTCCTCACTGGCGTTCTCTGCAACCCAGCCCAGGCTGGCCTTGGCCGCGTCGGCCTGGCCGCGGTCAAACTGCACCCGCGCGGCGACGAGGCCGCCCTGCTCAGCGTAGGCGGTGCGCGGATAGCGCTCCTTCAGGTCGGAGAAGATCTGCCCGGCACG
The DNA here is from genome assembly GCA_040381175.1 of Burkholderiaceae bacterium. Lineage (GTDB taxonomy): Bacteria > Pseudomonadota > Gammaproteobacteria > Burkholderiales > Burkholderiaceae_C > Rubrivivax. Next base: position 18,277 of record JBEIHU010000043.1, read on the forward strand.
CTGCGCATCGCCGCCCTGCGCAGCCAACTCGAGCTGCTCGAACATCGCCGCGGCGTTCGCCGACTGGTCGCGCTGCCACCATTTCCAGCCGTTCAGCCCGGCAAAGACCGCCAGCGCGGCGATCAGCGCCCAGGTGATCAGGTTGCCGTAGGTCTTCCAGAAGGACTTGAGCGCGTCGAGCTGCTCCTGCTCCTGCAGGTCTAGAGGTTGTGCCATTGGGGATTCGAGAAGGACGGGAAAGAAAAAGTGCCGGATTATGCGATGCGCAGTTCATGTGCCCATGCCGCAACGTCGGCCAACGGGCGGCTGCGTTGCATCGCAGAGGCATCGCGCAAGGGCTTGATCGAGAGCTCGCCGCGAGCCAGTTCGTCGGCGCCAAAGATCAGCGCGTGTCGCGCACCGCTGGCATCGGCGCGCTTGAACTGCGACTTCATGCTGCCCGGGCCGTCCTTGCCTGCGGCGTGCAGCAGCACCGACAGGCCGGCCGCGCGCAGCGCCTCGGCGGTCACGGTGGCCAGCGGCAGCGCCGAGGCGTCGGGAATCACGACATAGGCATCCCAGGCTCGCGCCGCAGGCTCCAGGCCCTCCTGCTTGAGCAGGTCCAGCACGCGTTCGATGCCCAGGCCCCAGCCCACCGCCGGCGCCGGCTTGCTGCCGATCAGCTCGAACAAGCCGTCGTAGCGGCCGCCGCCACACAGCGTGCCCTGCGCTCCGAGCTTGTCGGTGACCCATTCGAACACCGTCAGGTTGTAGTAGTCCATGCCGCGCACCAGGCGCGGGTTGATGAGGTAGGGCTGGCCCACCGCGTCGAGCACCGAGCGCACGGCGTCGAAGTGCTTGAGCGAAGCATCGCCCAGGTAGTCCATCAGTTTCGGCGCGGCTTCCACCAGCGGCTGCATCGTCGGGTTCTTGGTGTCCAGGATGCGCAACGGGTTGCTGTGCAGGCGCCGGCGTGCGTCGGCGTCGAGCAGGTCGTGCTGCTGCTCGAAGTGCTGCACCAGCGCGGCGCGGTGGGCCCGCCGTTCCTCTGGCTGGCCCAGGCTGTTGAGCTCCAGCCTCACGTCGGACAGGCCCAGGTCGCGCCACAGCGAGCGCGCCATCAGAATCACCTCGGCATCGACGTCGGGGCCGGCGAAGCCCAGCGCCTCGACGCCCACCTGGTGGAATTGCCGGTAGCGGCCACGCTGGGGCTTCTCGTGCCTGAACATCGGCCCGAGGTAGAAGAGCCGCTTGCCCCCGTCATAGAGCAACGAATGCTCGCCGGCCGCGCGCACCACGCCGGCGGTGGCCTCGGGGCGCAGCGTCAGCGCATCGCCGTTCATGCTGTCGATGAAGGAGTACATCTCTTTCTCGACGATGTCGGTCACCTCGCCCAGGCCGCGCACGAACAGCGGCGTGGGCTCGATGATCGGAGTGCGCACATTCAGGTAGCCGTAGCGATGCATCAGCTCTCGCACCTTTTGCTCGAACCACTCCCAGCGCGCCGAGTCCGGCGGCAGGATGTCGTTCATGCCCTTGACGGCCTGGATCTGTTCTGCCATGGATGGTGCTCTTCTTGGCTGTCTGTCGAGCGGCCGCAACGGTCCCGGCGTCGCCGGGCCGCCAGCAGCGCCGGCCTGGACGGCGCGGCAGGCCCTAAGCGGGGGTTCCGAACCTTCGTTCGATGTAGTCTTCGACGATCTTGTGGAACTCTTCCGCGATGCCCTCGCCGCGCAGCGTCATCGCCTTGGCTCCGTCGATGAACACCGGCGCCGCTGGCGTTTCGCCGGTGCCGGGCAGACTGATGCCAATGTCGGCATGCTTGCTCTCGCCGGGGCCGTTGACGATGCAGCCCATCACCGCCACTTTCAGGTTCTCGACGCCCGGGTAGCGCGTCTTCCATGCCGGCATCATCGCGCGCAGGTGGTCGTCGATGCGCTTGGCCAGCACCTGGAAGGTCTCGCTGGTGGTGCGGCCGCAACCGGGGCAGGCGGTGACACTGGGGTTGAAGTTGCGCAGGCCCAGGGCCTGCAGAATCTCGAGCGCAATCGCCACCTCCTGCGTGCGCGCCTCACCGGGCTGCGGCGTCAGGCTGACCCGAATGGTGTCGCCAATGCCTTCCTGAAGCAGTACCGACAACGCTGCCGAGGAAGCCACCGTGCCCTTGGTGCCCATACCGGCTTCCGTGAGCCCGAGGTGGAGCGCGTAGTCGCAGCGTGCATCAAGCGCGCGGTAGACGGTGATCAGGTCCTGCACGCCGCTGACCTTGCAGCTGATGATGATGTTGTCCGGGTTCATGCCCAGCTCTCGGGCATAGTCGGCCGAGCCCAGCGCGCTTTGCACCAGCGCCTGGTACATCACCGATTTGGCATCCCAGGGCTCCGCGCGGGCGGCGTTCTCGTCCATCAGCCCGGCGAGCAGTTCCTGGTCCAGGCTGCCCCAGTTGACGCCGATGCGAACCACCTTGTCGTGGCGCATCGCCGCTTCGATCATCATCGCGAACTGCCGGTCGCGCTTGTCGCCCTTGCCGACGTTGCCCGGGTTGATCCGGTACTTGCTCAGTGACTGGGCCATCGCCGTGTATTCGGTCAGCAGGCGGTGGCCGTTGTAGTGGAAGTCGCCAATCAACGGCACCGACAGGCCCATCCTGTCGAGCTGATCGCGGATGTGCGGTACGGCCTCGGCGGCCTCGGGCGTGTTGACGGTGATGCGCACCAGCTCCGAGCCGGCCTGCGCCAGCTCCTTCACCTGGATGGCCGTGCCAATGACATCGACCGTGTCGGTATTGGTCATGGCCTGCACGCGCACCGGCGCGTCCCCCCCGATGGCCAGCGCATGGCTGCCCCAGCGCACCACGGCCTGGCGTTTGCGACGCAGGCCGGTAGCGGCAGGCAGGATCGCATCGGCTGGCACTGAAGTGTTCATGAATTGATGCGTCACTTGAGTTCAAGACGAGCTACGTTGTCGCGCGTGAATGGAGTCAGGTCCACGTCCTGACCGCGCAGCTGGACCTGGGTGGCTGCCGCGTTGCCGATTTTCAGCTTGAATGGCAATCTCCCTTTCAGCCCCATGATTTCACCGGGCCGAAGCAAGCGCTGCACCAGCACCGTGCCCTCGGCATCGACCACCTCGACCCAGGTGGCATCGCTTGCACGCAGCACAGCCAGGCCGCCCGCGCTGTCGTCCATGGCGCCGGCACCCGAATCGACAGAGGGTGCCGAATGCACGACCTCGACCGCCGGCGCCGACGCCACGTTGATGCCAGGCGCCTGCGCCTCGACCGCCGACGCGGCCGATGTGCGCGGCACGGCGGCAGGCACCGAGGCCGCTGCGGTG
>JBEIHU010000044.1:0-21561 GCA_040381175.1 Burkholderiaceae bacterium
GGCTCGGCGCCGAGTCGGGGTTCGGCCAGCGAACGTGTGTCGAGCCGCGCGTCGGCTGCATCGAGCGGCTGCGCGCGCTGGCGCGCAAGCTGCTCGAGCGCCTCGTAGGGGGTATCGATCACGCTGCCGGGGCTGTGCCACGACGCGGACGCGTAGCGGGCCACGTTCTCGGCGTTGAAGAGGTAGGGCTTGCGGCTGCCGGTGCCGGCCACCCATTGCCAGGACAGGTGGTTGCTGGCCAGGTCGCCGTCGAGCAGGTGGCCGTACAGCCAGTCGGCGCCCGCGCGCCAATGCACCTTGCGCAGGTGCACCACGTAGCTGGCCAGCCACATGCGTGCGTGGTTGTGCAGCGTGCCAGTGGCGTACAGCGTGTGCACGGCCTGGTCGATCACCGGCACCCCCGTGCAGGCCTGGCGGATATCGGCCGGCAATTCACGCGCATAGGCATCGTCCGGCAGTGGGCCCTCGTGCAGCGAGCGCAGGATGGCGTCGCCGCGGTGTTGCCACACATGGCGGAAGTAGGCGCGCCAGCCGAGCTCGAAGACGAACTTGTGCTGCACCGGCAACGCATGGCGGCTGGCCACGCCCGCCAGCACCTCGGCCAGCGACACAAAGCCGTGGGTGATGTAGGGCGACAGTCCGCTGACGGCCCCGTCCAGCGCGTTGCGGGTGCGTGCGTAGGCGGCAGGACGGACCGCGGCAATGCGCCCCCGCGCTGCGGCCAGCGTGGGGGCAAGGGCCTCATGCATGCGCCGCCACCCCCACCTCGCCACGGCGGATGGCCGCCGCGCGTTCGGCCACCGCCTGTTTCTGAGCATCGGTCAGCCGTGCCACGTTCTTCACCTGCAGCGCCATGCGCGGGTTGCGTTCCAGCACGGCTTCGTGGCGCATCAGGAAGTCCCAGTACAAGGTGGTGAACGGACAGGCCTTGTCGCCGCTGCGCTCGGCCGGCTCGTAGCGGCAGCCCTTGCAGTGCGGGCTCATGCGCTGGATGTACTTGCCGGTGGCCACGTAGGGTTTGCTGGCCATCAGGCCGCCATCGGCGTACTGGCTCATGCCCAGGGTGTTGGGCAGCTCCACCCATTCCACCGCGTCGACATACACCGCCAGGTACCATGCATGCACCTGCTTGGGGCCCACGCCCAGCATCAGCGCGTACAGGCCGGTGACCATCAGGCGCTGGATGTGGTTGGCGTAGCCGTGCGTCAGGGTCTGCTCTAGCGCATCACGCAGGCAGGCCATGTCGGTGGCGCCGCTCCAGTACCAATCGGGCAGCTCGGCCTCGGCGCCGAGCTCGTTGCGCTCGAGGTAGCCGGGCATCTGCATCCAGTAGATGCCGCGCACGTACTCGCGCCAGCCGAGGATCTGGCGCACGAAACCTTCAACGCTGGCCAGCGGCGCATGGCCTGCGTCGTAGGCCGCCACGGCCGCAGCCACCACCTCGCGCGGATTCAGCAGCTTAAGGTTGAGCGCCGCCGACAGGTGCGCGTGGTAGAGCCACGGGTCGCCCGGCCACATCGCATCCTGGTAGCGGCCGAACAGCGGCAATCTCTGCTGTATGAACGCCGCCAGCGCCTGCAGCGCCTGGGCGCGCGTCACCGGCCAGGCGAAGCTGTCCAGGCGGCCCGGATGTGCGGCAAAGCGCTGCTCGACAAGGGAGATGACCTCGCGCGTCACTGCGTCGGGCTCGAAGCGGCATCGCGGCGGCACCAGGCCAGGGCCGCCGGCGGCGAAGGCTTCGCGGTTCTCGGCATCGAAGTTCCACTGCCCGCCAAGCGGTGCATCCTCATCATGCGGGTTCATCAGCACACGCTGGCGCTTGCGCTGCTCGCGATAGAAGAACTCCATGCGCAGCGACTTGCGGCCGCGCGCGTGCGCCTCGAACTCGCTCGGGCTGACGAAGAAGTGGCGGTCCTCGCGGATCTCCAGCGGCACGGCGCAGGCCTCGGCCGCGCTTTTCAGGGCCTGCAGCACCCGCCAGTCGCCAGGCAGGGTCATCACCAGCCGCGCCGGCCGCAAGCGGTCGATGTCGGAGCGCAGCTGCGCCGCCAGGCTGCCGAGGTTGCCGGGTGCGTCTAGCCGCGTGTAGTGAAGCGGCCGGCCCAGCGCCTGCAGGGCCTGGGCAAAGTGCCGCATCGCCGCCAGGAACAGCGCGGTGCGCGGCCGGCTCGACCACACGTGCGTCGACTCCTCCGCCACCTCGGCCATCCAGGCCGCGTCGGCGCCAGGATCGAAACCATCGAAGGCGGCAGCCTCCAGGTCGAGCTGGTCGCCCAGCACCAGCACCAGCGAGCGCAACTCAGACACGCGGCGCCTTTGCGCGCCGGCAGGCGCCGCTGCAGTACTTCACTTCGGACCAGTGGCGCGCCCAGCGCCGGCGCCAGCTCATGGCCCGGCCGCAGGCCGCGCAGGGCTTGCTCGGCAACGACGCCTTGTTGCCGCGGAAGCTGTCGTGACAGTTCGGTCTGCTCATGGCATGAAGCGCCGCGGCGCGCCCGCTCAGCCCTTCTTGACCCAGGCGCTGCACCAGCCCGGACCGGCCACCAGCTTGCCGGGAAACAGCGCGCAGGCCGCCGCCTTGTCGGCGGGCTTGCCCTGGTAAAGCGAGCAGTTGCTGCACAGCTGCCCGGCCGCGAATTTGGGGAAGCGCTTGGTGTCCACCCGCTTGGCGTCGGCCACGTAGCCCAGCGCCACGGCCTGGGGGTCCTTTTCGTCCACCAGCGCCTGGGCATGGGCTACCGTTCCGGACGCGGCGGATACCGTGGCCAGGCTCATCAGGAACACTCGGCGAGGCATCGTCTGGGTCATGCGAGACTCCTTCGGGGGTTGGGGGGAACTGTTCGGGTCGCCGCAACCGGTCAGGCTGCGGCGTGTTGCGGCAAACCGGCCTCGGGGGCGGCGCAACCCCTGGCCGCGCTTTGCGCCATCTCCTCGCTCAAGGACTGGGCGGACAGCCAGGCGCCTTCGGCACCGCCGCCGCCGAGGAAGTCGCCGCACACGCCCAGGCCCAGGCAGGCGTCCCACCAGCCATGGCGAGTTGGCACCGCGCTGAAGGGTTGCGGCACGGCATAGCGCCAGCGGTGCACGACCGCATGCCGCCAATAGACCGGCTCGTCCAGCCAGTCCGACAGCGCGAACTGCAACTGGGCCTGCACCCAGTCGGCCGGCTGCTCTATATGCCGGCGGCTCCAGCCGGCGCGGGCATGCACCACCCAATGGGCCTGGCCGGCTGCGGCCCCGCGCCCGGGCTTGGCATGATTGCGAATCACCCAGGACAGCAGCCCCTTTTCGGGTCTCGCCACCTGCCAGTCCGGCTCACTGGCCGGCGGGTGCGCCACGCCCAGCAGTGTCCAGCAGGGCTGCATCAGCGCGAGCGCAGCGCGCTGCGCCCAGTCGCCGCGATGCGGCGCCAGCAGCGCTGCGGCCTGCGCCGGCGGCAGCGCCAGCACCACCGCATCGAAGCGACCGGGCAGCGTCGAGCCCGCCACATCCACCTGCCAGCCCTGCGGGCCGCGCCGCAGGCACGTGACAGCCTGCAGCCAGGTGGTGGCGATGCCGCGCAGCAGCCAACGGCACAGCTCCGGCATGTCGGGTTGCGGCAGGTACAGCGCGGCATCGTCCAGCGGCCGGCTGCCAGCGGCCAGCGCCGGCTGCCAAGGCGTCGTCCGGCCGGCCCGCATGGCGCCGTCGAGGAACTTCCGGAACTCGACGCCTTGGGCAGTGATCGCGGGCGCGCCATGGTCGAGCCGCACCCGGTGCTGTACCCCCTGCGTGTCCAGCCACTCCAGGCGCCGCGTGGCCAGCCGCCCGCCGGCACCACGCGCCTTGTCGAGCACCTGGACGCTGCAGCCTGCCTGGACCAGCGCCCGCGCACATGCCGAACCCGCCAGTCCAGCGCCGATGATGACCACACTCAAACCGGGTTGACCAGGAAACATGAGCGATAGGATACCTATTTCAAGTTCATAATCGCTTCTGATCAAGAATCACCCCAAAAATATGGCTGCTAATCGACGTCAAATGTGATTCAAACAGAGGCTTGATCACGATGTCTGCAGTTTCCTCACCGACGGCACCACGGCACCGCAGCGGAGCCGTCGCGCGCATGCTGCGCATGCCGGTCGCCACACTGCGCGTCTGGGAGCGGCGCTACGGCGTGTCGCAGCCGCTGCTGTCGGCCAGCGGCCAGCGTCTGTACTCGGAAGAGGACGTGCGGCGCCTGGCCCTGCTGAAGCAACTCAGCGACCTGGGTCATGCCATCGGCAGCCTGGCGCGGCTGGACATGGCGCAGCTGCAGCAGGTCGCCAGCACGCATGCCGGCTTGCTGGCCGCTCGCGCCGCCGAGACCAGGCCACAGACGCGGCCTGCGCCGGCCCGGGCCTGGCGCGTGGTGCTGATTGGCGCCGGGCTGGCCGCTCGACTGCAGCACCCGGCGCTGCGCCGACTGCAGGCACGGCCGATCCAGTGTCTCGGCCCCTATGCGGGAGCGGCAGAGGCAGCCGCGGCGCTGCAGGGCGCCGACGCCGACCTGCTGCTGGCACACGAGCCACGCCTGCACGAAGGCTGGCTGGCATCGCTGCAGGCAGCGGCGCCGACCTTGGCGGCGCTGCCCAAGGCGGTGCTGTACCGCTATGCAGCCGAGGCAACCTGCGACGCGCTGGCAGTCGCAGGCACCGCCCTGCTGCGCGAGCCTCAGAACAACACCGTGCTCGGCCAATGGCTGCAGGGCGTGCTGCAGGCGGGCGCCCAGGCGCGCCCGGCGGCGGGCGAGCCGGCCTTGCCCGGTCAGGCCGTGCCGCCACGCCGCTGGGACGATGCTGCTTTGGCCGATTTCGCGGGCCTGTCGTCGACGATCGCCTGCGAGTGCCCGCGTCACGTGGCCGAGTTGCTGATGCAGCTGACGCACTTCGAGGACTACAGCGCCGAGTGCCGGCATCGCAATGCGGCCGATGCGGCGCTGCACGCCTACCTGCAGCAGATCGCAGGCCAGGCGCGCGCCAGCTTCGAGGCGGCGCTGGAGCACGTGGCGCTGCACGAGGGACTGATCCTGCCGGCCCCGGCGCAATCATGAGCACCGTTCGCACCGAAGAAGTCGGCCGCTTCGAACGCCTGGCCGCCAACTGGTGGGACAGCCGCGGGCCAATGCGCCCGCTGCATGTGGTCAACGCGCTGCGGCTCGGCCATGTGCTGGAACAGATCGCGAGCCGCTTCGACCGCCCGGCGGGGGCGCTGCAGTCGCTGCGCATCGCCGACATCGGCTGCGGCGCCGGCCTGATGTGCGAACCGCTGGCGGCGCGCGGCGCCACGGTCGTCGGCATCGATGCCGCGGCGAACAACATCGCCGCCGCGCGGCTGCATGCACAGCGCGACAGCCTGCCCATCGACTACCGCGTTGGCGAACCGCGTACCGCGCTGCGCGCCGGCGAAAGCTTCGACGTGATGCTGCTGCTGGAAGTGGTGGAACACGTTGACGACGTGCAGGCCTTCGTGCGCGATGCGGCGGCCCACCTCGCACCCGGCGGGCTGCTGCTGGCCTCGACGCTCAACCGCACGCTGCGCAGCTACCTGGCGGCGATCATCGGTGCGGAACAGGTGTTCCGGGTCCTGCCGCGCGGCACCCACTGCTGGTCGCAGTTCGTGACGCCCGACGAGCTGGAGAGCTGTACCTCGGCCTGCGGCCTGCTGCCGCTGCAGCGCCGCGGCATGGCCTATTTGCCGGTGATGCACCGCGCTTGGTGGACGCGCAGCCTGGCAGTCAACTACATCGCCGGCTTCGGCAGGCCCCGCGCATGAAGGCTGTGCTCTACTCGCCGATATTGCGCCGCCTGCTGTGGCTGGCGCTGGCGGTCATGCCGCTGTGGAGCCACGCCATCGAGGAACCCGACTACGAAGTGCTGCGCAAGCTCGGCGAGGGCATCGAGCTGCGCCAGTACGCGCCCCATGTCGTGGCCGAGGTGGTGCTGCAGGCCTCGGCCGACGAGGCGGGCAGCCGGGCCTTCCCGATCCTGGCGGGCTACATCTTCGGCAAGAACCGGGGCGAGCGGAAGTTCGCGATGACCGCGCCGGTGACGCAAAGCGCGGTGCCGATGACGATGGCGATGACCGCCCCGGTGACGCAATCGGCCACGCCGCTGGGCATGCGCGTGCAGTTCGTGCTGCCCAAGGGAGTGACGCTGGAGTCCGCGCCCGAGCCGCTCGACCCGCGCGTGCAGTTGCGCCAGGTGCCAGCCAGCCAGTGGGCGGCCATCCGTTACTCGGGGACCTGGTCGCAGGCCAACTACGACGAACACCTGGCGCTGCTGCGCTCTGCGCTCGAGCAGGCCGGCGTGGCCACGCAGGGCGAGCCCGTGCTGGCGCGCTACGACCCGCCGTTCAAGCCGTGGTTCCTGCGCCGCAACGAGATCTGGCTGGCGCTGCGCTGATCGCGCGCGCCGCATCGGCAGCCGCCCGGGCGCCCCACGCCGCGGCTCAGCCCGGGCGCAGCCGCGGTGAACCGCTGCCGTGGCGCCAGGCAAAGCCTCCCTGCACCAGCCCGGCCGCCAGGCCCAGCGCCACGCCGAACTGCCAGGCCAGCGTGTAGGAGCCAGCCAGGTCGAAGGCCAGCCCGCCGCCGAAGGCGCCGACGAAGCTGCCCAGCTGGTGGCCGACAAAGGCCACGCCGCTGAGCATGGCGAGCCACTTCAGGCCGAAGGTCTCGGCGATCCAGCCGCTGACCAGCGGCGCCACGCCCAGCCACAGGAAGCCCATGATCGCGGCGAAGACCAGCGTGCCCGCGGGCGTGGGCAGCGCCATGAAGTACCAGGCCAGCGCCAGCGAGCGCAGCGTGTAGATCATGCCCAGCAGCAGCAGCTTGTTCCAGCGCCCGCCCGCCCAGCCGAAGAACAGGCTGCCCAGCACGTTGAAGCCGCCGATCACGCCCAGCGCCTGCGCGCTGAGCATCGGGTCCATGCCGCAGAAGTCAAGATACGATGGCAGGTGCGTCGTCAGGAACACCAACTGCATGCCGCAGACAAAGTAGGTCAGCGTCAGCACCACGAACAGCGGGTTGCGCAGCGCCACGCGCAGCGCGGCGCGGGCATTGTCGCCCTCACCCGGCTGCGGCGGCAGCGGCAGCTTGTCGACCCGCCCTGCCGCCCAGGCGGCCGGCAGCATGAGCAGCGCCAGCGCGGCAAAGCCCCACACGCCGACACGCCAGCCGGCGCTCTGCGTAAGCAGCTGGCCGATGGGCGCGGCCAGCATCGCGCCCAGCGAGCCGGCCGCCGAAACGATGCCCAGCACCGTGCTGCGCAGCGCCACCGGCACCGGCCGCGAGGCCGCGGCCAGCGCCAGTGCGCTGCCGTTGCAGGCCAGCGCCGCGCCAATGGCCACGCCCGCACCGAGCACCACCGCCATCAGCCCCTGCGCAGTCGCCAGCAGCGCCAGGCCCAGCGCGTAGAGCAGCGCACCACCGACCATCAGCCGGCGCATGCCCAGCCGGGCCGCCCAGGCCCCCGCCAGCGGCTGCAGGAAGCCCCAGGCCAGGTTTTGCACCGCGATGGCCAGCGTGAAATCGGCAACCGTGAGGCCGATGTCGCGCGTCAGCGGCGGCATGAACAGCCCCAGGCTCTGGCGCAGGCCCATGGCCAGGCTGAGCATCACCGAAGCGCCGAGCAGGATCGGCAAGGAAGGGCGCAGCGCGCGCAGCGTGGACATGAGCGGCGCACGCTAGCGGCGCGGCGCGGTGGCGTCTATCGCCGCCGGGACAAGGCTACGATGCGGCCGCAAAGGAGACGCAAATGGACTTCACCCGACTCGGCCGCAGCGGCCTGCAGGTCTCGCGCATCTGCCTGGGCTGCATGACCTACGGCGACCCGGCATTGGGCGCGCACCCGTGGTCGTTGCCCGAGGCGCAGAGCCGGCCGCTGATCCGCGCCGCGGTCGAGGCCGGAATCAATTTCTTCGACACCGCCAACATCTATTCCAACGGCAGCTCGGAGGAGATCGTCGGCCGCGCACTGCGCGACTTAGCGCGCCGCGACGAGATCGTCGTCGCCACCAAGCTGCGCTTCGGCTGGCGCAAGGGGCCCAACGCCAACGGGCTGTCGCGCAAGGTCATCCTGGCCGAGGCCGATGCCAGCCTTGATCGCCTGGGCATGGACCACGTGGACCTGCTGCAGATCCACCGCTGGGACCCGGACACGCCGATCGAGGAGACGATGGAAGCGCTGCACGACCTGGTGAAGGCCGGCAAGGTGCGCTACCTGGGCGCCTCGTCGATGTGGGCCTGGCAGTTCGCCAAGGCGCAGGCGGTGGCGGAAGCGCATGGCTGGACGCGCTTCATCAGCATGCAGCCCGAACTGAGCCTGCTGTACCGCGAAGAAGAGCGCGAGATGCTGCCGCTGTGCCGCGACCAGGGCGTGGGCGTGATCCCCTGGAGCCCGCTGGCCCGCGGCCGGCTGGCGCGGCCCTGGGGCCAGGCCACGCCGCGCATCGAGACCGATGCCTTCGGCAAGACGCTGTTCGCGCACACCGAGGACAACGACCGCGAGATCGCCGCCGCGCTGGCGCAGGTGGCCGGTGCACGCGGCGCGCCGCTGGCGCAGGTGGCGCTGGCCTGGGTGCTGGCACAGCCGGGCGTGAGCGCGCCGATCGTCGGCGTGTCGCGGCCCGAGCAGCTGGCCGATGCCGTGGCCGCGCTGTCGCTGCAGCTGGGCGAGGACGAACGGCGCGCGCTCGAGGCGCCGTACCGGCCGCATCCGGTGGTGGGCTTCTAGGGCTTGGCCGACGCAGCTGCAGCCACTGGCCTGCGGCGCACCCGCCGGCCTTCAGCGGCCTGGGCAACACCGTGGGTTTCGCAGACCCGCCACTGGCGCGCGGCGTGGCCTTCCGCCGGCCTGGGATCCGGTCCAGCCGCTACAGTCCACCCTGGCTCATGAAGCACATCAGCCCCTTCCCCAACCCGAGCGCCGCCTTCGCATGGCCGCTGCGCCTGGCCGCGACGCTGGCGCTGTGCCTGGGGCTGGCGGCCTGCGGCTCGCTGCCGCGCAATGCGACGCCGGCGCAAGCCGCACTGGAGGGCCGGATCCCGAACTTCCCCGACGTGCGCGGCTGGTCCCTGCAGACCAGTTCCTCGCTGGAGCAGGACCTGGTGCGCTCCTTCGCGCAGGAGTCGCCGCTGGACTTCCCGCCCGACGCCTCGGGCGTCGTGCGCTATCCCCACCTGGCGCTGTCGGGCGGCGGCGCCAACGGCGCCTTCGGCGCCGGCTTCCTGAACGGCTGGACGGCCGCCGGCACGCGCCCGACCTTCAAGATCGTCACCGGCGTCAGCACCGGCGCGCTGATGGCGCCCTTCGCCTTCATCGGCCCGCCTTACGACCAGGCGCTGCGCGAGTTCTACACCACCACGAGCTCGCGCGACATCTTCCTGCTCGGCTCGACTTTCGGTCTGCTCTGGCAGGTTGTGGCCGGCGAAGCGCTGGCCGACACGCGGCCGCTGCAGGCAATGATCGAGCGCCACGTCGACGAGCAGTTGCTGCTGCGCGTGGCCGAAGCGCACCAGCGCGGGCGGCGTCTGTACATCGGCACCGCCAACCTCGATGCGCCGCGCTTCGTCATCTGGAACATGGGTCTGATCGCCAGCAGCCGCGGTCCCGAGGCGCTGGCGCTGTTTCGCAAGGTGATGCTGGCATCGGCCTCGATCCCGGTGGCCTTCCCGCCGGTCCTCTTCGAAGTGGAGCTCGGGCCCGGCGGGCCCCGCTATGACGAGATGCATGTCGACGGCGGCGTTGGCGCGCGGGTGTTCCTCAGCGGCGGCGTGTTCCGCGGCGCGGTCATCCGTGAACGCGGCGGGCTGGGCGGCGCGGGCCGCGAGGACATCTTCGTCATCCACAACGGCCAGCTGCTCCCCAGGCCCGAGCCGGTGCCGCGTTCGCTGTCGAAGATCGCCTCGCGAACGATCGACGCCTCGGGCCGCGCTGCCGTGCTGGGCGACCTGCTGCGCATCCACACCTATGCGCAGCGTGAGGGCGGCAGCTTTCATTGGGTGACGATCCCGCCCGAAGTGGACATGGCTGCCGAGGAGGTCTTCGACCCGGTGCAGATGCAGGCGCTGTACGACGTGGGCCTGCGCATGGCCGGCGCACCCGACCCCTGGATCACGCGGGCGCCGGGGCAGATCACGCCCTGAAGCCTGCCCCGCACAGGCTTCGCCTCCACGACACCACCACGCACGCAGCAGACAACGAACTTCAGCGACGCGCCGCGAGCGGCATTCGCTGGGTTTTCGATCTTCAATCGCTAACTGGCATCAGGCGCGCTCGGCCACCCAGCTGCGGACCGAGTCCAGCGCCGCAGCCAGCCGCGAGGGATCGGTGCCGCCGGCCATCGCCAGGTCCGGCTTGCCGCCGCCCTTGCCGCCCACCTGCTGGGCGACGAAGTTCACCAGCTCGCCGGCCTTGATCTTGGTCGTGCGGTCGGCGGTGACGCCGGCCGCAAGCTGCACCTTGCCGCCCTCCACAGTGGCCAGCACGATGGCCGCGCTCTTCAGCTTGTCCTTCAGCTTGTCCATCGTCTCGCGCAGCGCCTTGGCATCGGCACCCTGCAGCGTGGCGACCAGCACCTTCAGGCCGGCCACGTCCACCGCCCGGTCCAGCAGCTCGTCGCCCTGGGCCGAGGCCAGCTTGCCCTTCAGCGCGTCCAGCTCCTTCTCCAGCGTGCGCACCTGGTCGAGCAGCGCATGGACGCGCGCGGGTACTTCGGGCTTCAGCACGCGCAGCGTGCCGGCCACGCCGCCCAGCGCGCCTTCCATGTCCTGCACATAGGCCAACGCGTTGTCGCCGGTCAGCGCCTCGACGCGGCGCACGCCTGCGGCCACGCCGCCTTCGGCCACGATCGTGAACAGCCCGATGTCGCCAGTGCGCTGCACATGGGTGCCGCCGCACAGCTCGCGGCTGGTGCCGATGTCCAGCACGCGCACCTCGTCGCCGTACTTCTCGCCGAACAGCATCATTGCGCCGGCCTTTTGCGCCTGGTCGATGGGCATCACCTGCGCCTGCACCGCGGCATTGGCCAGGATCTCGGCATTGACCAGCCGCTCGACCTGGCGGATCTGCTCGTTGCTCATCGGCGAGTTGTGCGCAAAGTCGAAGCGCGTGCGCTCCGGGTTCACCAGGCTGCCCTTCTGCTGCACGTGCGCGCCCAGCACCTCGCGCAGCGCCTTGTGCATCAGGTGCGTGGCGCTGTGGTTGCGCATGGTGCGGGCGCGGCGTTCGGCGTCGACGCGAGCGATCATCTCATCGCCCAGCTCGACCTCACCCTCGACGATGCGGCCGTGGTGGCCGAAGACGCTGGCCTGGACCTTGGTGGTGTCGTCCACCAGCACGCGGGCGCGCTGGTTGCGCAGCTCGCCGGCATCGCCGACCTGGCCGCCGCTCTCGGCATAGAAGGGCGTGTGGTCGAGCACGATCACCACGTCGTCGCCGGCCCGTGCCTTGGGCACCGGCGTGCCGTCGACATAGATCGCGGTGACCTTGCTGTGCTCGCACACCAGGTGCCCGTAGCCGTGGAAGGCGGTGGCCGCGCCGTCGTACTCCAGCCCCTGCGCCATCTTGAACTTGGCCTTGGCGCGGGCCTGCTCGCGCTGACGCTGCATCGCGGCGTTGAAGCCAGCCTCGTCCACCGTCAGGCCGCGCTCGCGGCAGACGTCGGCCGTCAGGTCCAGCGGGAAACCGAAGGTGTCGTGCAGCTTGAAGGCGGTCTCGCCGTCCAGCACCTGGGTGGCCGGTTTTTCCAGGGACGCCAGCGCGCCCTCCAGGATCTCCATGCCGTTGGCGATGGTCTGGAAGAAGCGCTCCTCTTCGGCCTTCAGCACCTCGGTGATGCGCAGCTTGTCGCGCCGCAGCTCGGAATAGGCCTCGCCCATCTCGTCGGCCAGCGGGGCCACCAGCTTGTGGAAGAAGGGCTTGCGCGCGCCCAGCTTGTAGCCGTGGCGGATGGCGCGGCGGGCAATGCGGCGCAGCACGTAGCCGCGGCCTTCGTTACCCGGGATCACGCCGTCGGCCACCGTAAAGGCGCAGGCGCGGATGTGGTCGGCAATGACCTTCAGGCTGGGCGTCTGCAGATCGATCGTGCCGTCGCCGCCCACCGCGGCCACCGCCTCGCGGGTGGCCTGCAGCAGGTGCGCGAACAGGTCGATCTCGTAGTTGCTGTGCACGCGCTGCAGCACCGCGGCCAGACGCTCCAGGCCCAGGCCGGTGTCCACGCTGGGCTTGGGCAGCCTGTGCATAGTGCCGTCTTCGGTGCGGTTGAACTGCATGAAGACGTTGTTCCAGATCTCGATGTAGCGGTCGCCGTCCTGCTCAGGCGAGCCCGGCGGGCCGCCGGCCACTTCGGGCCCGTGGTCGTAGAAGATCTCGCTGCACGGGCCGCAGGGGCCGGTGTCGCCCATCATCCAAAAGTTGTCGGACATGTAGCGGCCGCCCTTGTTGTCGCCAATGCGCACGATGCGCTCGGCGGGCAGGCCGATGTCCTTCAGCCAGATGTCGTAGGCCTCGTCGTCCTCGGCATACACCGTGGCCCAGAGCTTCTCCTTTGGCAGGTGGAAGTGATCCGTCAGCAGTTCCCAGGCGTAGCGGATCGCGTCCTTCTTGAAATAGTCGCCGAAGCTGAAGTTGCCCAGCATCTCGAAGAAGGTGTGGTGCCGCGCGGTGTAGCCCACGTTCTCCAGGTCGTTGTGCTTGCCGCCGGCGCGAATGCACTTCTGGCTGGTGGTGGCGCGGGTATAGGGCCGCCGGTCGAAGCCCAGGAAGACGTCCTTGAACTGGTTCATGCCCGCGTTGGTAAACAGCAGCGTCGGGTCGTCGCCCGGCACCACCGGCGAACTGGCGACGATGGCATGGCCCTTCGATTCGAAGAACTTCAAGAAGGTGGAGCGGATGTCGGAGGCGTTCATGGGAGCAGGCGGCTGGGGCCGGACAGTCGGACGTCGCTCACGGGCAGGTTGCCCGAGGCGACCCTGCATTATCCGTTGCTGCGGCAGGGGCCACCTCCTTGGACCGTGGCCTGTGGCACGATGGAGTGCCGCCTGAATCCGAGCCTGAGCCATGCACCGCGATCCCCACCCCGACCTGAGCCGCCCGACCAATGCAGAACTGCTGGCCCGGCGCAACGCTGCGGTAGCCCGCGGCGTAGGCCATTCACACGCGATCTTTGCCGCGCGGGCCGACAACGCCGAGGTCTGGGACGTCGAGGGCAACCGCTACGTTGATTTCGCGGGCGGCATTGCGGTGCTCAACACCGGCCACCGCCATCCCGAGGTGATCGCTGCCGTCAAGGCACAGCTCGAGCTGTACACCCACACCTGTTTCCAGGTGCTGGCCTACGAGCCTTACGTGGCGCTGGCCGAAAAGCTCAACGCACTGGCGCCGGGCGACTTCGCCAAGAAGACTTTGCTGCTGAGCAGCGGCGCCGAGGCGCTTGAGAACGCGGTGAAGATCGCCCGTGCCCACACCGGCCGGCCAGGGGTGATCTGCTTCACCGGCGGCTACCACGGCCGCACTCTGATGACGCTGGGCATGACCGGCAAGGTCGCGCCGTACAAACTGGGCTTCGGGCCCTTCCCGGGCAGCGTGTTCCATGCGCAGTTCCCGAACGCGCTATACGGGGTGAGCGTGGATGCCGCCGTGGCGTCGGTGGAACGCATCTTCAAGAACGACATCGAGGCGGCTCAGGTGGCGGCCATCGTCATCGAGCCGGTGCAGGGTGAGGGCGGCTTCCATGTCGCGCCGGCCGACTTCATGCAGCGCCTGCGCAAGCTTTGCGACGAGCACGGCATCCTGCTCGTCGCCGACGAGGTGCAGACTGGCGCCGGTCGCACCGGCACCTTCTTTGCCATGGAGCAGATGGGTGTGGCCGCCGATATCGTGACGATGGCCAAGAGCCTGGCCGGCGGTTTTCCGCTGTCGGCGGTGGTCGGCCGAGCCGAAGTGATGGACGCGCCGGCCCCGGGAGGCCTGGGGGGCACCTATGCCGGCTCGCCGCTGGGGTGTGCCGCGGCACTGGCGGTGCTTCAGGTCTTCGAAAAGGACAAGCTGCTCGAACGAAGCCGCGCCGTGGGCGACCGCCTGGCGGCCGGCCTGCAGGCACTGGCCGCCCGGCACAGGGCCATCGGCGACGTGCGCGGACTCGGTGCGATGGTGGCCATCGAGTTGTTCAGGAACGGCGACGTTCACCAGCCCGATGCCGATCTGGCCAGGGCCATCGTCGCCGAAGCCGCGAGGCGCGGGCTGATCCTGCTGTCCTGCGGCGTGTACGGCAACGTCATCCGCATCCTGGTGCCGCTGACTGCCAGCGACGCCGTGCTGGACGAAGGCATGGCGATCCTAGGTGATACGCTGCGCTCATTGTGCTGAACGGGAGATCCGAATCATGGCCAAGAACAACGCCAGCTTCCACTGGGACGACCCGCTGCTGCTGGACCAGCAACTGAGCGACGATGAACGTGCAGTGCGCGATGCCGCGCGCAGCTACTGCCAGGAGCGCCTGGCCACGCGCGTGACCGAGGCCTTCCGCCATGAGAAGACCGATCCGGCGATCTTCCGCGAGATGGGCGAGCTCGGACTGCTGGGTGCAACCATTCCCGAAGCCTATGGCGGCGCGGGCCTCAACTACGTCTGCTACGGCTTGATCGCGCGCGAAGTCGAGCGCGTCGATTCGGGCTACCGCTCGATGATGAGCGTGCAGTCGTCGCTGGTGATGCTGCCGATCGACGAGTTCGGCACCGAAGCCACCCGGCAGAAGTACCTGCCCAAGCTGGCTTCGGGCCAGTGGATCGGCTGCTTCGGCCTGACCGAGCCGAATCACGGCTCCGACCCGGGCAGCATGGTCACCCGCGCGAAGAAGGTTCCGGGCGGTTATTCGCTGTCGGGCAGCAAGATGTGGATCAGCAACAGCCCGATCGCCGACGTCTTCGTGGTCTGGGCCAAGGATGACGGCGGCCAGATCCGCGGCTTCGTACTCGACAGGGCGCCAAGGGCCTGAGCGCGCCGGCGATCCACAGCAAGGTGGGGCTGCGCGCCAGCATCACCGGGGAGATCGTCATGGACGAGGTGTTCTGCCCCGAGGAGAACGCCTTCCCCGAGGTACGCGGCCTGAAGGGCCCCTTCACCTGCCTGAACAGTGCGCGCTACGGCATCGCCTGGGGCGCGCTCGGTGCGGCCGAGGACTGCTACGAACGCGCCCGCCGCTACACGCTGGAGCGCAAGCAGTTCGGCCGGCCGCTCGCGGCCAACCAGCTTGTGCAAAAGAAGCTGGCCGACATGCTGACCGACATCACGCTGGGGCTGCAGGGCTGCCTGCGCCTGGGCCGCATGAAGGACGAAGGCACGGCATCGGTCGAAATCACCAGCATCATGAAGCGCAACAGCTGCGGCAAGGCGCTGGACATCGCTCGGCTGGCGCGCGACATGATGGGCGGCAACGGCATCAGCGACGAGTTCGGCGTGGCGCGCCATCTGGTCAACCTCGAGGTCGTGAACACCTACGAAGGCACGCACGACATACACGCGCTGATCCTGGGGCGCGCCATCACCGGCATTGCCGCCTTCAGCTGAGAACCACCATGCCCAGACCCCAGGCCGTACCCACCGTGCAGATCGACAACGAACGCGTCATCGTCACCGAATGGCGCTTCGCGCCCGGCGCCGAAACCGGCTGGCACCGCCATGCGCACGACTATGTGGTGGTGCCCACCACCGATGGCGAACTGCTTCTCGAAACACCACAGGGCGAAATCAGGGCGCCGCTGGTCGCCGGCAAGTCCTACACCCGGCAGGTCGGTGTCGAGCACAACGTCATCAACAACACCGATCATGAGGTGGTGTTCATCGAGATCGAGCTGCGCTGACGCCGGGGGAGCTGCCGCAGGGCGACCACGGCGATCCCGGTCTTTGCATCGCGCGTGATACGGGCCGCTTCCAGCGCGGCGCGAGATTCGAGCGCAGGCCAGCCGTCTTCGAGTACGTCCTCCCGCAGCCCCGCAGGCTGTGCACAATAGTCCGACGTTGTGCGTATGGGGAATCGACATGGACACCAAGACCTCACCTTTGGCGCTACTGAACGACCCCAGCCTGCTGAAGAGCGAGGCGCTGATTGGTGGCAACTGGGTCTGCGGCGGCTCACGCTTCGAGGTCCACGACCCGGCCACGGGCCAGCGCTTGGCGGAGGTCGCCAACCTGGGCGCTGCCGAGGCCGGCACCGCCATCGACGCCGCCGCAAGGGCCTGGCCTGCCTGGCGTGCCAAGACCGCGAAGGAGCGCGGCGCGGTGCTGATGAAGTGGTTCGCGCTGCTGCACCAGCATGCCGACGATCTGGCCCGCATCATGACCGCCGAGCAAGGCAAGCCCCTGGCCGAGGCCAAGGGCGAGGTGGGCTACGGCGCCAGCTTCCTGGAATGGTTCGCCGAGGAAGCCCGCCGCATCTACGGCGAAACCATACCGAGCACTGACAACAACAAGCGCTTTCTGGTCATCAGGCAGCCGATCGGCGTGTGCGCGGCGATCACGCCGTGGAACTTCCCGATTGCGATGATCACGCGCAAGGTGGCGCCGGCGCTGGCGGCCGGCTGTCCGGTGATCCTGAAACCGGCCGAGGCCACTCCGCTATCGGCACTGGCCTTGGCCGAACTGGCCCAGCGCGCCGGCATGCCCGCGGGGGTGCTGAACATCCTGACGGCCGATGCACAACACTCGATCGAGATTGGCAAGCTGATTTGCGCCAGCGACGTAGTGCGCCACCTGTCCTTCACCGGCAGCACCGAGGTCGGCCGCATCCTGGCCGCGCAATGCGCGCCGACAATCAAGAAGTTGAGCCTGGAACTGGGCGGCAACGCGCCCTTCATCGTCTTCGACGACGCCGACCTGGACAGCGCAGTCGAAGGCGCGATGATCAGCAAGTACCGCAACGCCGGGCAGACCTGCGTCTGCGCCAACCGGCTGTATGCGCAGAACGGCATCTATGACGTCTTCGTGCAGAAGCTGGCCGACAAGGCCCGCGCCATCAAGGTCGGCAACGGCTTCGACAGCGGCGTCAACCAGGGCCCGCTGATCGACGGGCAGGCCATGGCCAAGGTCGAGTCGCATGTGGCCGACGCGCTGGCCAAGGGTGCGAAGCTGGTGGTGGGCGGCACGCGGCTGGGCGAGCGCTTCTACACGCCCACGGTGCTGGCCGAGGTCACGCCGGACATGCTGTGCGCTCGCGAAGAAACCTTCGGTCCGGTGGCGCCGGTGTTCCGCTTCAAGACCGAAGCTGAAGCCATAGAGATGGCCAACGCCACCGAGTTCGGCCTGGCCAGCTACTTCTACAGCCGCGACATCGGCCGCATCTTCCGAGTCGGCGAGGCGCTGGAGTACGGCATGGTGGGCATCAATACTGGCTTGATTTCCACTGCCGAGGTGCCGTTCGGCGGAGTCAAACAAAGCGGCTTGGGGCGCGAGGGCGCGCACCATGGCATCGACGACTATGTCGAGATCAAGTACCTGTGCCTGGGTGACATCCAGAAGTAGGCGCAGCGAATCGCAGGCGCAGCGAATCCTAATCGTCGTTTGCCGCCGGCTCGCCGCCGCGCTCCACCCGGTTGGCAAAGCCGGAGCGGCCGAGCGCAGCGCTGCCGCTGGCCTGGCCCAGGGCGCGGCGCAGCAGTTCTTCGGCCTGCTTGCCGTGCTCCGGGTACTGGCTCACGCCCAAGGCCACGGCTACCGTTTGCTCCTGGCCGGCCACGCGCACCGGTTGCTGCAGCGACACCGACAGCTTGCCGGCCACGCGCATCGCGGCATCCGGCGTGTCGATCCAGGCGAGCAGCACGGCGAAGGCGTCGTTGCCTATGGACGCCACCACGTCGCTGGCGCGCAGCCCCGCGCGCACCCGAACCGCCAGCTTGCGTCGCAGCACGTTGGCGGCTTCGCTGCCCAGCGCGCGCTCTGTGGTCGACAGGCCTTCGATGCGCAACACCAGCAAGGCCATTGGCGCGGGCTCGCGCTCGCGCAGCGCCAGCAGGTGGGTCATGTGTTCGAGCAATTGCGCGTGGTTGGGCAGCCCGGTGGACAGGTCGGTGGCATATGCCTTGCGCGCGGCCCGCTCGAGCCGCTTGCGCTCGACGGCCAGACTCAGCACGCGCTGCAGCGCGGCGGCATCGGCCGCCAGTGCAGGCAGAAGGTCCTGCACCCCGCGCCGCGTCAACGTCACGGCCAGCTCCGGCGACAGGTCGGGCGCCACCACCACCACTGCGGCATCCAGCACCGCCTGCGACAGCGCCTGCCAGTCGATCAGGCCCTGCAGCATGCCCGGCTCCAGCCACAGCAACAGAGCGTCGTGCGACTTCTGGCGCATGGCCTGAACGGCGTCGTCCAGCGTGGCGCAAAGCTGCAACTCGAACGAATCTTGAAGCGCCGCGGACAGACCCGGCGACACGGCGCCGACCCAGAGCACTTGCAGCGGCGGCGTCATCGATGGGCCTCGGGTGTCTGGAGCGGGTGAGGGGAATCGAACCCCTGTCTAAAGCTTGGGAAGCTGCCGTTCTGCCATTGAACTACACCCGCGAGTAGCCCAGTTTAGCGGAACAGCCGCGGGCTACACTCGCGCCCTTCCTGCCCGCCACCTGCTGAAATCATGCGCAAGCTGCTGCTCTGGCTGTCGTGTCTGCTGCTCGTGTCGGCGTGCGCCTCGCTGCCCGGGAAAGACCCGCTGCGCGTCACGCTGGCTGGCGTGGAATCGCTTCCGGGCCAAGGCATGGAACTGCGCATCGCGGTCAAGCTGCGGATTCAGAACCCGAACGACCTGCCCGTCAATTTCGATGGCGCGGCGGTCTCGCTGGAACTGCGCGGCATGGACTTCGCCAGCGGCGTCAGCGACGCCAGCGGCAGCGTGCCGCGCTTTGGCGAAACGGTGCTGGTGGTGCCGGTGACGGTGTCGGCCTTCGCGATGGCACGCCAGGCCTTCAGCCTGGCCAGCGGCGGCGACGCGAAGATCGAGTTCATCGCGCGCGGCAAACTGGCCGACGGCAGCTTCGGCGGCGCGCGCTTCGAATCGAAGGGCTCCTTCGACCTGCCTGCAGGATTGCCAGGCGCGGCGGCAACGCGGCCCTGAAGTGACGCAGTCCCCCGCTCCGTTGGCCCCGGCCGACGCCGCCGGCACGACGCCACGGCCCGTACGCAGCTTCGTGCTGCGCGCCGGGCGCATGGGTCCAGGCCAGCAGCGCGCGCTGGCCGAACTGGGCCCGCGCTTCGTTCTGCCTTTCAGTGCGCAGCCGCTGGACTTCACGGCAGTCTTCGGCCGCGACGCACCCGCGGTGCTGGAAATCGGCTTCGGCATGGGCGACGCCACCGCGCAGGTCGCCGCCGCACAACCCGGAAACAACTTCATCGGCATCGAGGTGCATGCGCCGGGCGTCGGCGCGCTGCTCAAGCGCATAGGCGAAATGGGGCTGGGCAATCTGCGGCTGCTGCAGCACGACGCGGTGGAGGTGTTGGATTCGATGATCCCGTTGCAATCGCTGGCGGGCGTGCACATCTGGTTTCCCGATCCCTGGCACAAGAAGCGGCACCACAAACGCCGCTTGCTGCAGCCGGAGTTCGTCGCCCGGCTGACCGCGCGGCTGGCCAGCGGCGGCTACCTGCACTGCGCCACCGACTGGCAGCCCTATGCCGAGCAGATGCTGGAAGTGCTCAGCGCCGAACCGGCGCTGGCCAACACTGCCGCAGACTACACGCCACGTCCGCAATGGCGGCCGCAGACCAAGTTCGAGACCCGCGGCCTGAAACTCGGCCACGGCGTGTGGGACCTGCTGTTCAGGCGCCGCTGACGCTGCAGCTCACGGCGGCGCCTGGCGGTACGGCTCCTCGAAATCAAGGAAATCGCGTTCGGCCAGCGCATCGGCCTGCCAGGCGGCCACGCCCGGCGAGGCCCAGACGCGCGCCGCATAGTCCTGCAGCAGCGCGGGCAGCGGCAGCGCATAACTCCGGATGCGCGCGACCACCGGCGCAAAGTAGGCATCGGCCGCGCTGAACTCGCCGAACAGGAACGGGCCGCCGCTGCCACGCAGCGCGTCGCTCCACATGCCGACGATGCGCTGCAGGTCGCGCTGCACCGCCGGTTGCCCGGCCAGCACGCGCGCGCCGACCTCGGGCAGGTGGGCCTCGATGTTCATCGGGCAGTGCTGGCGCAGCGCGCCGAAGCCGGCGTGCATCTCGGCGCACAGGCTGCGCGCTCGTGCGCGGGCGCGGGCGTCGCGCGGCCACACCGCCTGGCCCGGCAGCAGTTCGGCCACGCGCTCGGCGATGGCCAGCGAATCCCAGACGGCGAAACCGTCCTCCAGCAGCACCGGCACGCGGCCGGCCGGCGTGTGGCGCGCCAGTTCGCGGTAGAAGGCCGAGCCTTCGGCAAAGTCGAAGCGCAGCTTGACCTCCTCGAAGGCCAGGCCGAAATGGCGCATCAGCACCCACGGGCGCATCGACCAGGACGAGTAGTTCTTGTTGCCGATCAGCAGTTGCAGCATGTTCAGTCCCGCAGGATCAGGCGCGCCAGTCTACCCAGCCGGTCCAGGCGGTCAGCAGCACCACCGCGCCGAAGACGATGCGGTACCAGGCGAAGGGCACGAAGTTGTGCGTGGCGATGTAGCGCAGCAGCCAGCGCACGCACAGCCAGGCGCTGAGGAAGGAGAAAAGCAGGCCCACCGCGAACATCGGCGCGTCGGCCCAGCTGAGCAGCGCTCGCTCCTTGAGCAGGCTGTAAGCGCCGGCGCCGATCAGGGTGGGGATGGCCAGGAAGAAGCTGAAATCGGTGGCAGCCTTGCGGCTCAGGCCCAGCAGCATGCCGCCGATGATGGTGGCACCCGAGCGGCTGGTGCCCGGCACCATCGCGACGCACTGCACCAGGCCGACCTTCAACGCGTCCCAGGGCGTCATGTCATCCACCGAATGGATAAGCACCGCGCTGGGCGGGCGCCGCTCGGCCCACAGGATGATGAAGCCGCCAACGATGAAGGCGCTGGCCACCACGGTGGGGTTGAACAGGTGCTCCTTGATGGCCTTGCCGAACAGCAGGCCGAGCAGCACCGCAGGAAAGAAGGCGATCAGCACGTTCAGCGTGAAGCGGTGCGCCTGCGGCTGCGAGCCCAGGCCGGCGGCGGTGTCGCGCAGCCGCTGCCAGTACACCAGGATGACGGCGAAGATGGCGCCGGTCTGGATGGCGATGTCGAAGACCTTGACCTTGTCGCCGGTGAAGTTCAGCAGCGACGCCGCCAGGATCAGGTGGCCAGTGGAGGAGATCGGCAGGAACTCGGTGAGCCCTTCGACCACGCCCATGATCGCGGCCTTGCCCAGCAGCAGGATGTCCAAATGCGCAGCGCCCTTCGGCAGCGACTGCTGCCGGTGCAAAGCGGCGGATGATAAGCGCCAAGGAGCGTGGGCGGCAGAATTCGGTACCCGCGCCGGGCTGGCCAAGACCGCTGGCGCAGGCGCGGGGGGGCGGGCGCCGGGGCCCCCCCCCGCGGCGCCCCCCCCCCCCGCAGGCGCCCCCCAGAGAGCCCAACCC
>JBEIHU010000045.1:0-21430 GCA_040381175.1 Burkholderiaceae bacterium
ATGTTCTTCTTCTTCCCGGCCGGCCTGGTGCTGTACTGGCTGACGAACAACATCCTGTCGATCGCGCAGCAGTGGTACATCAACAAGAAGCTCGGCGTGCTGGGCAAATAGGCGCGTCGTCCCCCCGCGATCGCGGGATGACGGCGTCGGCGCGATGGCCCAGGGTGTGCGCTATCGCACAGTGCGCTGCGGCCGTGTCCTGCAGGCACTGCGGGTGGCGCCGAAAAGCCAAGATGGGCCTCTGCAGCGCAGCGGCCCGCCGATCATGCGGGGCAGACCCGGTCGGCCATCGGACCCTGCCCGGCCAATTCCCGCCAGGCAGACACGCTGGCGGGCGACCGGCTCGCGGAGCGTGAACCCCGGGTCGACCTCGCGGTCGGCGCGGCGCTCCTCCCCGCGCCAGCTCCAGGGCCCGCCATAACCGGGCTCCGGACGCGCCCAGGCTACGATCGCCGCGTGCTCTCGCGCCGCGCCCTGCCGATCGTTGCCGTTGCCACCGCGCCGGGGCGCGGCGCCGTGGGTATCGTCCGCGCATCGGGTTCCGACCTGCAGCCGCTGATGCGTGCACTGTGCGGCCGTGCGCTGCAGCCGCGCAACGCCACGCTGCTGCCGTTTCGGGATGCCGACGGCGGCGTCATCGATCACGGCCTGGCACTGTTCTTTCCGGCGCCGCACTCCTACACCGGCGAGGACGTGCTCGAGCTGCAGGCGCATGGCGGCCCGGTGCTGCTGCAGATGCTGCTGGCGCGCTGCCTGCAGGCCGGCCAGCCGCTCGGGTTGCGCCTGGCCGAGCCCGGCGAATTCACCCAGCGCGCCTTCCTTAATGGCAAGCTCGACCTGGCCCAGGCCGAAGCCGTGGCCGACCTGATCGACGCCAGCACCGAGGCTGCGGCCCGGTCGGCCGGGCGCTCGCTGGACGGTGTGTTTTCTCAGCAGGTGCAAGGCCTGCGCGAGCGCATCGTGCGCCTGCGCATGCTGGTCGAGGCCACGCTCGACTTTCCCGAGGAAGACATCGACTTCCTGCAGCAGGCCGGAGCGCACGAGCAGCTGCGCGGCATCGCCGGCGCGCTGCAGGACTTGAGCGACAGTGCGCGCCAGGGCGCGTTGCTGCGCGAGGGCATCCGCGTGGTGCTGGCGGGCCAGCCCAACGTGGGCAAGAGCTCGCTGCTCAACGCGCTGGCCGGTGCCGAGCTGGCCATCGTCACGCCGATCCCCGGCACCACGCGCGACCGCGTCAGCCAGACCATCCAGATCGAAGGCGTGCCGCTGCACGTGACCGACACCGCCGGCCTGCGCCAGCAGCCCGGGGACGAGGTCGAGCGCATCGGCATCGAGCGCAGCTGGGACGCCATCACCGAGGCCGACTGCGTGCTGTTCCTGCACGACCCGACGCGCCGCGGGCAAGCCGACTACGAGGCCGCCGAGGCGCAGATCGCCGCGCGCCTGCCGGCCGAGGCGAAGCTGCTGCACGTGCACACCAAGCAGGATCTGGTGCACTGTGCGCCGGCCGGCGGCATCGGGCTGTCTGCGCGCACCGGCGCGGGATTGCAGGCGCTGCGCGAGGCGCTGCTGCGGCAAGTGGGTTGGCATGCGGTGCCAGAGGGCCTGTTCATCGCCCGCGCGCGCCATGTCCAGGCGCTGCAGCGCACCGCGAAGCACCTGCAGCGCGCCCAGGCGCTGGCCGACGCCAGCACCGCACCGCTCGAACTGCTGGCCGAAGAACTGCGCCTGGCACACGACGCGCTGGGCGAGATCACCGGCCAGTTCACGGCCGACGAGCTGCTGGGCGAGATCTTCAGCCGCTTCTGCATTGGTAAGTGAGCCTGGCGAACGCCCCCCCAGCTGGGCGATTGCAGCAGGCGGCCCGGCCGAACAGAATCCGCGCAAGACAAGAAGACACCGGCGTCGGCCCGCAGGGCCGGTCCAGGTGCGGCAGACAACGGGCACACCTCGATGGACATAAGCACTTTGGTCCAGGCTGTGCAGACCTTGAACGCAGCCGATGCCTTCAAAGCGGGTCTGGGCGCATCGCAGTGGCAGACGCTGGCGCCCTATCTCGCCAGGCACAGCCTGCGCGCCGGCGACCTGCTGATCCGCCAGGGGGATGCCGACCGCAGTGCCTACCTGCTGGAACAGGGCAACCTGCAGGTCTTCGTCACCGGCGGGCCGCCCGGCCGGCAGCGCATCGCCATCCTGCGGCCGGGCTCGCTGGTCGGCGAGGCCGCCTTGTTCGCCGAGGTGCCGCGCAGCGCCAACGTCGAGGCCATGACGCCGTGCACCGTCTGGGCGCTGAGCACGGCACGCCTCGAAGAACTTTGCGCGCGCGCGCCTGCGCTGGCGCTGCAGATCACGCGTGCGGCCGGCGCGGTGATGGCCACGCGCATGCGCGACAACCTGGAGCGCGGCGCGCTGCTGATTTGAGGCCGCGGCCTCAGTGGCCGCCGAAATCCACCAGCGTGAACAGCGGCAACCCCGCGGCGCGCAGCTTGCTCGACCCGTTGAGCTCGGGCAGGTCGACGATGGCGGCACCTTCGATCACCTGGGCACCCAGCCGCTGCAGCAGGCGCAGCCCGGCCATCATCGTGCCGCCGGTGGCGATCAGGTCGTCGATCAGTACCACGCGGTCGCCGGCGCGCACCGCGTCGCTGTGCATCTCCACCGTGGCCGAGCCGTATTCGAGCTCGTAGCTTTCCTGCACCGTGGTGAAAGGCAGCTTGCCCTTCTTGCGGATGGGCACGAAGCCGACGTTCAGCTCGTACGCCAGCACTGAGCCGATGATGAAGCCGCGCGCGTCAAGCCCGGCGACTGCGCTGGGGCGGGTGTCGAAGTAGCGGTGCACGAACTGGTCGATCAGCACGCGAAAGACGCGCGGGTTCGACAACAGCGGCGTGATGTCGCGGAACTGCACGCCCGGCGCCGGCCAGTCAGGCACGGTGCGGATGTGGCTGCGGATGTAGTCTGAAGGCGTCATGGCGTCTCCGGCGGCACGGCCGGCGGATTGTGGCGCCTTCAATCGCCGCCCAGCAGCTTGGCCTCGGCCAGCGCCAGCGGTTCGGGCAGTCCGGACAGCACCAGCGTGTCGCCGGCAGCCAGCGCCAGTTCGTCGTCGGCGCTGCGCACCTGGCCCGCCGCCTGGCGTACCGAGACCACGCGCACGCCCACCGCATGCAGTGCCAGGTGGCCGAGCTTGCGCCCGACGCTGGCCGCGGCGGCCGGCAGCGTCACGCTGAGCAGCCGCTCCTGCTGCAGCTCCTCGACGGTGTCGTCGTCGGCGCCATGGAAGTAGCCGCGCAGCAGGCCGTAGCGCGCGTCGCGTGCGTTGCGCGCCATCTGGATCACGCGGCGCATCGGCACGCCCACCAGCACCAGCGCATGGCTGGCCAGCATCAGCGAGCCTTCGATGGCCTCGGGCACCACCTCGGCCGCGCCGGCCTCGCGCAGCTTCTCCAGGTCGGCATCGTCGATGGTGCGCACCACCACCGGCACCTTCGGCGCATGCTCGTGCACCAGGCGCAGGATCTTCAGCGCCGAGGCCGTGTCCGGGTAGCTGATCACCACCGCGGCGGCACGGGCCAGGCCGGCGGCCATCAGGCTCTGCAGCCGCGCGGCGTCGCCGAAGACCACGCTCTGCCCGGCGGCGGCCGCCTGGCGAACACGGTCGGGGTCGAGGTCCAGCGCCATGTACGGAATGCGCTCGTTGTCCAGCAGCCGGGCCAGGTTCTGGCCGCTGCGGCCGTAGCCGCAGATGATGACGTGGCCCTGGGTGGTGATCGAGCGCTTGGCAATGCTCGTCAGTTGCACCGACTGCAGCAGCCAATCGGTGGCCGACAGGCGCATGACGATGCGGTCGCTGTACATGATGAGGAAGGGCGCGATCAGCATCGACAGCACCATGCTGGCCAGCACCGGGCTGACCCATTGCGGCGCCACGAGGTTGTTCAGTGCGCCCAGCGCCAGCAGCACGAAGCCGAACTCCCCTGCCTGCGCCAGGTACAGCCCGGTGCGCAGCGCCACGCCCGGGGTGGCGCCGAAGATGCGCGTCAGCGCCGCCACCAGAACGAATTTGGCAACCACCGGGACGGTCGTCAGGATCAGCACCAGGAACCACTGGTCGAGCACCGGCCGCCAGTCGAGCTTCATGCCCACGGTGATGAAGAACAGCCCCAGCAGCACGTCGTGAAAGGGCCGGATGTCGGTTTCCACCTGGTGCTTGTACTCCGTCTCGGCCACCAGCATGCCGGCCACGAAGGCGCCGAGCGCCAGCGACAGGCCGGCATGCTCGGTCAGCCAGGCCAGGCCGAGCGTGACCAGCAGCAGGTTCAGGATGAACAGCTCGTCGCTCTTGCGCCGCGCCACCATCGTCAGCCACCAGCGCATCACGTGCTTGCCGCCGACCAGCAGCAGCGTCAGCAGCACTGCCGCCTTCAGCGTGGCCAGGCCGATGGCGCGCGCCAGGTCGCCGCCGCTGGAATCGAGCGCCGGGATCAGCACCAGCAGCGGCACCACTGCCAGGTCCTGGAACAGCAGCACGCCCATGACGCGGCGGCCATGCTCGCTTTCCAGCTCGAGCCGCTCGGCCATCATCTTCACCACGATGGCGGTGCTGGACATGGCCATCGCCCCGCCCAGCACCACCGAGCCCTGCCAGCCCATCTGCCAGGGCATCGAGGTGAAGGAGAAGAGCCATACCAGCAACGAATGCCCGAGCAGCGCGCCGGCCATCGTCAGGCCCACCTGCGACAGGCCCAGCCCGAAGACCAGCGAGCGCATGCTGCGCAGCTTGGGCAGGTTGAACTCCAGCCCGATGACGAACATCAGGAAGACCACGCCGAACTCGGCCAGGTACTTGACGCTGGCGGTGTCCGCGGCCAGCGCCAGCGCATTCGGCCCGATGAGCACGCCCACAACCAGGTAGCCCAGCATTGGCGGCAGCTTCAGCGAACGGCAGGCCACGACGCCGAGGACGGCGGCGACCAGATAGAGCAGGGCGAGTTCGAGGGTGGTGGCCATGGACCGGCGCGGCGCCGCTCCTAGAATGCCTCGATGCTATCGGAGCCAACGCCGTGAACCCTGCCCGCAGCTTCGACCCGCAGCGCGCGCTGCGCCTGGCAGCCCAGACCTTCGAGATCGAGGCTCAGGCCCTGCTGGCGCTGGCCGCGCGCCAGGGCGAGGGCTTCACGCGCAGCGTGCAGGCCATGCTCGACTGCCGCGGCCGGGTCATCGTCATGGGCATGGGCAAGAGCGGCCATGTGGGCCGCAAGATTGCCGCCACGCTGGCCTCCACCGGCACGCCGGCCTTTTTCGTGCACCCGGCCGAGGCCGGCCACGGCGATCTGGGCATGGTGATGGCCGGCGACGTGGTGCTGGCCATCTCCAACAGCGGCGAGAGCGACGAGCTGGCGGTCATCCTGCCGGCGATGCGGCGCATCGGCGTCACGCTGGTGGCGATGACCGGCCGCGCCGAATCGACGCTGGCCCGGCATGCCGACCTCGTGATCTCCTGCGCCGTGGATCAGGAGGCCTGCCCCATGAACCTGGCGCCCACCGCCAGCACCACCGCACAGATGGCGCTGGGCGACGCACTGGCCGTGGCGCTGCTCGACGCGCGCGGTTTCCGCGAAGCGGACTTTGCGCGTTCGCACCCTGGCGGCAGCCTGGGGCGCAAGCTGCTGATGCATGTGCATGACCTGATGCGCTCGGGCAGTGCGCTGCCGCGCGTCGGCCCGCGCGCCAGCTTCATCGAGATGCTGGGCGAGATGACCGGCAAGGGCCTGGGATTCACAGCCATCGTCGACGTCGACGGCCGCGCCCTGGGCATCTTCACTGATGGCGACCTGCGCCGGCTGATCGAGCGCGGCGCCGACCTGCGCGCGCTGCACGCCGAGGATGTGATGCACCGCCAGCCGCGCAGCGTCGGCGCCGATGCGCTGGCGGTCGACGCGGCCGAGATCATGGAACGCCACCGCGTCACCAGTGTATTGGCCGTTGACAGCGACGGCCGTCTGGTTGGCGCGCTCAACTCCAACGACCTGATGCGCGCCAAGGTGATCTGATGCCGAACCACCCCACGGCGCCGGCCTTGGTCTTTCCCGCCGAACTGCTGCTCAAGGCGCAGGGTCGCGGCCTGGGCATGCGCTGCGCCATCTTCGATGTCGACGGTGTGCTCACCGACGGGCGACTGTACATCGGCGACCAGGGCGAAACCGTCAAGGCCTTCAGCGCGCTCGACGGCCACGGCCTGAAGCTGCTGACCCGCGGCGGCATCACGCCGGTGGTGATCACCGGCCGCGATTCGCCCGCAGTGCGCCGGCGGGTGGCCGATCTGGGGCTGTCCCATGCGGTCTACGGCGCACAGGACAAGCTGGTGGCGGCGCAGGCCCAGCTGGCCGCGCTCGGCGTGGACTGGGCAGACACCGCGGCCATCGGTGACGACTGGCCCGACCTGCCGCTGTTGCGCCGGGCTGGCTTCGCCTGCGCCAGCGCCAACGCCCATGCCGAAGTGCGCGCCGTGGCCGACCATGTCACCGAGCGCGCCGGCGGCCATGGCGCGGCGCGCGAGTTCTGCGACCTGCTGCTGATGGCCAATGGGCGTTATGCGGCGCTGCTGCAGGCCGAGAAGCTCACGCTGGACGCGCGCTGAGCCATGGCCCTCGAACTGCACTTGCCCGACCTCGGCGACGCCCCGCTCGCTCTCGGGCCGGTGTCGCCGAGGGAGCCGCTGCCGCGTTTGCCCATGCCCTGGCACCAGCGCGCGCGCGAAGTTTTTGCCACCTACCTGCCGCTGCTGCTGATGGGGATGCTGGCGCTGGGCACCTGGTGGCTTGTCAAGAACACGCCAACGGCCGAGGCGCCGGCGGCGAGCGCCCTGCCGCGCGAAGAGCCCGACTACACGATGGAGCGCTTCGTGGTCGAGCGCTTCGACAAGGACGGCCGACTGAAGCTTCGCCTGCAGGGCGAGCGGCTGCGCCACTTTGCCGGCACCGACATCATCGAGATCGACGCCGCGCGCGTGCGCGCGGTGGCGGCCGATGGCCGGGTTATGCTGGCCCAGGCCCGCCGCGCCGTGGCCAACGGCGACGGCAGCGAAGTGCAGCTGATTGGCGATGCGCGCGTCGACAGCAACGGGCCGCGCGGCGAGCCGATCCTGTTCAGAGGCGAATTCCTTCACGCCTTCCTGGCCACCGAGCAGTTGCGCTCGCACCTGCCGGTGCTGGTGCAGCGCGAAGGCAGCGAGTTCCGCGCCGCCGGCATGGAATACGACCACCTGTCCGGCAAGCTGCAGTTGCAGGGCAAGATGCGAGCGCTCCTGCAGCCTGGCGGTGCGGTGTCGAAGCCGGTACGGCCATGAGACAGCCCGGCCCCCTCGAAGGGCGGATTCCACAGTGCGCAGCACGGAGGGTAGTCCAGTGAAACCTCCGCTGGTCTTCATCACCGGCGCGTCCAGCGGCATCGGCCAGGCGCTGGCGCTGCGCTTTGCCCGTGAAGGCTGGAGGTTGGCGCTGGTGGCGCGGCGCGGTGCCGAGTTGCAGGCGTGGGTCGACGCGCAGGGCCTGGATGCCGGGCGCGCCCGCGTCTACGCAGCCGACGTTCGCGACGTGAATGGCATCGTCGCCGCGGGCCGCCGGTGCCTGGCCGAGCAGGGCCTGCCCGACGCGGTCGTGGCCAATGCCGGCATCAGTGTCGGCTACGACACGGCTGAATTCGACGACCTGGAGGTGATGCGTGCCACCTTCGAAACCAACAATCTGGGCATGGCCGCCACCTTCCACCCCTTTGTGGCTGGCATGCTCCAGCGCGGCAGCGGGCGGCTGGTGGGTATTGCCAGCGTGGCTGGCATCCGCGGCCTGCCGGGCCATGGCGCCTACAGCGCCAGCAAGGCCGCGGCCATCAGCTACTGCGAAAGCCTGCGCGTGGAGACAGCGGGCTCGGGCCTCAGGGTGGTGACGATCGTGCCGGGCTACATCGACACGCCATTGACCCGGGGCAACCGCTATTCGATGCCCTTCCTGATGCCTGTGGAATCCTTTGCCGAAAGGGCTTTCGCAGCCATCGTCCGCGGCGACAGCTACCGTGTGATTCCGTGGCAGATGGGCCTGCTGGCCAAACTGCTGCGCCTGCTGCCCAATACTTGGTACGACCGCGCGCTTTCAAACCGCGGGCGCAAACACCGACGCAGCGCGCCGCCGGATCAATGAAGGAGGGCGCGGGTGCGAGGCACCGACGTCCTTGAGCAACCGCGCGGGGCGCGCGAGCGAAGCTCGCGGATTCTCAGTAGCCGCCCCGGCCGCCTCCACCACCCCCGCCGCTGCCACCCCCGTAGCCGCCACGACCACCGCCGCTGCCGTAGGGGCTGCGACCACCGCCGCCGCCACCACCGCCATAGGGACTGCGCCCACCACCACCGCCACCACCACCGCCGCCGCCGCCGCCGCCGCCGTAGCCCCCGCGGCTACCGCCGCCGCCACCGAAGCCGCCCGGACGCTCTTCGCGTGGACGGGCCTCGTTGACCACGACGGCACGGCCTTCGAGCGCCTGGCCATTCATGCCGTTGATGGCGGATTGCGCCTCGGCGTCGGAACCCATCTCGACAAAGCCGAAGCCCTTGGAGCGGCCGGTGTCACGGTCCATCATGACCTTGGCGGACGTGACAGTACCGAACTGTGAAAACGCCTGGTGAAGCGATTCGTCACGTACGGAATAGGCAAGATTGCCAACGTAAAGTTTGTTTCCCACGGGGGAGCCCTCTACCCTCTATCTAGACAAAAAACCATGTGGAGCTTCAACCCAGCGAGAACCATTCAGGCGAAGGCGCCGCATCCGACACGCGCGTACTCGATTATCCGGGCATCCCGCAAGGGGGCGCAAAGGAGTAGAAGCGATAGTGTTGTTTTGTCGCCTACGGGCTAACCCGTAAGCAAGTTCGCCGGACCCCGTGCCTGCTTGGCATCGGGCGTGGAGACCTGATGAAGCCGCTGATTGCGTTGCTGGCGATGTTCAACCCGATCGGCGCAGTGCCCTTTCGTCCACTTCCCGCAGAACCTGACGCCGACGCAGCGCCGGCGCACGATGCAGGTCAGCACTTTCAGCGCCTTCGTCGTGATCGCCGTGAGCGCGCTGGCGGGTCAGCGCATCGTCGGCTTCCTCGGCATCTCGATCGCTTCGTTCCAGGTCGGTGGCGGCATGCTCCTGCGGCCAAGTTCGCTTGGCATCAGCATCATGACCCGGCTGATGGGGCTGATCCTGGCGCCGCCGGGGGTAGAGATCATGGCCGACAGGCTGCTCGAGCTTTTTTCCCGTGCTGGGCAGCGCACGCCTGCGCTCAGCGCGGCGGCGCGCCGGGAAAACACCGATGACGGCCCCGGCGGTGCTGCATAGAGTCCGGACGCTCGGTACTGAACAACCCGCCAGGGGTAGGATCCGAATCTCGGGTGCGAGGAGACAAGTGACGCCGCAGGCGCCGCGCGCGGGATGGCGATGAGGCCGCCGCGAGGCAGACGAAAAAAACCAAGAGGGCGTGCATCGCTGCACCGCCCTTTTCATTTTCTGGCCGCGTGTACCCGGCCTTGCTGCTGCCACGCTGGGTGCGAGCTTTAGCATGGTGTCCCTGAGCCCTGTCCTGAACGTTCCGATGCCTGTTGACCCCGAACTGCGCACGCTGCATATCGACATCCCGGCGCGTCCCGAGTCGCTGGTGAAGCTGTCGCTGCTGATGGCTGACGAGGACATGAACCTGCAGGCCGCTTCGCGCCTGATCGAAGAGGACATGGCTTTGGCGGCCGCGGTGATGAAGGCGGTGAACTCCTCCCTCTATGGGCTTAAGAGTCGCGTGCAGAGTGTGCAGCAGGCCGTCACCTACCTCGGCATGCGCGAGGTGGCCGCCATCACTTTCGAGATGGGCCTGCGTGCCGCCTTCCCGCCGGCGGCCGAACTCGAGCCGATCTGGAAGCGAGCAGCGCAGCGCGGCCTGATCATGGGCCGGCTGGCCGCTGCAATGGGGCAGGATGCCTGGGCCGCGCATTCGGCCGGCCTGTTCGAGGAGTGCGGCAAGGCGGTGCTTTTTCGCCATGCCCCGGATCACTATCCCTCGATGCTGCGGGCTGCGCGCAACGACACCGAGCTGGTCTCGCTGGAAATGGCCGGCTTCGGCGTCAGCCACGACGCCCTGGGTGCCGCTTTGTGCGAAAGCTGGGGCCTGGGAGCTGCCGCCGTGGCCAGCGTGCGCCACCATGTGCAGGCCCAGACAGGGGGTGATCTGCCCGAGGCCCGGCCGCGCCGGGCGGTCATCGCACTGTCAGTGGTCGCACACGCCATGATGGGCCAACCCGACAGGCTCGACGAGGTGGTCGGCCAGATCGCGCCGAAGGCCGAGATCGACGTGACCCTGGCGCTGCGCTTGGCGCGGCGCGTGCTCGAGCAGATGCAAGGCGCCGCGGTGCGTTCGCGCTGACGGCGGTGCGCGCCTTGGCCCGCACCCGGTGCGGGTAGTCCTGCTGTACGCCAGCGCGGCTTTTGGCTAGGCTCACGATTACCTCCAGGAACCCTACCAAGAACCTATAGGAACCCTCTCATGGCCTCATCCGCATTGCCTGAAACACTTGCCCTGCAACGCCTGTACCAATGGGAGAAGACCGCCCCCGGCAAGACGGTGTTCACCCAGCCGATGGGCGGTGGCGTGGTCAAGGACTACACCTGGAAGCAGGCGCTGGACGAAGTGCGCCGCATGGCGGCTTACCTGAAGAGCCTGAACCTGGAGCCTGGCACCAAGATTGCGCTTCTTGCGAAGAACACGGCGCACTGGATGATGGCCGACTGGGCCGTCTGGATGGCCGGCCATGTGTCGGTGCCGCTGTATCCGACGCTGGCTGCCAACACCGTGCGGCAGATCCTCGAGCACAGCGAATCGAAGCTGCTGTTCGTCGGCAAGCTCGACGTGTGGGCGGAGATGAAACCCGGCGTGCCCGAGGGCATGCCGATGATCACGCTGCCGCTGGCGCCGGCCGTGCCCGGCGCCAAGACCTGGGACGAGATCATCGCCAAGACCGCGCCGATGACCGACAGCCCGTTGCGCGAGGCCGAC
The DNA here is from genome assembly GCA_040381175.1 of Burkholderiaceae bacterium. GTDB lineage: Bacteria > Pseudomonadota > Gammaproteobacteria > Burkholderiales > Burkholderiaceae_C > Rubrivivax. The sequence continues at coordinate 11,078 of JBEIHU010000045.1, forward strand.
GAGGTGTGCACGCTGATCTACACATCGGGCACGACCGGCATGCCCAAGGGCGTGATGCACAGCTTCGGTACCTTTGCCTGGTCCATCACCTCCGGCCTGAAGCGTGTCAAGCTGGATTCCAGCGGGCGCATGCTCAGCTACCTGCCGCTGGCCCATGTGGCCGAGCGCATGCTCGTGGAACACGGTCTTCTGGCCACCGGCATGCATGTCTACTTTGCCGAGAGCCTGGACACCTTCGTCAGTGATATCCAGCGCGCGCGGCCGACGGTGTTCTTCTCGGTGCCGCGGCTTTGGGTCAAGTTCCAGCAGGGCGTGCAGGCCAAGATGCCGCCCGAGAAGATGGAAAAGCTGCTGAAGATCCCGATCCTCAAGGGCATCGTCAAGAAGAAGGTCCTTACCGGCCTGGGCCTGGACCAGGTGCAGTTTGCCGCCGGCGGCGCCGCGCCGATGCCGACCTCGCTGCTGAACTGGTACCGCAGCCTGGGCCTGGACATCGTCGAGGTCTACGGCATGACCGAGAACTGCGGCCTGTCGCATTCCACCGTGCGCGGCAATCCGCGCCCTGGGACGGTGGGCACCACCTATGACGGTGTGCAGTGCCGCATCGACAAGGACACTGGCGAAATCCAGGTCAAGGGCGAATGCCTGATGCTCGGCTATTACAAGCAGCCCGAGGTCACCCAGGCCACGATGACGGCCGACGGCTGGCTCAAGACCGGCGACAAGGGCACCATCGACGCCGAAGGCAACCTGAAGATCACCGGCCGCGTCAAGGACCTGTTCAAGACCGGCAAGGGCAAGTACGTGGCCCCTGCGCCCATCGAGGACAAGCTGGCCACCCATTCGGCAATCGAGGCCATCTGCGTCACCGGCGCCAACCTCGGCCAGCCGCTGGCGCTGCTGATGCTCAACCCCGATGCCGCCGCCAAGGCCAGGGACAGCAGTGGCCGCTCCTTGCTGGAGGCGTCGCTCGCCGAGCACCTGAAGAAGGTGAACGCCCAACTCGACCCGCACGAGCAGCTGGACTGCCTGGTCATCACGGCCGAGGCCTGGAGCGTCGAGAACGACATCCTCACGCCGACCATGAAGGTCAAGCGCAACAAGATCGAGGACGTGTTCGCCGCGAACTACGAGCGCTGGGTCAGCCAGAAGAAGAAGGTGCTCTGGTCCAACGCCTGAGCCGCCGGCCCCGCCCGGGGCGGGCCGGGGTTCAGCGCCGAGGACTCAACGCGGGCGCGGCTGCAGGTCCAGGCACAGCTGATGCGGCGAGCGCTGCGGCGCCCGCGGCACCGGCAGCGCGGGCATGGCGGAGCGCGGCTGCGCCTGCAGGCCGCCGCGCAGCAGCGGCCTGACCACGGCACCGTTCAGCGCCGGGCGCTGCAGCGGTGTGTGGGTGAGGATCATGCCTGCAGCCCCTGCGGTTGCGAGGGCAGGTCTGGCTCGAGCACCTTCACGCGCACCGGCTGCGACAGCGGACCCACCATCATCGGTGTCAGGTCCAGCATGCCCGCGGCGCGTTCAGCCCAGTCGGACAGCGCCGCGGCCGACGGCAGCCGTGCTTCACTTGCGCGCGAAAGGCGCAGCATCGACGATGCGCCGCCATGCAGGGCTGGCGAGGCGGCGCGCCGGCGGCGCATCGCAGCAGGTGAAACCACCGACGGGTTCGTCATGTCCGGGCCCTCTCGCCGAGTTGTGTGGGTTTTCGGCGGCTACGCCGTGCGCTGCACAGGGCAGTTTCCATGCCATGACGCGACGGCGCCGGCCAGGGCAAGCGCGCGTGCGCTAGTTAACGCCGTGCCGTCGCCCGGCCTGCCCAGAATCGTCGCAGGCGTGTCCGTCTTGTTACAAACCTGACGAAACCGGTCGGGAAGCGCCCTTGCTGGGCAGGCCGGCACGCGTCACGGCGCGGCCGGCGAGCGCCAGCCGCGCGGCACGGCGGCCAGCAGCCGGCGCGTGTACTCCTGGGTCGGGGCCGCCAGGATCTGCTCGGCACTGGCCTGCTCGACGACCAGGCCGTCCTTCATGACCAGCACCTCGTCGCTGATGAAGCGCACGACACCCAGGTCGTGGCTGATGAACACGTAGGCCAGGCCGAGTTCGTCCTGCAGGTCGCGCAGCAGGTTCAGCACCTGGGCCTGAACGCTCACGTCCAGGGCCGACACGGCCTCGTCGAGCACCAGCACCTCGGGCCGCAGCGTCAAGCAACGCGCGATGGCCACGCGCTGGCGCTGCCCGCCCGAAAACTCGTGCGGGTAGCGCCCGAACGACTCGCCCTGCAGACCGACCCTGTGCAGCAGCGCGCGGGCACGCTCTTCGCGTTCGGCCAGGCTGGCCCCGATGCCGTGGATGGTCATGGGCTCGACCAGCGTCTGGCCGATGGTCAGGCGCGGGTTCAGCGAGGCGTAGGGATTCTGGAACACGATCTGGATGCGCCGGCGCATCGCCTGGCGCTCGCGCGCATCCAGGCGCGTCATGTCGCGGCCGTCGAGCAGCACCGTGCCTTGCGTCGGCTCGTGCAAGCGCAGCAGCGTCAGGCCCATCGTCGTCTTGCCCGAACCCGATTCGCCGACCACGCCCAGCGTGTGGCCGCGCCGCAGACTGAAGCTCACCCCCTGCACGGCCTTGAACTGGCGCTTGCCGAACAGCCCCTGGCGCAGCCAGAAGGACTTGGCCAGCGAGCGCGCCTCCAGGATCACGGGCGCGGCAGCGTCCTTGGCCTTGGCTTCGGCCGCGGTCGGGCTGCCCTGCCCAGCGATGTGCTCGTCGATCACCGCCAGCCGCGCCGGCGGCGGCCCCGACACCGTGGGCCGGCAGGCCAGCAGCGCGCGCGTGTAGGCATCGCCAGGGGTTTCGAACACCCGTGCCACCGGCCCGTGCTCGCGCACCTGGCCGTGGCGCATCACCACCACCTGGTCGGCAATCTCGCCGACCACGCCGAGATCGTGGCTGATGAACAGCAGGCTCATGCGGTGCCGAGCCTTCAGCGCGGCCAGCAGCTCCAGGATCTGGCGCTGGATGGTCACGTCCAACGCGGTGGTCGGCTCGTCGGCGATCAGCAGCCTGGGCTCGCAGGCCAGCGCCAGGGCGATCATCACCCGCTGCTGCTGGCCGCCCGACAGCTCGTGCGGATAGGCGTCGAGCCGGCGCTTCGGCTCGGGCATGCCCACCTCGGCCAGCAGCGCCTCGGCCCGCTCCAACGCCTCGCGTCGCTTCATCCGCAGGTGCATCGACAGCGGCTCGCACAGCTGGCGTCCCACCGGCAGCACCGGGTTGAGCGAGCTCATCGGGTCCTGGAAGACGCAGGCGATCTCGCGCCCGCGCAGAGTGCGCATCTGCGCCGCCCCGGCGCACAGCAGGTCCTGGCCGCGATACAGGATGCGCCCGGCGCGCTCGGCGTTGTCGGGCAGCAGGTCGACGATCGACATCGCCGTCACGCTCTTGCCCGAGCCCGATTCGCCGACCAAGGCGACCGTGCAGTTCTCGGGAATGTCGAAGCTCACGCCGCGCACCGCCTGCGCGCGCTGCACCTGGCCGTTCAGCCTGCCCACGCGGAAGGCGACGCGCAGGTCCTGGATCGACAGCAGCGGCTCGCTCATTCGATGCCGCGCAGCTTGGGGTCGAGCGCGTCACGCAGCGCGTCGGTGAGCAGCGAGAACGCCGTCACGAACACCGCCATGAACAGCGTCGCGGCGGCCAGCTGCCACCAGTGGCCGAGCAGCAGCTCGCTTTGTGCCTCGGCCAGCATCGTGCCCCAGCTCACCTGGTCCACCGGTACGCCCAGGCCCAGGTAGGACAGGATCACCTCGGCCTTGATGAAGCCCACCGTCAGGATCGACAGCTGCACCAGGATCACATGGCTGACGTTGGGCAGGATGTGGCGGAACATGCGGCTGGCCGCGCTGGCGCCGATGGCCTGCGCCGCGCGCACGTAGTCGCGCACCGCATGCTTCATGAATTCGGCGCGTACCAGGCGGTAGATGCCGGTCCAGCCGGTGAAGCCCAGGATCAGCACCACCGTGCCGATGCCGCGGCCGAACACCGCGGCGAAGGCAAAGATCAGCAAGATGCCCGGGATCGAGGTGAAGACGTTGTACAGCCACTCCAGCAGGTCGCCGACACGCCCGCCGAAGAAGCCGGCGAGGGCGCCGAGCAGCGTGCCGATGAGCGTGGCCACCATCGCCGCCATCACGCCGACGAAGACCGAGACCTCGGTGCCCTTGACGGCCTTGGCCAGCACGTCGCGGCCCAGCCGGTCGGCGCCCAGCGGCAGGGTCTGCCGCTTTTCCGCATCGACGGTGCGGAACATCGCAGCGCGCTCGTCCCATTCCTTGTAACGCGGGGCGAGCGGGTCAACCTCGGACAGGTCGGCGTTGGGGCCCTGCGGCGCGGCGATCGTGCCGGCGGCCTCGGCCGCGCGCGGACCGATGAATGCGGGCGGCGCGTTCGGCACGCCAACCTCGCGCTGCCAGCTGCCAGCGAGCAGCCCCAGTGCCGACAGCAGGATCATCGCCAGGAAGGCTGCCACCACCGCCAGGCAGACCATGCCCACGCGGTCGGCGCGCAGCCGGCGCCAAGCCGCGCGCCACACGCCTTCGGAGACCGGCGCCCAAGCGGCGGTGTCGCCCGCAACCGCGTTCATGGCACGGCAGTCCGCGGCTCGAGCCTGCCAACCCGCAGCAGCCGCAGCGGAACCGGCTTTGCCGGGCCGCTTGCGGCGCTCCCTGTGTGGAGCGCCAAAGGCGCTGCGCGGGGCTTCACTTCAGCACCACCCTGGGATCGACCCACTTGTAGAGCAGGTCGGTGATCAGGTTGATGCCCATCGTCAGCACCGCGACGTAGACGGTCAGCGCCTGGATCACCGGGTAATCGCTGCGGTTCACCGCCAGCAGCGCCTCGCGGCCCAGGCCGGGAATCGAGAAGAACACCTCGATCAGGAACGAGCCGACGAAGATGCCCGGCAACGACAGCCCGATGTTGGTGAGGATCGGGATCATCGCGTTGCGCAGCACGTGGCGCTGCAGCACCGCCGGCTCGCTCAGGCCCTTGGCGCGCGCGGTGCGCACGTAGTCCTGGCCGATCTCGTCGAGGAAGAAGCTGCGGTACAGCCGCGTCTGCGGCGCCAGGCCGACCAGCAGCGCCAGCAGAACCGGCAGCGGCGCATACACCGTCAGGTTGGTCCACAGGCTGTCGCTCCAGCCCTGCACCGCAAACCAGCCGAGCCGGAAGCCGAACACATACTGGCCGACGATGATGTAGACGAGGAAGCTGATCGACAGCGCCACCGTGGTCAGCACCATGATCGCCCGGTCGGTGAGCGAGCCGCGCCGGTGCGCGACGAACAGCGCGAAAGGAATCGCGAGCAGCGTCTCCAGCACCAGGATCGGCAACATCACCGTCAGCGTGGCAGGCAGTCGGGTCGCGAACAGCTGGGCCACCGGCTCGTTGGTGGCCCAGCTCTTGCCCCAGTCGAAGCTCACGATCTGCTGGACGAAGATGCCCAGCTGGACCCACCACGGCTCGTCCAGACCCAGCTGGCGGCGGATGGCGTCGATCTGCTCCGGCGTGGCATTCAGCCCGCCCAGGATCTCGGCCGGGTCGCCGCCGAAGAAGCGGAACAGCACGAACACCAGCAGCACCACGCCGAGCAGCGTCGGGACCATCTGCCACAGCCTTCGGATCAGGTAGGCCGCCATGCGCGCTGTGTCGGGGTGAGTGGAAAGGGTGCGGCGAGTGTACGGGCCGTCATGCCGCCTTAGACTGCGCGGCCATGTTCCGAACCCTGCTGCCGACGCTGCTGTCCGGCCTGATGCTGCTGTCCGGCCCCGGATGGGCGCAGCCCGCGGCGCCGGCGCCCAAGACGCTGCGCTATGCCTTCCCGATTGCCGAGTCCAGCTTCGACCCGGCGCAAATCAGCGACCTGTACTCTCGCACCGTGGCGGCCGGCATCTTCGACGCGCCGCTGGAGTTTGAGTTCATGGCGCGGCCGTTCAGGCTGCGGCCCAACACCGCCGCGGCCCTGCCCGAGGTCTCGGCCGACCACCGCAGCTTCACCATCCGGCTGAAGCCCGGCATCCTGTTCGACGACGACCCGGCCTTCGACGGCAGGAAGCGCGAGCTCACCGCCGCCGACTATGTCTATTCGATCAAGCGCCACTACGACCCGCGCTGGAAGAGCGGCAACCTCTACATCCTGGAGAACGCCAAGATCCTGGGCCTGAGCGAGCTGCGCAAGAAGGCGCTCGACGCAAAGCAGCCCTTCGACTACGACACCGAGGTCGAGGGCCTGCGCGCGCTGGACCGATACACGCTGCAGATCCGCCTGGCCGAACCCAGCCCGCGCTTCCTCTACAACCTGGCCGACGGCTCCTTCACCGGCGCGCTGGCGCGCGAGGTCGTCGAGGCCTATGGCGACAAGGTTGGCGAGCACCCGGTGGGCACCGGCCCGTTCCGGCTGGCGCAGTGGAAGCGCAGCTCGCGCATGCTGCTGGCCAGGAACCCCAACTACCGCGAGGTGCTTTACGACGAGCAGCCGCCGGCCGGCGACGCGCGGCTGCAGGCCATCGCGCAGCAGTTCAAGGGCCGGCGCCTGCCGCTGATCGACCAGGTGCAGATCTCGGTGATCGAGGAAGCGCAGCCGCGCTGGCTGTCCTTCCTGAACGGCGAGCAGGACGTGCTTGAAGGCCTGCCGGCCGAGTTTGCCAACATCGCCATCCCCAACAACCAGCTGGCGCCCAACCTGGCCAGGCGCGGCATCGGCATGCTGCGCGTGCCGCGCGCCGACGTGGCCCTCACCTACTTCGGCATGGAGCACCCGGTGGTCGGCGGCAATGCGCCGGACAAGGTGGCGCTGCGCCGGGCCATTTCGCTGGCGGTGGACGTGCCGCGCGAGATCGCGCTGGTGCGCCGCGGCCAGGCGGTGCCGGCGCAGTCGCCCATCGCCCCCGGCACCTGGGGCTACGACCCGGCCTTCAAGAGCGAGATGAGCGAGCACAACCTGGCGCGCGCCAAGGCGTTGCTCGACCTGTACGGCTATGTCGACAAGGACGGCGACGGCTGGCGCGACCAGCCCGACGGCCGGCCGCTGCTGCTGGAGTACGCCACCTCGCCGGACCAGACCTCGCGCCAGCTGAGCGAGCTGTGGAAGAAGAACATGGACGCTTTGGGCCTGCGCATCGAGTTCAAGGTGGCCAAATGGCCCGAGCAGCTGAAGGCCAGCCGCGCCGGCAAGCTGATGATGTGGGGCGTGGGCTGGAGCGCCGGCCAGCCCGATGCCGACACCTTTCTGGCGCTGGGCTACGGCCCCAACAAGGGCCAGGCCAACCATGCGCGCTTCGACCTGAAGGCCTTCAACGAGCTGTACGAGCGCCAGCGCATGCTGCCCGACGGGCCCGAGCGCCAGGCGCTGCTGGACCAGGCGAAGAAGATCATGATCGCCTACATGCCGTACAAGGTGCACGCGCACCGCATCAGCACCGACCTGTGGCACCCGTGGGTGCTGGGCTTCGACCGCAACCTGTTCGTGCGCGATTTCTGGAAGTACATCGACATCGACGCGGCGATGCAGGCGAGCGGGGATCGCTGAGCAGCGGCGGTCGAAGCTCGGCGACGAGCGCCGGTCCAGCCGACGGGGTTGTTGGAGTCGGCGGCATGGATGGCTGCTGCGGGCCGACATTGACGAAGGGCAGCTTTCTGGCGCCTCAGCTGGCACGCTGACGCTGGCGGCGGCGTGGAGTCGGCCACCCGGATGTTGACACCCGAAGGAAGGCGCCCACAGGTAGGCTTCCCACAGGGCGATTGCGACAGCGCGCGCGGTTTGAGACCGTGCGGGCTCACCAGCTCGAGAGCCTCAAGTGCAAGCCGCCGGCCGACCGTTGCAGAGGGCGCCAGACGGCGCCTCGATCCACTGCGAGCGCCACCGCCCGAAGCAGACCACGCTGTACCGCCTGGTGCAGCAGCACGCGGCAAGCTTCATCGCCCACACCGAGGCCAGCACCGGCGCCGAGTTGCCCTGGTTCATCAAGGCTGAGCCCGGACACGAACAGACCAGTGGACTGTTCGTGCCTGGCGAAGGGCCTGGCCACTGGCCAGGCGCGGCCTGCAAGGTGAGTTCGAAGCCTTCCTCGAATGCGGCATCCTGGCGCACGGCTTCCTGCGGCTGCGCTGCGGCGAGTGTGGCCACGACAGGCTGCAGCCCTTCATGCGGTGCGCGGCGAATGTCGCAGACCGCGGCGCACCTGGTGGACCCGCCCTGGCGTTGCCGCCAGGGCGTTCTCCAGGCGCAAACAGTCCCCCGGACTTGTCGTGCCCGGGCTCGCTCCCCCCATGTGCCGGTGCGGCAATGGGTGCTGTCGCTGCCGATCCCGCTGCGCGTGCTGCTGGCCGCGCAGCCCGAGTTGGTCACGCCGGTGCTGCAGGTGGTGCAGCGCGTGGTCGAGCGGCATCTGCTGGGCCACACGGGGCTCAGGAGTGACGAAGGCCAGGGCGGCGCCGTCACGCTGATCCAGCGCTTCGGCTCGGCTGCGAACTTGAACATTCACCTGCACTGTCTGGTGCTGGACGGGGTGTACCGCTGCGGCGCCGATGGCGCGCCCAGCTTTGTCGAGGCAGACGCACCCACTGACGAGGAACTGCACGCGCTGCTGCGCAGCGTCATCGCCCGGCTGATGAAGATGCTCACGCGCCGGGGCGTGCTGGTCGAGGACATGGGCCAGACCTACTTGGCCGAGCCCGATACCGAAGGTGAGGAATCGCGCACGCTGCGGCCGCTGCAGGCCGCAGCCATCACTTACCGCATCGCCTTCGGCCCGCGCGCTGGGCAGAAGGTGCTGACCTTGCGTGGCGCGATGCCGCGCGAGGACCGGGCCCGCCAGCCGCAGTGCGCCGACATCGACGGCTTCAGCCTGCATGCCGCGGTGCGGGTGCAAGCGCACGACCGCAAGCGGCTGGAGCAGCTGTGCCGCTACATCACCCGCCCCGCGCTATCGGACGAACGGGTGCAGCTCAACGCCGCCGGGCAGGTGGAACTGAAGCTCAAGACGCCTTGGCGCGACGGCACCACGCACCTGGTCATGAGCCCGCTGGAGTTCATGCAGAGGCTGGCCGCGCTGGTGCCGCGGCCGCGGTTGCATCTGATCCGGTACCACGGCGTGCTGGCACCCAACGCGAAGCTGCGGGCACAAGTGGTGCCGCAAGGGCCGCCCGCGCAGGCGCCAGCGGCCACCGAGGCAGCAGCCGCCGCCGCGTGCGAAGTCGAGCCTGTCCAGGCTCGGCCGCACCGCATCAGCTGGGCGCGGCTTCTCAAGCGCATCTTCGACATCGACATGCAGCACTGCCCACACTGCGGCGCCGGGGAGCTCAAGATCATCGCGGCCATCCTCGAGCGGCCGGTGATTGAGAAGATCCTGAGCCATCTGGGGTTGGATCCGCAGCCGCCGCCCAAGGGTAGGGCGCGCGAGGCGGGGCTGCATTTCGTTGCTTGAGCCGCCCGCGCCGTCGGATACCTATCGCTGCGGGCTGCGGGCACCCTGCCGCCGGGGTGGCGCTGCGCGCTGTGTCGGCAAGCCATGGCCAATATCAGGGTCAACCCTGAGGCCGGGCCCAACCTGCGAGCCGTGAACGTTCAAGGACCTGCCAACTCGCCAGCCCCGAGCCTGCAGAGGCCCGGACTGCGCGCTGAGTCCGCCCAGACTTGCGCACTTCGGCCCTCTGCGGACCCGGCCGGGAGCCTTTTCCGGCCCTCTCTTGGGGCGTCCTATGGCGTTTGAAAATCCTATCTTCCAGCGTGACGAGATGCTGATGGTGAGCGGCTTCACCGACGACCGCGCTTTGCGCGAGCACCGCGGCCAGCCCTTCGCCGACAACCTTGAGCTCAGCGCCGCACGCGCGATGACGGTGACGCACGCTCTGATCCAGGCGGGTCTGCCGCGCGACGCGGTGTTTGCCGCCGCCTTTGGCGAGCAGCAACCGGTGGCGAGCAACGCGAACTCCGAAGGCCGGGCGCTGAACCGCCGTGTGGAGATTGCGCCCACGCCGCGACTGACGCGGGCCGCAGCGCCGTGAGCGGGCGCGAGCAGGCCCGCCAGAAGGCACGAGATACGGCCGCCCAGGCCCTGGCCGAGCTGCGCCAGCTGCGCGAGCGCCTGAGCGGACCTCGCGAGCGCCAGGCGGCGGAGTGGAGCGGTCTTCGCCTGCAGCAGCGCTTGCGCGAGCTGCCCCCCAGCGCGGCCAGCGCAGAGCAACTCGGCCCCTTGAATACCGCGCTCCTCGTGCCGCGCGTGTTGCAGCGCCTGCATCAGCTCTCGCCTGCTTACCTGCAGCGCCTAGCCACCCAGCTCGATGCGCTGGCCGTGCTGC
>JBEIHU010000046.1:0-21014 GCA_040381175.1 Burkholderiaceae bacterium
CTGGACCGCTGCTGCCACCGCACCGCCAGGCTCAGCAAGGGCCGCTGCGTCGGCGGCCGGCTGCAATGCGGCTACCACGGCTGGACCTACGATGGCAGCGGCAAGGTCGTGCGCATCCCGCAGTACGACGAAGGCCGCACGATCCCGGCCGAGTACTGCACACCGGCCTTCCGCTGCGTGGCGAAGTACGGCTATGCCTGGGTGGCGCTGGAAGAGCCCATCGCACCGATACCGGACATCCCCGAGTTCGGCGCACCGGGCTGGCGCAGCATCTTCCAGTTCTACGAGCGCTGGGCCACCAGCCCGCTGCGCGCGCTGGAGAACAGCTTCGACAACAGCCACTTCAGCTTCGTGCACCGCGCCACCTTCGGCGTGGCCGACCAGCCCAAGCCCAGCAAGTACGAGCTGGTCGAGCAGGAGCACGGCTTCTATGCCGAGACGGTGATCGCCGCCACCAACCCGCCGGCCTTCCACCGCGTCAGCGGCAGCACCGAACCGCTGACGCAGCGGCACATGCGCAATGCCTATTACCTGCCGTTCTCGCGCCGGCTGGACATCGAGTACCCATCCGCAAATGGCAAGCCGGGCATCCGCCACGTCATCATCAACTGCTTCACGCCGATCGACGACGCCAACATCCAGCTGGTGCAATGGCTGTTCCGCAACGACACCGAGGCCGATTGCCCCGAGGCGATGCTGATCGAGTTCGACCACGTCATCACGCGCGAGGACAAGGACATCCTCGAATCCACCGACCCCGACGCGCTGGTGGACACGCGCCGCCGCGGCGTGGAGTACTCGATGGACAGCGACCGGCCCGGCATGCTGATCCGCAAGAAGCTGATGGAACTGCTGGTCCGCCATGGCGAGGGCGAGGTGCACCGCGGCACCGTCACAATGGGTGGATGAGCCCGCCGGGCTGCCCCAAGGGCGAACGCCGGAGGGCGTAGCCCGAAGGCTCACTACATGTCCTCCCGCAGCATCCTGTTCGGCTTCCATGTCGTCGGCGTCCGTCTGAAGACGGCGCCCCATTCGGTGCACGAGGTGCACGTCGACAGCACGCGGCGCGACGCGCGCATGCGCCAGCTGGTAGAGCGCGCCCGCACCGCCAACGTGCGCGTGGTGGACAGCAACGACGCGCAGCTGACGCAGTGGGTGGGCAACCCGCGCCACCAGGGCGTGGCCGCGCGCGTGGACCCGCTGCCGCAGGTGCATTCGCTGGACGACCTGATGGACACCGTGGAAGGCCCGCCGCTGCTGCTGGCGCTGGACGGCGTGACCGACCCGCACAACCTGGGCGCCTGCCTGCGCGTGGCCGACGGCGCCGGCGTGCACGCGGTGCTGGCGCCGAAGGACCATGCGGTGGGCCTGAACGCCACCGTGGCCAAGGTGGCCAGCGGCGCGGCCGAGACCGTGCCGTACCTGATGGTGACCAACCTGGCGCGAAGCCTGAACGAGCTGAAGGAACGCGACATCCTGATCGTAGGGGCCGGCGACGACGCGCCGATCACGCTGTACGAGGCCGACCTGAAAGGTCCGCTGGCGCTGGTGCTGGGCGCCGAAGGCAAGGGCCTGCGCCAGCTGACGCGCAAGACCTGCGATGTGCTGGTGCGCATCCCGATGCTCGGCGCGGTGGAAAGCCTGAACGTGTCGGTGGCCGCCGGCGTGTGCCTGTACGAGGCGCGGCGCCAGCGCGGTGCAAGAGCAGGGCAGGAATCGCGGGACGGCCAGTCCTAGTTCTCGCCGTCGGTGCGGCTGCCCAAGTTCGTCGGCGTGTCCCGTTCGCTCGCGGCGCAAGGGCCGTGTTCTTCTGTCTTCTGTTCAGTGCAGAGCCTGTCGATGACCAACCCCGTGTGTTCCTTGTGGTGGCTGCTGGCTGCGGCGCTGGCCGCTTGGCTGTTGTGCGGCTGGTTCGCCCGGCAGTACCTTCCACGCGTCGTCGCCAGCCCGGGACCGTTGGACGACGAAGTCCTGTGCCTGCGTGCCGAACTGGCGGCGCTGCGTGGCCTGCCGCAGGCCGGCGTACACCCCTCGGTGCGGCAGGGCACGGCTACCGCCGCCGCAGCCGACGACGACCTGAAGCTGATCGAAGGCATCGGTCCGAAGATCGCCGGCATCCTGCAGGCGGCCGGCGTGCGCAGCTTTGCCCAACTGGCGGCGATGACGCCCGCGACGATCCAGCCGCTGCTCGACGCGGCCGGCCCGAACTACCGCATCGCCGACCCGCTGTCCTGGCACGAACGGGCTGGGCTTGCCGCCGCCGGGCGGTGGGACGAATTGAAGCAACTGCAGGACACCTTGATCGGTGGACGCAGGGCGGACGACTGATAACCAGCGAGGCGCGACATGAACCCTTCGACGAATTCGACCGACGCCTGGCAGATGTTCCGCCGCGTCTACTGGACACTGGCCGCAGCCATGGCGCTGGTGCTGTTGTTGCTGGCCGTGCTCGGCTTTGGCCCAGGTGGGCGCAACTGCGAGGCGAAGGCGTCCGCCGCGGCGCAGCCGGTGCCGGCGATGCTGGCCGAGCAGGCGCCGCAGCGCCAATGTTGCGGCGTGGGCTGAGCACGCGCCTGCAAGCGGTGCCCCGCCAGGACGTGCCTGCCGGGCACCGTCGTGCCCGGTTCTGGCCCGGCATGGTGCGACCCGGCGGTTGTCGCCCGATAGAAATGTCGACCGCGGTTTGGCCGCAACGCCCTGCGCGGGTGCGCCATGCCGCCGCGGAATCTGCACCTGTGCACACGTATCGATAACGGAGGAAGACACGATGATGAGACATCTGTGTCGCCGGCTGATGCTGGGCGTGACATTGCTGCTGTCGTCGGCCATCGCCCATGCGGCGACCACCTACACCGGCGACAAGGTCGAGGGCGTGCCCGTGATCACCCGCCTCGATGTCGCCGATCTGGCGCCGGGCAAGGCCCATCGCTTCATCTTCCGCACCTCGGAGACCAGCATCGGCCAGTACTGTATGTGCCGGTAATGGTGGCCAACGGGGCCCGGCCCGGCAAGCGCGTGCTGCTGGTGGCCGGCGTGCACGGCGACGAACTCAATCCGGTGGCGGCGGTGCAGGAGACCATGGCGCTGCTGGACCCGGCCAGCATGTCCGGCTCGGTGATCGGCATCATGGGGGCCAGCCCGCCCAATTTGATGAACATCACCCGTACCTGGTCGATCAATGACCTGGGCGGCGCCCAGATCAACCCCAACCGCACCTGGCCCGGCCGTGAGGACGGGAACACCGTCGAGCGCCATTCCTGGCTGATCATCCATCAGCTGATCAAGGGCAACGTGGACGCTGCCATCGACCACCATGCCGGGGGCACCGGCACCGACTTCGCCAAGTTCTTGTTCGTCTATGCAGACAGCCCCGAATCGATCCAAGTGGCCAAGCTGCTTACGGCCGAACAGATCATGCTGGACCCGGGCTACCCGGGCACGCTCGAGTACTCACTGGTCAAGGCCGGCATTCCGGCCGTCACCACCGAAATCGGCGGCGCGCGCAAGTTCGTCCCCGAGATGGTGAAGATGGGCGTGGACGGCAACATGAACGTGCTCATCCACTACGGCATCGTGGCCGCGCCGATGCGGCGCACCTCGGCCGATACCAACGTCTTCATCGGCAACGACCTCGAATCGGTGCGCGCGGTGGCTGGGGGCTTCCTGACCCTGCTGGTGAAGTTGAACGACGCCGTCACCAAAGGCCAGCGCGTGGCCGTTCAGCGCAACAGCTTTGGCGACGTGGTGCATGAGTACCGGGCCCTGGCCGATGGCCGCGTGGCCACCGTCGGCAGCGATGCCGCCAGCGAGCGCGGCAGCGAGATCCTGACGCTGCTGGTCAACCGCGCGGAATGCGGCGCCAAGGCCTGCGAGCCCGGCAAGAGGCCGCCGAAGGAGTGATGCCGATGGGCTATCTGCGCTCATCGCGGACCGGGTTCAGGGGGGTCTGCGCACCCGGACGCCGAGGCTGGTTCGCAGTAAAGCTGATTTGCTGGTAAAAAGCGCCGGTGAAGACGACACTGGATCTGCCGGACGAACTGATGCGGCGCATCAAGATCGAGGCCGCGCAATCCGATCGCAAGCTGAAGGTCCTGGTGGCGCAGCTGCTCGAGGCCGGACTTCGTGCCAGCAGCGACGGCGGTGCCGCCGCGGCGTTGCCCAAGCCGGTGAAGCGCCGGCGAGGTGGGCCGCTGACGGTCGACGCGATCGAAGCCGCGATTGCCGCCGGCCGCGAATGATCGTCGTCGATACCAACGTCATCGCCTATCTGCTGATCGAGGGCGACCGCACGGCCGACGCGCAGGCGCTTCGCCTGGCCGACCCCGACTGGCGCAGCGAGCCGTTTCTGCTGGTCGAGTTCAGCAACCTGCTGGCGACGCAGGTGAGGGCCAAGGCGCTCTCGGTCGCGCAGGCGAAGTCATTGCTCGAATCTGCCGCGCAGCGGATCGAAGCATGGGTCGAAGTTCCTCATGCTGAAGCGCTGGCCGTGGCCCTCGACCGCCAAGTCTCGGACTATGACGCGAGGTTTGTCGCTTGCGCGCGCCGGCTTTCGGCGCCGCTGGTGACCGAAGACTCGCGCCTGCGCGCGGCGACGCCGGGTTTGTCGATGTCGATCGCCGAGGCAGTCGTGCGGTCGGCTGCATAGAGGCGGGTTCGGTGAAGACCAGTGAGCGGCGTGATGCTTGCGCAAGTCACCACCGAACCGGGGCGCGCGCCAGTTCGTCTCCGAGAGGGTGAGGACGGGCGTGGACGCCAACGTCAACCTGCACGGCCGCCGACACGGCCTGGGCAAGCGGCACTTCAGCGTCCGCCGATGCGGCCCGCGCCCGCAGAGGGCACGCCGCCAGTGCGGGGACTGAGGCCGTGGACGACGCGATGCACGCAGTTGGCGAGCATCTGGCCCGCGCTCAGCGCGTGTGCGTGCTGACCGGCGCGGGCATGAGCGCCGAGAGCGGCATTGCCACCTTTCGCGACTCGATGAGCGGCCTGTGGAGCCGCTTCGACCCTGCGCAGCTGGCCAGCGAAGAAGGCTTCCGCGCCGACCCGGCGCGCGTGTGGGCCTGGTATGCCGAGCGCCAGCAGGCCGTGCGCATCGCCCACCCCAACGCCGGCCACGTGGCGCTGGCCGACTATGGCCGCCGCCGGCCCGGCGTGCTGACGATCGTCACGCAGAACGTGGACGACCTGCACCAGCGCGCCGGCTGGCCGCAGACCATCCGGCTGCACGGAGACATCCTGGCCGAACGATGGCTGGACGGCTGCCCGCGCGGCCTGGGCTGCAGCCCGGCCACCGCCGTGCCCGGCACGCTGCCGCGCTGCGCCGACTGCGGCAACCTGCTGCGGCCGGGGGTGGTGTGGTTCGGCGAGATGCTGCCCGAAGACGCCGTCGATGCTGCCGAGCGCGCGGCCCGCCAGTGCGAGCTGATGCTGGTGGTGGGCACCTCCGGCGCAGTGTGGCCCGCCGCCGGCCTGGCCGCGGTGGCGCGGCGCGCCGGGGCGAAGGTGGCGATCCTGAACCCCGACGCGTCGGAGATCGACGACCAGGCGCACTGGGTGCTGCGGGGGACGGCGGCGATCTTGTTGCCGCGCCTGCTGGCGGCGGGCTGAGGGCGGAACCCGCAGCACGGATGACGTTGCCAGCCCACGGCCGACGCCAAGCGCTGCTGCTGGGCTTTGCGCTGGCCTGGTTGCCCGCCCGGGCGGCCACGCGTGATATCGACCAGGCTCTGCGCGACGCCGCGGCCGCTGGCGATCTGCCGGCCTTCCAGGCGCTGCTGGTGCGAGGGGCCGACGTCAACGCCCGAGATGCGCGGCTAGACACGGCACTGTTCGTTGCCGCACGCCACGGACATGCGGCGCTGGTGCAGGCGGCTGTGGCGGCCGGGGCCGACCTGAAGCTCCTGAACCGCTTCGGCAGCACCGCATTGATGGGCCCGGCCTACCGCGGCCATGTGGAGGTGGTACGCGTGCTGCTGGGCACGCCCATCGACCTGCAACATGTCAACGACCTGGGCTGGACCGCGCTGCTGGAGACCATCGCACTCGGCCAGAACGGCCCGCGCCACCGCCAGGTGGTGCAGTTGCTGATCGCCGCCGGCAGCGACCTGCAGGCGCGCGACCGCGACGGCGTTTCGGCGCTTGAGCTGGCGCTGCGCCGCGGGCAGGACGAGGTGGTACGCCTGCTGCGTGCCGCCGGCGCGCGTTAGCATCGTCGCGCATGGCTTCCGTCCTCGAGCGTCCGTCTTCGCCACCGCCGACGCTGCAGCAACTGCGCGCCGACCTCGGCCCGCGCTACGTGGCCAACGGCTTCATCGGCTGGCTGTTTGCTGCCACCGCGCCGGTGGCCATCATCCTGTCGGTGGGCACGCAGGGCGGTTTGAGCGAGGCGCAGCTCGCCTCCTGGCTGTTCGGCGCCTTCTTCGTCAACGGGCTGATCACCATCGGGTTCTGCTGGCTGTACCGCCAGCCGCTGGCCTTCTTCTGGACGATCCCGGGCACGGTGCTGGTCGGCCCGGCGCTGGCCCGCCTGAGCTTTGCCGAGGTGGCGGGCGCCTACATGGCCACCGGTCTGCTGGTGCTGGCGCTGGGCGCGTCGGGCTGGGTGCGGCGGGCCATGGCGGCGGTGCCCATGCCCATCGTCATGGGCATGGTGGCCGGGGTGTTCCTGCGCTTCGGGCTGGACCTGGTGCGCGCGCTGCACCAGGACCCGGCCATCGCCGGCGCGATGGTGCTGGCGTGGCTGGCCCTGAGCCTGTGGCCCGCGGCCGGGCGTCGGCTGCCGCCGCTGATCGGCGCGCTGCTGGCCGGCGCGCTGGCCATCGCGCTGCTGGGCCGCTTCGACGGCGCCACGCTGGGCGCGCTGGAAATCGTTCAACCACTGTGGCCGGCACCGGTCTTCTCGTGGCCCGCGCTGGTGGAGCTGGTGGTGCCGCTGGCCATCACCGTGCTGGTGGTGCAGAACGGGCAGGGCATCGCGGTGCTGCGCAACGCCGGGCATGAGCCGCCGGTCAACGCCATCACCGTGGCCTGCGGCATCGGCGCGCTGGCCAGCGCGGCGGTGGGCGCCATCAGCAGCTGCCTGACCGGGCCCACCAACGCCATCCTCACGGCGTCGGGCGACAAGCCGCGTCACTACACGGCCGGCATCGTCACTGGCGTGCTGGCGCTGGGCTTCGGCCTGCTGGCCCCGGCTTTCACCCGGCTGATGCTGCATGCGCCCAAGGCCTTCATCATGACGCTGGCCGGCCTGGCCATGCTGCGCGTGCTGCAGGCGGCCTTCGTCACCTCGTTCAAGGACCGCTTCACGCTGGGCGCGCTGGTGGCCTTCCTGGTGACGGTGGCTGACGTGGGGATGTGGAACATCGGCGCGGCCTTCTGGGGGCTGGTGGCGGGCCTGGTGGCGTCGTGGCTGCTGGAGCGCGGCGACTGGCGCGCCGTGGCGCGCTGATCCGGCCCGGCTCGGCTTATCGTCGGCCCGTCTTCACCTTTGCAGAGGAACAACCATGTCTTTCGAATTCACCGGCAAGCGCGTGCTCGTGGCCGGCGGCAGCCGCGGCATCGGCCGTGCCATCGCGCTGAACTTTGCCGCCGCGGGCGCCGCGGTGGGCGTGTGTGCGCGCGGCAGCGCGGCGCTGGAGGCAGCGCGCGCCGACATCGCGCGCCACGGCCAGCCGGTGCATGCGATGGCCTGCGACCTGGCCGATGCTGCCGCCATCGCCGCCTGGGTGCCGGCCGCGGCCGAGGCGCTGGGCGGCATCGACGTGCTGGTGAACAACGCCTCGGGCTTCGGCATGGGCGACGACGAGGCCGGCTGGGCCGCCGGCCTGGCGGTGGACGTGATGGCCATGGTGCGCTGCTCGCGTGCCGCGTTGCCCTGGCTGCAGCGTGCCGGTGCCGCCGGCGGGGCCAGCATCATCCACCTGTCGTCGATCTCGGCCTACCGGCCGTCGACGCGCTCGGCCGCCTATGCGGCGGTGAAGGCGGCCATGAACAGCTACACGGGCAGCCAGGCGGCGATGCTGTGCCGCGAGGGCATCCGCGTCAACGCCATCGCGCCGGGCTCGATCGAGTTCCCGGGCGGCGTGTGGGAGCAGCGCAAGACCGACAACCCGGTGCTGTACCAGCGCACGCTGGCCAGCATCCCCTTCGGCCGCATGGGCACGCCCGACGAGATTGCCGAGGTGGCATTGTTCCTGGCCTCGCCGCACGCCCGCTGGATGACCGGCCAGGTGCTCAGCGTCGACGGCGGCCAGCTGCTGGGCGTGTAGCTGGGCGTGTAGCCGCGCTCGGCTGGCTACACTTGCGCGAACCCTTTCGTCGAGAGCCGCGCCATGACCGTCATCGCCATCAACCACCCGCTGGTGCGCCACAAGGTCGGCCTGCTGCGCGAGGACGACATCTCGACCAAGAAGTTCCGCGAGCTGACCAACGAGATCGCGCGCCTGCTGGCCTACGAGGCCACCGCCGACTTCCCGCTGGAGAAGACCACCGTGCAATGCTGGAGCGGCCCGGTCGAGGTGGAGCAGATCGCCGGGCGCAAGGTGACGGTGGTGCCGATCCTGCGCGCCGGCCTCGGCATGCTCGACGGCGTGCTCGACATGATTCCGAATGCCAAGGTCAGCGTGGTGGGCGTCAGCCGCAACCACGAGACGCTGATGCCCGAGCAGTATTTCGAGCGCTTCGTCGGCCACCTGGACGAGCGCACCGCGCTGATCATCGACCCGATGCTGGCCACGGCCGGCTCGATGATCGCCACGGTGGACCTGCTCAAGCGCCGTGGCTGCAAGGACATCCGCGCGCTGGTGCTGGTGGCCGCGCCCGAGGGCATCGCCGCGCTGGACAAGGCGCACCCCGACGTGCGCTGCTGGACGGCGGCGATCGACAGCCACCTCAACGAGGTGGGTTACATCATCCCCGGGCTGGGGGATGCCGGCGACAAGATTTTTGGTACGAAGTGAGGACGTGAAACAGTGCCTGCGCGCTGTTTCGTGCCTCACTTCGAACCCGAGCTCTGCGAGGGTGTAGGGACGACAAGGCGCGCCTGCGCGCGGCTTGTCGCTCTACTTCGGGCCCGAGCTCAGCGAGGGCGTTGTTGCGCCTTCCTGGTCGGACGATCAGCGCGCATGCAGCGCGCGCAGCGCCGGCGCCTGTGCCAAGGTGTCGCGGTAGCCGATGCCGATCAGCCGCTCGCGGTACTCGCGGTCGATGCCGGCCCAGTAGCCCAGGTCCGGGTGCAGCACCAGGTCGGCGGCTTCGGCATCGGGCCGGGTCAGCGCGCGCTTGCGCAGGTCGGCCTCGCGGTAGGCCGCGGCGCTGGGCGGCGCACGGTCCTCGTGCGCCGAGGCGTCCACCGCCAACACCCTGACGGCACCGAAGGTGCGGGCCAGGCGAACCGGCAGCGGCATCACCAGATCGGCATCGGCATGGAGCTCGCCGCGAATGCGCACCGGCGCGAAACGCCCCTCGATGGCCGACGAGGCCTGCACCGCCACGCCGGCATCGCCGCGGCTGAAGCCGATCACGGCGCCGTCGTGCAGCCGCTGCACGGCGCAGACGATCGGCGTGGGCAGCTTCTGCAGCACGCGGCCGTCGAGCTGCTGGTTGACGAACTGCGCCAGGGGCCTGCCACTCAGCCGGCCCGGCTCGGCCGGGCTCCAGCCCAGCAGCGACCAGGGCGGCGTGTCCAGCGCCATGCGCTGCAACTCGGCGGCAGGCAGCCCGGCGGCGCACAGCGTGCCGACGAAGGCGCCGACCGACGCGCCGACGATCACGTCGGGCTTCAGGCCGAGCTCCTGCAGCGCCAGGATCACGCCGACATGCACGAAGCCGCGCGGACCGCCCGAGCCGAAAACCCATGCCACTTGCGGCTGCACCGGCAGCGGCGCGGCGGCCGGCGCGTCCGGACCCTGGTGGTCGGGCTCGGCGCCAGGGCTGCAGCCGCCCAGCAGCAGCGCGCCCAGGCCCAGCAGCCGCCGCCGGGCCATGCCCTGCGCCCGACGCGTGGCGCCGGTTCGTGGCTCAACCTGGCCTGGGCGCAACGCGGGAGACGACATGCAAGGATGCTGTTGGAAGGTGGAAAGGTGCTGCTGGATCTGCTGGCCGTGCTTGGCCTGTGCGGTTGCGGCACGTCCTATGCCACCGTGTCGAATGCCGAATGCCGAGGGCCGGCCAGTGATGCTGCTTGGGCACGACCCGGCGGCCTATTTCACGCGGCAACAGCCGCAACACGGCGACCCGGCATTGCGCGCCGGCCTGCCGCAGCGCAGCCACGAGTTCGCAGCCGCGAGCACATGGCGCCGTTCCAGGCCAACCCGTCACGCTACGAGCCGCAATACGGCGGATTGTGTGCCAGCGGCGCGGCCTTCGCCATCAAGCTGGGCAGCGACCCCAAGGCCTGGGCGGTGTACCAGGGCCGGCTGTTCATCTTCGGCGACGCCATCGGCAAGATCGCCTGGGGGCTGGAGCTGGCCTGCAATGCGGCCCACGCCGACGAACAGTGGCCCGGCATCCGCGACACCGGCTGGCGCGCCGCCTCCGTGGCGGGCTGCGCCAGCAAGGTGCCCGATTACCAGACCGGCGCGCGGATCAGGGCCGAGTGGCTGGCCCGCCATCCCGGCCGACGCTTTCCCGACTGCGACCCGGCGGCATGATCACCAACCTGTTCCTCAAGGCGCCAGACTGGCGGGCGGCCGAAGGCCCAGTCCAGCCGGCGCTGGGCTACCCGCGATAGCGCGCGTGGCGAGGCTCAGCTCTTCTTGGCCTGGGCCGCAGCCACTTCCCTGGCCAGTTCCTCGCCGCTCTTGTAGTGCGGGACGCGGAACACCAGGCGCTTGCTGCGCTGCCAGAAGCTGTTGCTGCCGTCGACCTCGGTCTTCCAGTACTGGTCGGCCAGCTTGATGTGGCCTGGCACGTCGAGCAAGAAGGCGTCCTTGCTGCCCTGGCCGCCGAAGATGTAGAGCTTGCCGTCGATGATGCGCCAGGTGTCTGCGTTCCCGCCCCACGGGATGGCGTAGACGATGCCGTTGGCGCAGAAGCCGCCGTATTGCGGCAGGTACTTCTGCGGTGCGGCGTCGAACAGCGCCTTGTGCTCGGCGCTGGCAAAGCGGAAGGTGACATCCTGGTAGCGGCTGCTGAACTGCGGGCTGCCCTGCACGAACTTGCCCTGGGTGAGATAAGCCACCACGTCGGCGCCCTTGAGCATCACGCGGTCGGCGCCGTCGATCACCGCGTTCACCGGCTTCAGCGCCGTCGGCGGGTTCTGGGCCGTCATCGACGAGCAGCCGGACAGCAGCGCTGCGAACAACAGGCCGATGCCGGCCATCCTGGACGGTGAAGAGGGGAAGAAACGCATGGTCAGGATGTTCCTGGGTTGGGATGGGTTGTGTGCAGGCCAGACGCCGGCAGGGCGCCGGCCCGGGCAAGGCTGGGCGCGGCTGCCGGCCGCGGCTGGTCGAGATAAGGTGCCGGCCAGCCCAGCAGCCTGCTGGCGTGCTCGGCCAGTTCGCGCAGCTGCTCGCGGTCGCGCGCGCCCAGGTGCACGATGCCGTAGCGGTGGCTGCCGGTCCACTTGAAGTCGCGCTCGAGTGCGTGGCCGTGCTTCGGCATGCTGAACAGCAGGCCATCGGGGTGCAGCCGGCCGAAGGCGGCACTGGCCTCGTGGCCGGGTGGCGGCGGCACCGCGTTGATATGCAGGGCGCGATACACCAGGCTGGCGGCCGCGCCGGCGCTCGGCTCGCTGCGCGGCAGGGCCAGCGGATCCTCGCCGCAGGCCAGCGCCACCGCCATCGCATGCGCGTCGAGGCCCAGCACGCGACGGTACAGGTCGCCGAACTGCGAGGCCAGGCGCGGGTTGCACTCGATCACGCTGAGCCGTCCGCTGGCCGGGTCGTGGAAGAACTCCAGGTTGAAGAAGCCGTGCCGGTAGCCGATGGCCTGCAGGAAGCGCTGCGCCACCTGCAGCGCCTGCCGCTGCACCGTGCCCGGCAGGCGGCTGGGCACCTCCCAGCGCATGAAGGCCTGGGTGCCGGGCACCATCACTGCATCGACCACGCCCAGCGCCTGCACCTGCCCGTCCTGCACCCAGCCGTCCAGGTTGTACTGCGGCGTGTCCGGTGGCACCGGTTCCTCGAGCAGCATGCGGTGCGCGCTGCCAGCCTGCGGCACGCGCTGCCGGCAGACGCGGTCGAAGGGTTCGACCAGGCGGCGGATGACCCACAGCTCGCGCCAGCCGAAGCGGGTGTGGGCCTGCAGATGGTCTCGGCTGTCGACCCTTCGGGCCAGCACCGAGAAGGCGGCCTTCACCGGTTTGACGAAGCACGGGTAGGCCAGTCCTTCGGGGACCGGCTCGCCGTAACGCGCATCCAGCGGCGCGAAGCCCAGGTTGGCCTCGGGCACCACCTGCTGCAGCACGCGTCGCGCGTGCAGCTTGTGCTGCGCGGCCAGTATGCTTTCCGGCGTGGCGCCGGGCAAGCCCAGCTTTTCGGCCACCAGCGCCGCGGCCAGCGCGCCGAACTGCTCGTGATGCGACAGCACGCCGCGCCAGCCGGCGCGGCGGCCGCGCGCCGCCTGTTGCGTGGCGAAGCGCTCCAGGTCGCAGCCGATCAGCGCGGCGTTGCTGGGAAACGAGAACAGGTCGAAGCCGGCGTGGTCGAAACGCGGCCCGCTCAGCCGCTGCAGGGCCAGGCGGTCCCACTCGTAGGCGAACAGCCAGCCGGCGCGGGCGGCGGTGGTCATTGGCCGGGCTCCGCGGCGCGGCGCTGCCGCACCGCCAGCGAGGCGGCCAGCAGCAGGCTGCAGGCCAGTGCCAGCCACAGCAGGTGTCTGCCCGGCAGCCCATGCAGCAGGGCTTGCAGCGACTGCCCGGCCCAGACATAGGGCAGGCTGCCCAGCGTCAGGCCGGCCAGGCTGGGCCAGAAGAAGGCCGGCACCGACATGCGGCTCACGCCGAGCAGTGGATTCACAACCGGATAGGGCAGCACCGGCAGCAGGCGCAGGACCACCAGCCCCAGCGCGCCATGACGCGCCAGCAGGGCGTCCATGCGCATCAGGCGGTGGCCCAGCCGATGCTGCACGCGATCGCGCGCCCAGTGCCGCGCCGCCAGGAAGGACATCAGCGCACCCAGCGTCGAGGCCAGGCCCACCAGCAGCGTGCCGGCCAGCCTGCCGAAGGCGCTGCCGGCCAGCAGCGACAGCGCCGCGCAGCCGGGCAGCGCCAGGGCCGACGCAGCACGAACAGCAGCATGAAGCCGGCCAGGAACAGCGCCGGCGCCTGCTGCTGCCAGTCCAGCAGACCGTCGGCCCGCTGCGACCACGGCTGCGCGTCGAAGAGGCCGGTAGGCTCGCCGCAAACAGCCCAGACCAAGCCGGCCAGCGAGGCCACCAGCGCAAGCGCCAGCAGCCCGCGGCGCTGGCGCCCTGGCATGGGCGTGACGTGGGCGTTCATCGGGTCAGCAGCCTGCGTGCGGCGTAGCTGAGGGCGTCGACCAGCGCCACCAACAGCAGCATGGCGGCCAGGATGGTGGCCGTCTTGCCCATGTGGAACAGGCCCATGTGGAAGCTGAGCAACTGCCCCAGCCCGCCGGCGCCGACCACGCCCAGCACCGCGGCGGCGCGGATGTTGTTCTCCCAGCGGTACAGCGTGTAGCTCATCAGCTGCGGCAGCACCTGCGGCAGCGTGGCATACAGGAACAGCCGGACGTTGCCCACGCCCTGGGCGCGCAGCGCCGCGGCCGGCCCGGGCGGCGCGTTCTCCAGCGCTTCGGCAAACAGCCGTCCGAGCACGCCGGTAGTGTGCGCGGCCAGCGCCAGCGTGCCGGCGAAGGGCCCCAGCCCGGCGGAGATGAGCAGCAGCGCGGCCCATACCAGCTCGGGAATGGCGCGCAGCGCGTTCAGCAGCAGGCGTGTCGGCGCGCGCGCCCAGGCCGCATCGGCGTCGTGCAGGCGGCTGGCCGGCAGCGCCAGCAGCAGCCCGGCAGCCGCGGCCAGCGCGGTGCCCAGCGCCGACATGGCCAGCGTCTCCCAGGTGCCCTGCAGCACCTTGCGCAGGAACTCCGGCGAGGTGTCGGGCGGGAAGAATTCGCCGACGAAGCGGCCCATGCTGCGCAGTGCCTCGAGCGACAGGAACTGGCCCCACTGCAGCTGCAGCGTCCAGAAGCTGGCCACGACCAGCCCCAGCACCGCGGCCAGGAACCAGCAGGCCTTGCAGCGCGCGCTGAACAGCGGCGGCGGCAGCCGGTACGGCGCGTTGGCCGCGTTCACGCGCTGGCGCCCGGGCGTCATGCCAGCGCCTTTCGCAGCACGGCGCTGACATGATCGGCCAGCGCCACCAGGGCCACGAAGACGGCCAGCATGGTCAGCACCTCGCCGCCATGGAACATCTTCATCGAGTTGTCCATCTGCTGGCCCAGCCCGCCCGCGCCGACGAAGCCCAGCACCACCGAACTGCGGATGGCGCATTCCCAGCGGTAGACGGTGTAGCTGGTCAGCTCGCCGGCGTTTTGCGGCAGCAGGCCGTAGAAGAAGGCCTGCAGTCGCGAGCTGCCATTGCGCAGCAGTGTCTCGGTGGCATGGGTCTCGCCGCTTTCCAGGATCTCGCCGTAGACTTTGCCGAGCATGCCGCCGTAGGTCAGCGCGATGGCCAGCACGCCGGCGGTGGGCCCGAGGCCGACCACGCGCACGAAGACCAGCGCCCACACCAGCTCGGGCACGCTGCGCAGCACGATCAGCAGCCAGCGCAGTGCCTGGCGCAGCCAAAACGGGCCGCGCGCCATGCGGCCCGACAGCGCCGAGACCGACAACACGCGCGTCGACAGCAGCGTCAGCGGCAACGCCAGCAGCAGCGCCAGCGTCAACCCGGCGGTGGCGATGGCCACGGTGCGCCAGCTCTCACGCGCGACCATGGCCAGGAACTCGGCCGAATGGGCAGGCGGCAGGAAGCTGGCCAGGAACTGCCGGGTGACCTTCAGGTTCGAGGCCTCGAACAGGGTCCACGGCCTGAATTCGGTCGCCACCAGCATCGGCCACAGCAGCACCAGGCCGGCACCGGCCCAGAACAGGCGGCCGAGCCAGGCCGGGTCGCGCGTCGGCGCCGCGCGATGCCCGGCGCGGGGGGCGATGGCGCTGCTCATCCCATGCTCATCGGCAATGCATCACCACCGGCGCACTGGGCTGCAGCGCCTCGGCTTCGGGCAACGCCGCCGGGTCCGCGCGCAGCTCGTGCTCGTGCTGGGCATAGAGCCGGGCCAGCAGCTCCCGGGTGACCTGGGCAGCGGGCAGGTCGAAGGCCAGCACGCCGTCGCGCAGGCCGATGATGCGCGGGAAGTTCGCCAATGCCGCGTCCACCTGGTGCAGCGTGGCCACCAGCGTGACGCCTCGCTCGCGCGCCTGCTGCAGCAGCGTGGCCAGCGCCTGCTGCGCGCGCGTCGGGTCCAGCGCCGACAGCGGCTCGTCCACCAGCCACAGCCGGGCCGGCGCCAGCAGCGCCCTCGCCAGCCCGACGCGCTGGCGCTCGCCGCCGGACAGGCGGTCGACACGCTCGAAAAGCTTGTCGGTCAGGTCGAAGCGCGCCAGCGCGTCGTGCGCCGCGGGGATGTCCCGCGGATAGAACAGCGAGCGCAGGCTGGCCAGCAGCCCCATCGCCGGCAGCTGGCCGGCCAGTACCGAGGTCACGACACGCTGGCGCGGCGGCAGCGGCGGCACCTGCGGCGCCAGGAACAGCCGGCCGCGCAAGCGCTGCAGATCGCGCCGCGGCAGCGCCCACGGGTCCTGTCCGTCGAGCTGCAACTGGCCGTCGCGCGGCGGCAGCACGCAGGCCAGCGCTTGCAGCAAGGTGGTCTTGCCAGCGCCGGACGGGCCGATCACCGCCAATTGATCGCCGGCGCCCACCTGCAGGTCCAGCGGCTGCAGCGCCAGCATCCCGGCCCGCGCGGCTGGGTGCGAGGCGCTCAAGCCGCGCAGTTCGAGCTTCATGCGGCGCGGTTCAGATCAGCCCGGCGCTGCGGCCCGCCGCTTCGATGCCCTTGTAGTTGTCGGGCGTTGTCGGGATGTAGCGCGTGGCGCGGTTCAGCTGCAGGATCTCCTTGCCCTCGGGCGTGGAAGGGTCCAGCGCGAGCAGCGCCTGCTGCACCTTGTTGCGCAGCTCGGCCGGCATGTCGGCATGCACGGCCCAGTTGTAGTTGTAGAAGGGCGGCGTGGTGAAGAACACGTCGACCTCCTTGGTATTGACCTTGTTCTCGGCGACGAACTTGCGCCACACCGTGATGTCCAGCGCGGCGGCGTCGACCTTGCCACTGACCACCGAGGCGATGGTCGCGTCGTGCGCACCGCTGTAGGCGATGCGCTTGAAATCCTTTTCCGGGTTGATGCCGGCATTCAGCAGGTTGCTGCGCGGCATCAGGTGGCCCGAGGTGCTGCTCTGCGAGCCGAAGCTGATCTGCTTGCCCTTCATGTCGGCCAGCGTCTTGATGCCCGAATCGGTCTTGGCGATGAACACCGACTGGAACTTGGTGTCTTCCTCGCGTTGCGCGATCGGGATGATCTTGCCGCCCGAGCGCAGTTGCGCCTGCACGTAGGTGAAGCCGCCGAACCAGACCAGATCCACCTTCTTGTTGACCAGCGCTTCCACAGCGGCCGGATAGTCGCTGACCGGCGTGAACTCGACCTTCATCCCCAGTTTCTTCTCCAGGTAGGCGGCCAGCGGCGTGAACTTGCGCACCTGCTCGGTGGCGGCCTCTTCCGGGATGGTGGTGACGCGGAACACCTGCTGCGCATGACTCAGGCTGCCGAAGGCGATCACGGCGCAGGTCATCAGGGCCTTGAGGGTGCGGGAGGGGGACAAGCTGAGCATCGAAATCTCCAGGGAGGGATTGAGTGGACGAGGAACGGGGCTGGCTGCCGCCCGGCACTCTACGCGCTTCGCGCTGATAGAGTCGGGCGAAGGTTCATGAAGGCATCGCGGGGCTGCCCCGGCATACGATGAAGACACCCAGTTTTATCCAGCTGCATCGCATCGACGATGCCGCGCTGGCCGACGAGGCCGCGGCCGGGCTTCGGGCGCAGCCGGCGCAGGTGTCGCCGAAGTTCTTCTACGACCCGCTGGGCTCGCGGCTGTTCGATGCGATCACCGAGCTGGACGAGTACTACCCCACACGCACCGAGGCCGCGATCCTGGCTGCCCGGGGGACGGACATCGCCGCCGCAGCACTGGCGCTGGCCGGCCCGGCGCCGGTGCTGGTGGACCTGGGCGCGGGCAACTGCGCCAAGGCGGCGCGGCTGTTCCCGCTGCTGGCGCCGCGCCGCTACGTGGCGGTGGACATCTCGGTGGAATTCCTCCGCCAGGCGCTGCAGACCTTGCAGCGGGAGCATCCGGCGATGGAGCTGCTGGGCGTGG
The DNA here is from genome assembly GCA_040381175.1 of Burkholderiaceae bacterium. Classification (GTDB taxonomy): domain Bacteria; phylum Pseudomonadota; class Gammaproteobacteria; order Burkholderiales; family Burkholderiaceae_C; genus Rubrivivax. Next base: position 17,387 of record JBEIHU010000046.1, read on the forward strand.
GCTTGGATTTTTCCGCCCGCCTGGCGCTGCCGGCCGAGGCCTGCAGCGGCCCGGCGCTGTTGTTCTACCCGGGCTCCAGCATCGGCAACTTCGCGCCCGATGCCGCGCCGCGGCTGCTGCGCCAGGCCCGGGAGCTGGCCGCCGCAGGCGCGCTGCTGATCGGCGTCGATCTGGTGAAGCCTGCGGCGCTGCTCGAAGCTGCCTACGACGACGAGCTGGGCGTCACCGCGGCCTTCAACCTCAATCTGCTGAAGCACCTGAACCGGCTGCTGGGCGCCGATTTTCAGGTGCGTGACTGGCGCCACGTGGCGCTGTTCGACGCGGCGCAGTCGCGCATCGAGATGCACCTGGAGGCGCGTCGCGAGTTGCTGGTGCGCTGGCGCGGTGGCGAGCGCCGCTTTGCCAGCGGCGAGCGCATGCATACCGAAAACTCCTACAAGTGGGCGGCGGCGGACTTCGAGGCGCTGCTGCGCCGGGCCGGGTTCAGCCGGGTGCAGTGCTGGAGCGACCGGCAGGGGTGGTTCGGCATGTTCCTGGCCGCGGCTTGAACGGGGCAGTGGGCGCATGCCGCCTGGGTCGGCTTCGAGCGGTTGGAACTTACAGCGCACAGCTGCGCAGGCCGGCCGGCACGGCGTTGCGCTGCGGCGGGAAGTAGTTTCGGTAGCGCGGATGGCGCATTCGCGGCTGCGTCATGAACGAGGCGCCGCGCAGCACCGGCCGGCCGTCGAACCAGGGCGCCGAATAGTCGCGGTAGGGGTGCGCGACGAAGCCGGGGTAGGGCGCGAAGGCGCTGGCCGTCCATTCCCAGACATCGCCCCAGCGAAAGCCTGTGCCGCCGCGGCAGGCGGCGCGCTCCCACTCCGCCTCGCTGGGCAGGCGGCGGCCGGCCCAGCGACACCAGGCCTCGGCTTCGAAGAAGCTCAGGTGGCAGGCGGGCAAGCGCAGGTCCAGTGCCTGCCAGCGGCCATGGCGCCATTGCTGCCAGGCACCATCGTGCTGGCGCAGGTAGCGCGGCGCGGCGCCGGGCTGCTGCTGCCGCCACTGCAGGCCGGCCACGCTCCAGCAGCGGTCGTCGGCATGGCCGCCTTGCTCCACGAAAGGCAGGTACTCCGCCCAGCGCAGCGCCTGCGCATCGATACCCGTGGCCGGTAGCGCCGCCGGGTGCGCGGCCAGTTCGTTGTCGAAGGCGAAGCCGGCGTCGCCGACGCTGCCCAGCGTCCAGCGGCCGGGCTCGAAGTGCAGCGCGGCCGGCGGCTCGGGCAGCGGCGCCGGCTGCCAGCGCGGGTCGGCGATGGCGATACCCAGCGACTGCGCCATGTATAACGCGGCCTCATGGTGCATGTCCTCGTGCAGCAGCGCAAGGCGGAAGGCATAGAGCGCGTCGTCGCGGCCCGGGCCCCTGTCGTCCACCCGCTGCAGCAACGCCAGGCTGGCCAGCAGTTGCGCCTGCAGCTCGGCGCGGGTGCGGTCGGCGTCGGGCAGCGGCAGCGACCAGCGGCTGTCGTGCGGCACATGGCTGCTGTGGTACAGCGCATCGGCATTCGCCCGCCGTGCCGCGAGGCGCGGGCCCTCGGGGTCGGCGCGGGCGCCCTGGCTGCGCGCCGGGAAGCGCGCCAGCCAGAACTCCTGGAACCAGCCGATGTGGCCCAGCTCCCACAGCGGCGGGTTCAGCTCGGCGCGCAGCGGTACCGCCAGGTCCGGCGGCAGCGACGCCTGGTAGAGCGCGAAGGTGGCCAGCGTGTCGGCACGGCTGGCCTGCAGCGCGGCCGCCAGCTCGGCGGCGCCGCCGCAGCGCGCGGCCCGGGCAGCCGGGCCGATGGCCGCTTCGTTTAGGCTCGCCTCATGCATCGTTTGTCCATCGTCATCGTCACGCCCGCACTGGCCGATGCCAACAACGGCAACTGTCAGACCGCGCGGCGCTGGGCACGGTTCCTGGCGGCAGCTTACCGCGTGCGCCTGGCGGCAGACTGGCAAGCCGGCGACGAGGCGCTGATGATCGCGCTGCACGCGCGCCGATCGGCGGCTTCGGTGGCCGCCTGGCGCCAGGCGCACCCCGAGCGGCCGCTGCTGCTGGTGCTGACCGGCACCGACCTGTACCGCGACGTCGAACACGATGCCAGCGCACAGCGCTCGCTGGCGCTGGCCGACCGGCTGGTGGTGCTGAACGCGTTGGGCCCGCTGCGCTTGCCCGAGGCGCTGCGCGCTCGCTGCACGGTGCTGCTGCAGTCCTGCAGCGCCCGGCGGCCGCGGGCCAAGACCCTACGATACCTGCGCGCGCTGATGGTCGGCCACCTGCGCGACGAAAAGGACCCGCTGACCTACCTGCGCGCCGTGCAGCGCCTGGCCGGCCGCGAGGACCTGCGCTTCGACCACATCGGCGCCGCGCTCGACCCGGCGCTGGGCGCTCAGGCCCAGGCGCTGGCCGCGCGGCAGCCCAGCTACCGCTGGCTGGGCGCGCTGCCCCATGCCGCTGTGCGCCGGCAGATCCAGACCGCCCACGTGCTGGTGCATGCCAGCCGCATGGAAGGCGGCGCGCATGTGGTCATCGAGGCGGTGCGCAGCGGCACGCCGGTGCTGGCCTCGCGCATCGACGGCAACGTCGGCCTGCTCGGCAAGGACTACCTCGGCTACTTTCCCGCCGGCGAGGACGCGGCGCTGGCCGCTTTGCTGGAGCGTTGCCGCGACGACGCCGCTATGCTGTCAGGATTGCGCGCGCAGTGCGACTCAAGAGTTGCGCTGTTCGCCCCCGCCACCGAGGCTGCCGGCCTGCACGACCTGATTGCCGGACTGCTGAGGCTTCACCCTGGAGATCGCCGATGACCGCCCCCGAAAGACGCGCCGAGCCCCGCCTGACCTCGCTGTCGCACGGTGGCGGCTGCGGCTGCAAGATCGCCCCCGGTGTGCTCAGCGAAATCCTCAAGGGCACGGCGGCCATGCCGATCCCGAAGGAGCTGCTGGTCGGCATCGAGACCGCCGACGACGCCGCCGTCTACCGGCTCAACGACGAGCAGGCGCTGATCGCCACCACCGACTTCTTCATGCCCATCGTCGACGATCCGTTCGACTTCGGGCGCATCGCAGCCACCAACGCGATCAGCGACGTCTACGCCATGGGCGGCAAGCCCATCCTCGCCCTGGCGCTGGTGGGCATGCCCATCAACGTGCTGTCCACCGCCACCATCGGCCGCGTGCTCGAGGGTGGCGCCTCGGTGTGCCGCGCCGCGGGCATCCCGATTGCCGGCGGCCACACGATCGACTCGGTGGAGGCGATCTACGGGCTCGTGGCGCTCGGGCTCGTGCACCCCTCGCGCGTGCGCCGCAACGCCGACGCGCGCGCCGGCGACGTGCTCGTGCTCGGCAAGGCGCTGGGCGTGGGCGTGATGAGCGCTGCGCTCAAGAAGGGCGAGCTTGGCGAGGCCGGCTATGCGCGGATGATCGAGACGACGACGCGCCTGAACACCCCGGGCCCGGAACTCGCCGAGCTGCCGGGCGTGCATGCACTGACCGACGTGACGGGCTTCGGCCTGGCCGGCCATGCACTCGAGATGGCCCGTGGCGCGGGACTGCAGGTGCACCTGGACTGGCCTGCCGTGCCGCTGCTGCCGGGCGTGCGCGCCCTCGCCGCGCA
>JBEIHU010000047.1:0-20989 GCA_040381175.1 Burkholderiaceae bacterium
ACGTGCGCCCTTCCGCTCCCGCCGCGGCGCGGCGGCGGCGCTGCGCAGTCACGGCGACACACAGGCTGCCGACGACGCGGCGCTGCAGCGCTTGCTGGTCGGCTTGTCGCAGCTGCTGATCGACGTGTCGCAGCTGGCCGAACTGGAGCTGGACCCGCTGCTGGTGGGCAGCGACGGTGTGCTGGCTCTGCGCGCCCACGTGCGCCTGAGCCTGGCGGCGCCGGCCGGCGCGCTGAACTTCGCCATCCGCCCCTACCCGTCGAACCTGGTCGAGTCGCTGGTCTGGCACGGCCGCGCGCTGACGCTGCGCCCGATCCGGCCCGAGGACGAGGTCCAGCATGTGGCCTTCCTGAGCCAGCTGGACCCGGCCGACATACGCATGCGCGTGTTCTACAGCCGGCGCAGCATGGAGCGCAGCGAGCTGGCGCGCCTCACGCAGATCGACTATGAACGCGAGATGGCCTTCGTGGCCGTCGACTGCGGGCCGGACGGCCGCGACCGCACGCTGGGCGTGGTGCGGGCGATCGCCGACCCCGACAACATCAGCGCCGAATTCGGCATCGTCATCCGCTCGGACATGAAGGGAGCCCGCCTGGGCCGGCTGCTGATGCAGCGCATCATCGACTACCAGCGCGGCCACGGCACGAAGAAGCTGGTGGCCACGGTGCTGGCCGAGAACACGCGCATGCTGGCGCTGGCGCGGGAACTGGGCTTCGTCGAAGGGGCCAGCGACCAGGGCGACGGCGTGCGTTACATCGAGCTGCTGCTCTGAGCGGCGGCCTCGACAGCCTCGTCGCCGAACTCGGTGCGGAAGGAGCCGGCCTGCAGGCCCTGCTCGCGCAGCCAGCGCACCATCACCGCCTCGTAGCCGTGGGTGACGATGACGCGCTCGGCGCCTGTGGCGCGGATGGCCGCCTGCAGCCCCGGCCAGTCGGCATGGTCGCTGAGCACGAAGCCGCGGTCCACGCCCTGGCGGCGGCGCGCGCCGCGCAGCTGCATCCAGCCGCTGGCGAAGGCGTCGCTGTAGTCGCCGAAGCGCCGCGCCCAGGCACTGCCATGCACTGCCGGCGGGGCGATGATCAGCGCACGCGACCAGGCCTCGCGCGTGGCAGCCTGGGCCGCCGGCAGGCAAGGCGCCAGCGCCACGCCGGCAGCACGATAGGCCTGGTTCAGCGGCTCGACGGCGCCATGCACCAGCACCGGGCCCAGAGACGCATCCAGCCCGGCCAGCAGCCGCTGCGCCTTGCCCAGGCTGTAGGCCATCAGCAGGCTCGGGCGGCGCAGTTCGGCGTTGCCCTGCCACCAGGCGTGGATGTCGGCCATCACTTGCGCCTGCGGCCGCCAGCGGTAGACCGGCAGCCCGAAGGTGGATTCGGTGATGAAGCAGTGGCAGCGCTGTGCTTCGAAGGGCGTGCAGCTGGGGTTGCGCTCGCCGTTGCCGCTGTGGAAGTAGTCGCCCGAGGCCACCCAGACCTGGCCTTGGCATTCGACGCGCACCTGCGCCGAGCCCAGCACATGGCCGGCCGGGTGCAGGCTCAGGCGCACGCCCTGCCAGTGCAGCGGCTCGCCCCAGGCCAGCGTCTGCAGGCTGACATCACCGAGCCGGGCGCGCAGCAGCCCCGCCCCTTCGGCGCTGCACAGGTAGTGGCGGTGGCCGGGCCGCGCGTGGTCGGCATGGGCATGGGTGATGACCGCGCGGTCGACCGGCCGCCACGGGTCGATGTAGAAGTCGCCCGGTGGGCAGTACAGGCCTTGCGGGCGCAGCACGATCAGGCCGCTGCCGTCGGCGGCGGGCGCGTCCGGGGCGGCGGCGGCAAGCATCGGTGCATTTTGGCCGGCCCGTGGAATACTGGCCGTCGGAGACGCCCTCATGACCCTGCCGCGCGCTGTGACCAACCCCTATGCCGAGGCGATGCCGCCGTTGCGCATGTACTTCAGCCTGCAAGGACGGGTATCGCGGAGGCAGTTCTGGCTGTTCGGCGTGCTCGTGCTGATCGGGCTGGCCTTTCTGGGCCATGCCCTGCTCGGCATCGCGCGGGTGCGGGCCCAGACGGCGGACCTGTTGGTCAACCTGCTGCTGGTGTGGCCGGCGCTGGCCGTGTCGGTGAAGCGCTGGCATGACCGTGACAAGTCCGGCTGGTGGGTGCTGCTCAACCTGCTGCCGGTGATCGGCTGGCTGTGGGCGCTGGTGGACAACGGCTTCGTGCGCGGCACGCCAGGGCCGAACCGCTTTGGCGAAGACCCGCTGGTGCAGCGCAGCGTCAATACCTTCCGGTGATGCCGGCGATGCGCAGGTAGACATTGGCCAGCCAGGCGACGAAGCCACGCGACAGCCTGCGTCGCCAGCCCTCTTGCAGCGGCGGGGCCTTGACCTCGACCGAGGCCTCGATCGCTGCATCGAGGCGCTGGCGCAGCAGCGTGGCGAAGGCCTCGTCCTGGATGAATGCATTGGCTTCCAGGTTCAGCAGCAGCGACAGCGGGTCGATGTTGGAGCTGCCCACAGTAGCCCACCCGGCATCGACCACCGCCACCTTGGCGTGCAGGAAGGCGGGCGTGTACTCGAAGATACGCACGCCCTGCGACAGCAGTTCGTCGTACAGCACGCGGGCGGCCAATGCGGCCAGCCGGTAGTCGACCTTGCCCTGCATCAGCAGGCGCACGCGCACGCCGCGCCGGGCGGCCGCGAGCAGGCTGCGCCGGAACGCCCGGCGAGGGTAGAAATAGGGGCAGGCGATGTCGACGCTGCTGCGCGAGGCGCGCACGGCTTCGATGTAGCTCCTTTCGATGGCGCGGCGCCGCGCCAGGTTGTCGCGCACCACGAAAGCCACCTGCACTGGCGGCTGCGGGCCCTGCTCGGCGGCGGCACCGACCCCGCGCCCGCGCAGCTCGCGCAGCAGTTGCAGCGTGTCGGCCACCGGCCGGCGGCTGCGCGCCAGCACGCCCACCTCGCTGCGCCATTCCAGGCCGAGCCGGGCCCGTGCGGCGAAGGCCTGCACCAGGCGCCGCACCTGCTGCACCACCGGACCGCGCAGCTCGACGGCAAAGTCCAGGCGCGGCAGCTCGCTGGGTCCGTGCGTCAGGTCGATGCGGTCGTCGATGATGTTGATGCCGCCGACGAAGGCCACCGCCTCGTCGACCACGCACAGCTTGTGATGCAGCCGGCGCAGCTGCGCCGGCTGCAGCCAGGCCGTCCAGCGTTCGAGAGGGCGGAACACGTCCAGCTGCACGCCATCGACGGCCAGCCACCCTCTGAGGCGCTGCAGCGTGGCCAGCGAGCCGAAGCCGTCGACCACCACGTGCACGGCCACGCCGCGGCGCGCGGCAGCGCGCAAGGCCTCGGCGATGCCGCTGCCGGCGGCATCGTCGTGGAAGATGTAGGTGGACAGCCAGACCTGCCGTTGCGCCGCAGCCATGGCGCGCTGCATCGCCGGGAACAGCTCGTCGCCACCCTGCAGCAGACCCACCAGGTTGCCGCCGACGAAGCCCGCGGCGTCGGTGTCGCCTGAGGCAGGTTGGAGCGGCGGCCCGGCGGCGCTGCCGCGGCTGTCGGGCGGCATGACGGACATGCTAGGGCCTGTTCACGCTACGCGAAGGGTCGCGAAGGCCCGCAGGGTTGTGGCCAGAAATGCCGCATGCTGCGTTGCAAATCCTCGCCGGGGCGAGCGCGGACACGAGCAGTCCCGCGGACTGCTCGTGCCTGGCGAGCGGCCCGAGCTCTGCGAGGGCGCGCCCTGCCAAGGGTCCAACCCGGCTGCGGTTTGCGCCTTGCCTGCGGCATCTCAGACCCACAACGCGATCCCTTCACCTAGCGTGAACAGGCCCTAGGCCAGCTGCAGCTCCGCCAGCAGCGGCAGGTGATCCGACATGCGGGCCCAGGCCGTGCCGCGCGGCACGGCGGTGGAACGGCAGGCCAGGCCGCGTGTGTAGATGCGGTCCATCGCGAACACCGGCACCCGCGAGGGGAAGGTCAGCCGCTGCGCGGCCCGGTCCATCAGCGAGCCAGCCCGCACCAGGCCCAGCTCGCGCAGCAATGGATCGAGCTTCTCGCCCCAGTCGTTGAAGTCGCCGGCGACGACCAGCAGCTCGCCGGCCGGCACGTGCGCGCCGAGGAAGTCCGCCAGGCGCTGCACCTGGCGCATGCGGCTGCGGTGCGCCAGCCCGAAATGCACCACCACCGCATGCAGCGGCTGCCCGTTCCAGCGCACCGGCACGTGCAACAGGCCGCGCTGCTCGAAGCGGTGGTCGCTGACGTCGCGATGGCCGATCTCGCCCAGCGGCCAGCGCGACAGCAGCGCATTGCCATGTTCGCCATGGCGGGTGACGGCGTTGGTGCGGTAGGCGACTTCATAGCCTTCGGGCGCGAGGAAATGCGCCTGCCCGCCGTCCGGCCAGCCGAACCAGGTGCGCTCGAACTGGCGCGCGTCGCGGGTGTGGAACAACCGCACTTCCTGCAGGAACACCAGGTCGGCGTCCAGCGCCTCGACGCCCAGGCCGAGGTTGTGGATCTCCAGCCGCTTGCGCGGCCCGACGCCGCGCACGCCCTTGTGGATGGTGTAGGTGGCCACGCGCAGCGTCGACAGGTCGAGCTGGGTCGACGCGGCGAAGCCGGGTGAGGAGTACGGGTTCACGACGCCTCGGCGGCAAGAAAGCGCGGCAGCTGCAGGATGGCTTTGGCATTGCTGGGTGAAAAGCAGCGGTCGGCCGCCTCGCGCCAGGGCCACCAGCCATGGCGCAGGTGTTCGCGCGGGTTCAGGAGCACCGGCGTGCCGGGTGGCACGGTCAGCCCGAAGACATGCTCGGTGTTGTGCGTCACGCCCGGCGCATAGCGGTGGCGCCAGACCGGATAGATCTCGTACACGTTGCGCAGGCCCCAGTCGCGCAGCGCCGAGTGCGGCACGCCTGCGCTGCCGACGACGATGCCGGTCTCCTCCTCGACCTCGCGCACACAGGTCTGGGCCAGCGGCTCGTCCAGCGAGTCCTTGGAGCCGGTGACGCTTTGCCAGAAGCCCGGCTTGTCGGCGCGCTCGATCAGCAGCACCCGCATGTCGGGGTCGTGGATGACCACCAGCACCGACTGCGGGATCTTGGGAGCGCGCGGGGGCTGGTCCGGGTTCATGCCGTCCAGCATAGCGCGAGCGTCAGTCAACGCCGCAGGCGCTAAGCCCTGGCGCCGAGTCGGCCGATCGCGTGGTACTCGATCCCGGCGGCTTCGACCGAGGCCGGAGCGAAAATGTTGCGTCCGTCGAAGACCACCGGATGACGCAGCGTGGACTTGATACGCCCGAAGTCCGGACTGCGGAACTCCTTCCACTCGGTGACGATGACCAGCGCGTCGGCACCCTGCAGCGCATCCATCGCGCTGTCGGCAAAGGCCAGGCCTGGCGCACCGCCCAGGACGCGCCTTGCCTCGGCGATGGCGATCGGGTCATAGGCCTGCACAAGGGCGCCGCGGGACAGCAGTTCGCCGATGATCACGCGGCTGGGCGCCTCGCGCATGTCGTCTGTGTTCGGCTTGAATGCCAGGCCCCACAGCGCAAAGCGTCGGCCGGTCAGATCATTGCCGAAACGACGCACGATCTTTTCGATCAGCACCTTTTTCTGAGCGTCGTTGGCGCTCTCCACCGCGAGCAGTACCTGCAGGCTTCGCCCGGACTCCTCGGCCGTGTGGATCAGCGCCTTCACATCCTTGGGAAAGCAGGATCCGCCGTAGCCGCAGCCGGAGTAGAGGAACCCGAAGCCGATGCGCGGATCGCTGCCGATGCCCAGACGCACCTGCTCGATGTCGGCGCCCAGGCGCTCGGCCAGCAGCGCCAGCTCGTTCATGAACGAGATACGGGTGGCGAGCATGGCGTTGGCGGCGTACTTCGTCAGCTCGGCCGAGCGCAGGTCCATCACCACCAGCTTGTCGTGGTTGCGCTGGAATGGCGCATACAGCTCGCGCATCACGCGGATGGCGCGCTCGTCTTCCGCGCCGACGATGATGCGATCCGGGCGCATGAAGTCCTCGACCGCCGCGCCTTCCTTGAGGAACTCCGGGTTCGACACCACGGAAAAACCGATCGATGCGCCGCGCTGCGCCAGCGCTTCGGCGATGGCGGCGCGCACCTTGTCGGCGGTGCCGACGGGCACCGTGCTCTTGTCGACCCCCACCTGGTCCTCGTCCATGTTCCGCCCGATGTTGCGCGCCGCCGCCAGCACGTACTTCAGGTCGGCCGAGCCGTCTTCGTCGGGCGGCGTGCCGACGGCGATGAACTGCAATGTCCCATGGCCGACGGCACCCGCCACGTCGGTGGTGAATCGCAACCGGCCGGCGGCCACGTTGCGTGCCACGATCTGATCCAGCCCGGGCTCATGAATCGGCATGCCACCGCCTTCGAGAATGGCGATCTTGGCCGCATCGACGTCGAGGCACACGACGTCGTTCCCCATCTCGGCCAGGCAGGCCCCCGAGACCAACCCCACATAGCCCGTTCCGACAACGGTTACCTTCATTGTTCAGTCCTGCATTGAATCCAAGTCATGGAAAGCCGGCTTGCTGCAGCAATGCCTGGAGCCGGCACCGCGGCCCAGCTCCCGATCGCCATCGGCCTTCAGTCCTGCAGCACCTTCATCAGGTACTGCCCGTAGCCGTTTTTCAGCATGGGCGCGGCCAGACGTTCGAGCTGGGCGGCGTCGATCCAGCCCGAACGGAAGGCGATCTCCTCGGGACAGGCCACCTTCAGGCCCTGGCGCCGTTCCAGCGTGGCGATGAACTGGCTGGCGTCCAGAAGGCTGTCATGGGTGCCGGTGTCCAGCCAGGCGAAACCGCGGCGCATGATCTGCACGTCGAGCTGGCCCTGGCTCAGGTAGCGCGCATTCAGGTCGGTGATCTCGAGCTCGCCACGCGGGCTGGGCTTCAGGCTCGCGGCCATGTCGCAGACCTGTTCGTCGTAGAAATACAGGCCGGTGACCGCATAGTTGCTGCGCGGCACCTTGGGCTTTTCCTCGATGCTGATGGCGCGATGGGCGCTGTCGAACTCCACCACGCCGTAGCGCTCGGGGTCGGTGACGTGGTAGGCGAAGACGCTGGCACCGGCGGGCCGCGACGACGCATCGTGCAGCAGCTTCGGGAACTCGTGGCCGTAGAAGATGTTGTCGCCCAGCACCAGGGCGCTGGGCTGTTGCCGCAGATAGCCGCGGCCGAGAATGAAGGCCTGCGCCAGGCCGTCCGGGCTGGGCTGCACGCAGTAGCTCAGGCTCAGCCCCCAGCGCGATCCATCGCCCAGCAGCTCGGCGAAGCGCGGCGTGTCCTGCGGTGTGCTGATGACCAGGATGTCGCGGATGCCGGCATGCATCAGCGTGCTCAGCGGGTAGTAGACCATCGGCTTGTCGTACACCGGCAGCAGCTGCTTGCTGATGGCCAGCGTGGCCGGGTGCAGCCGGCTGCCCGAGCCGCCCGCGAGGATGATGCCCTTGCGCTGCATGTCGCCTCCTAGGCCGCCGAAACGGCGGCGCCGTAATGCTGCGCGAGCCAGTCGCGGTAGGCCCCGCTCTGCACCCGCGTGACCCAGCCCTGGTGGTCCAGGTACCACTGCACCGTCTTGCGAATGCCGGTCTCGAAGCTTTCGGCCGGACGCCAGCCGAGCTCGCGCTCGATCTTGCGGGCATCGATGGCATAGCGCCGGTCATGCCCCGGTCGATCGGTGACGAAGCTGATCAGTCGACGGTAGGGGCCTTGGGGATCGGGCCGCAGTTCGTCGAGCAGCGCACAGATGGCATCGACGATCTGCCGGTTGGTGCGCTCGTTCCAGCCGCCGATGTTGTAGACCTCGCCGGGCCGGCCGCCGGCCAGCACCGCGCGAATGGCGCTGCAATGGTCCTTGACATAAAGCCAGTCGCGCACATTCAGCCCGTCGCCGTAGATCGGCAGCGGCTTGCCGGCCAACGCGTTGACGATCATCAGCGGAATGAGCTTCTCTGGAAAGTGGAAGGGGCCGTAGTTGTTGGAGCAGTTGGTGGTCAGCACCGGCAGGCCGTAGGTGTGGTGCCAGGCCCGCACCAGGTGGTCGCTGGCCGCCTTGCTGGCCGAATAGGGGCTGTTCGGCTGGTAAAGATGGGTTTCGGTGAAGGCCGGCTCGTCCGCGCCGAGGCTGCCGTAGACCTCGTCGGTGGACACATGGTGGAAGCGGAACGCCGCGCGCTCGGGCTGGGGCAGGCTGCCCCAGTAGGCGCGCGCCGCCTCGAGCAGCGTGAAGGTGCCTTCGACGTTGGTGCGCACGAAGGCCGCCGGGCCATGGATGCTGCGGTCGACATGGCTCTCGGCCGCGAAATGCAGCATCGCCCGGGGCCGGTGGGCGGCCAGAAGCCGGTCGAGCAGCGCTCGGTCGCAGATGTCGCCGTGCACGAACACATGCCGCGCATCGCCGTCCAGCGCGGCGAAGTTCTCCATGTTGCCGGCATAGGTCAGCGCGTCGAGGTTGAGCACGGGCTCGTCGTTTCGCGCCAGCCAGTCCAGCACGAAGTTGCTGCCGATGAAGCCGGCGCCGCCGGTGACGAGGATCATGGGATTGCAGGTTGGGTCGGTGGGTGGACGTGAGTTCGCCAGCCGGCCTGCGGGCTCAGCCGCGGCCGTAGTTGTCCTCGAAGCGGACGATGTCGTCTTCGCCGAGGTAGCTGCCGGACTGCACCTCGATGATCTCCAGCGGCACCTTGCCGGGGTTGGCCAGGCGGTGCACCTGCCCCAGCGGGATGTAGGTGCTCTGGTTTTCGGTGAGCAGGATCACCTGGTCGCCGTTGGTGACCTCGGCCGTGCCGGACACGACGATCCAGTGCTCGGCGCGGTGGTGATGCTTTTGCAGGCTCAGGGACGCGCCGGGCTTGACCATGATGCGCTTGACCTGGAAGCGCGGTCCGGAGTCGATGCTGTCGAACCAGCCCCAGGGCCGGTGCACCTGGCGGTGCAGCGCGGGCTCGCTGCGGCCGGCCTGCTGCAGCTGGCCGACGATGTGCTTGACGTCCTGGCTGCGCGAACGGTCGGCCACCAGCACCGCATCGGGCGTCTCGACGACGACCACGTCCTTCAGGCCGATGACCCCGACCAAGCGGCTGGTGGCATGCACCAGCGTGTCGCGGGTGTCGCTGAGCAGCGCGTCCCCGGTGATGGCGTTGCCGTCGGCGTCCTTGGCGCTGACCTGCCACACCGCATCCCAGGCACCCAGGTCGGACCAGGCAGCGGCCAGCGGCACCATGCGGATGTCGAATTCGGCCGCAGCGGGGCATTTCTCCATCACGGCGTAGTCGACCGACTCGCTGGGAACGGCCTCGAACGACGCCTTGTCGGGCCGTACGAAGGCGGCATCCGTGCTGCGGGCGTCCCAAGCGGCGCGGGTGGCCGCCAGGATGTCGGGCCGGAACTGGCCCAGCGCCTGCAGCCACAGGGAGGCGCGCACCACGAACATGCCGCTGTTCCAGTAGTAGCCGCCGTCGCGCAGGTAGGCCTGGGCCGTCGCCGCATCGGGCTTCTCGACGAAGCGGGCGACCTTCATCTCGCCATCCGGGCTGCGCTCGCACCGGATGTAGCCATAGCCGGTTTCCGGACGTTCCGGCGCCACACCCAGGATGACGAACGCACCCTGCGCTGCGGCGCGCACCGCACGCTGCAGCGCGGCCGTGAAGGCAGCCTCGTCGCCGATGCTCTGGTCGGCCGGCGTCACCACCAGCACCGGGTCGCGGCCATGCTGAGTGGCATGCAGCGCAGCCAGCGTCATCGCCGGTGCGGTGTTGCGCCCCGTCGGCTCCAGCAGCAAGGCGGCTGGCGCCAGCGGCAAGTCCGCCAACTGGTCCAGCGCCAGAAACCGATGGGCCTCGTTGCCCACCACGCACAGGCTGCCGAGGCCGATGTCGGCCGCGGCCAGCGACTGCAGGCGCAGCGCAGCCTGCTGGAACAGGCTGTGCCGGCCCTGCAGCGCCAGGAACTGCTTCGGGAAGGTGCCGCGCGACAGCGGCCAAAGGCGCGTGCCGCTTCCTCCGGCAATGATCACGGGCTGCAGATCGATGGCACTCATGTCGGTTCGTTGTGTCGTCGTTGGGATGGTGGGCAGAGCGTGCTCAGGTCTTGAGGCCGCCATCGAAGCCCAGCGGGTTCATGTGCTGCCATCGCCAGCTGTCTTCGCACATGCGGTCCAGGTCGAAGCGGGCGCGCCAGCCCAGCAGGCTTTGCGCGCGCGCCGGGTCGGCGTAGCAGGCGGCGACGTCGCCAGGCCGGCGCGGCACCACCGCATAGGGAATCTCGCGGCCGCTGGCCCGGGCATAGGCACGCACCACCTCGAGCACGCTGTGGCCGCGGCCGGTGCCCAGGTTGACGACCAGGCCCTCGCCGCGCTCGAACAGATGGCGCAGCGCGGCGACATGGCCTTCGGCCAGGTCGCACACATGGATGTAGTCGCGCACCCCAGTGCCGTCGGCGGTGTCGTAATCGGCGCCATAGACCTGCAGCTGCGCGCGCCGGCCGACGGCGACCTGCGCGACGTAGGGCATCAGGTTGTTCGGCGTTCCGCGTGGGTCCTCGCCGATCAGCCCGCTCTCGTGCGCGCCGACCGGGTTGAAGTAGCGCAGCGTCGCCACCTTCCACGAGGCTTCGCTGGCCACCAGGTCGCGCAGCAGCGCCTCGCCCATCAGCTTGGTCTGGCCATAGGGATTGGTGGCCGCCAGCGGGGCGTCCTCGGTGATCGGCAGCCGGTCGGGCACGCCGTAGACCGTGGCGCTGGAGCTGAACACCAGGTGGCGGCTGCCGGCCGAGTGCATCGCGCGGCACACCGCCACCAGGCCGCCGAGGTTGTTGGCGTAATAGTCGAGAGGCCGGGCCACCGATTCGCCTACCGCCTTGTGCGCGGCAAAGTGCACCACGGCATCAGGCGCGTGCCTGGCAAACACGCCTTGCAGCGCGGGCAGGTCGCACACGTCGACGCGCTCGAAAAGCGGCTGCTGCCCTGCAAGACGGTGCAAGCGGTTCAGGACCTCGGGCGAGCTGTTGGCGAAGTTGTCCGCGCCCACCACCCGGTAGCCGGCCGCCAGCAGGGCCAGCCAGGTGTGCGATGCGATGTAGCCGGTGGCTCCAGTCAACAGGACGGTGCGGCGGGTCATTGCAGGACGAACTGCGCCGAGCAGCTTGCGCCCCAGGCGCTGTAGGGGGTCAGCAGGGACGGGTCGATGGAACTGGACGACTGGTTGCGATCGTTGAGGCTGAGGTTGCAGTTGACCTGCCAGTTCCGTGTCGGCGTCCAGGTGGCGCCAAGGCCGAGGCCCGTGACGCGGTCCCGCGTCTCCAGCGGCAGCGGCGGCAATCCCGGGGGCGGGTTCAGCAGGAAGTCCCGGCTGCGCGCGTAGAAGTTCAGAAATGCGTTGACCTTGACCTTTGCGGTGGCCGCATAGTCGACACTGAACAGAAGGGACGAGGTCAGCTGGTTCGAATCCCCCTGCGAGCCAATGCTGCCGCCTCCGGTGTCGGTCAGGCCGCTGTTGGCCAGCGTGTCATAGCTCAAGAAGGTGTTGAAAGACAGCTTGCCGGTCGGGGTGTAGACCCAGCGCACCCAACCTGTAAGTCCGGACTCGTCGTAAGGGTTGACGCCAGTGTAGCTCCAGTCCGAGTAGTTCAGTCTGCCGCTGAGCGTGCTCTGACCAGTTGCGCGCCAATTGGCCGAAATGTAGTAGTCATATCGGTCGAACTTGCGTTCGAGAGCGGTGTAATCGCCATTCGTATAGGTGAAGCCCGTGCCAAGGATCAATTGGCCGCCGAACTCCTTGCGCACGCCCAGACTGCCCGAAGCCTGATTCAGGTCGTTGCGAGTGAACTGCAGTTGATCCGCGGAATTTCGCTGCGAGTTATAGGCGAGACGGGCGTCGAGTGCGAGAAGCGACACCAAGCCCCATTGCACGGTGCCAAACACCTGGGCCTGATTCTGGATGTTCTTGACGGCACCGATGTTTTGCTGGAGGCCGCCATAGCTATCGAGACCCTGGTTGAACGAGGCGTAGAGCCTGCCCGAGAGCCGCTCGATGGTCGCCCAGTCCCAGCCGCCGTTCAACGAATAACTGGTGTTGTTCAGCTGACTCAGTTGCTGGTAGATGTTGGTCGCAATATTGGCGCTGCCATAGAAGCGCTGGCGGCCATAGGGCTGATTGAAACCGGCGACCAGCGCCGTGCTGCTCCAAGTGCTGCTCTTGGCAAGGGCATCGACTTGCCGGAACACGTTGGAGTCGTAACTGAAGGCCTGATTCACCCCAATGTAGTACGGGTTGTTCTCCTGGGCAGTCGCAGTGCCGGCTGCCGCCGCCAGCAGCAGAACATACCGAGCACTCAGTCTGGACATCGAGCTAGGCATCGAACTCTCCATGGCAGCGGCTGAAGTTTGGGGGGCGTGGCGAGCATGCTCGGTATCGAGATCAGTAAGCATTGCTGCCGCGCAGGACGACGACGATGGTGCGCGCGATGATCTGCAGATCCAGCCCCAGCGACCAGTTGCGCAAGTACTCCAGATCGTATTCGACCCGCGCCTGCATCTTCTCGACCGTGTCGGTCTCGCCGCGATGACCATGCACCTGCGCCCAGCCGGTAATGCCGGGCTTGACCTTGTGGCGCACCATGTAGGCCTTGATCAGTTGCCGGTAGAGCTCGTTGTGGGCCACCGCATGCGGACGCGGCCCGACGATGCTCATTCGCCCCTGCAGCACGTTGATGAACTGCGGCAACTCGTCCAGCGAGGTCTTGCGCAGGAAGGCGCCGAAGGGCGTGATGCGCGGGTCGCCCTTGGTGGCCTGCCTGACCACGGAGCCATCGTCCATGACCCGCATCGAGCGGAACTTGTAGACGATGATCTCCTCGCCGTCCAGGCCGTTGCGGCGCTGGCGGAAGATCGCCGGCCCGGGCGAGCTGAGCTTCACGCCAATGGCAATGGCCAGCAGCAGCGGCGAAATCAGCACCAGGATGAGCGACGCCAGCACGATGTCGCTGATGCGCTTGACCAGTTCGTTGGTGCCAGTGAAGGGCGTCTCGCAGATGCCCACCACCGGTATGCCGTTCATGTCCTGCAGACGGCCCTGGATGATGCTGATGCCGAACACATCGGGCACGAAGAACACCGACGCCGTGGTGCCCTGCACCTGCTCGAGCAGCTCGACGATGCGCGGCTGCGAACCCAGCGGCAAGGTGATGTACACCTCGTGGATCGCCCGGTCGCGTATGAAGGGCGCGGCATCCTTCAGCGTGCCCAGGCGCTGCGGCGCGGCCTCGGTGTGCACCCGCTCGTCGGTCCGGTCATCGAAATAGCCGAGGAAATCGATCCCCTGGTCGCGGCTTTCGGCCAGCGCGGCGGCGACCTTCACGCCCAGGGGCCCGGCACCGATGACGATCGCCGCGCGCCGGTTGCCGGAGCGGGTCGACACGACGCGGATCACGCGCCGACCTGCCCAGACCGCCGTCCATTGCGCAATCGGCGTTAGCACCGCCCACCACAGCAGCACCTCGCGGTCGAAGAAGCCGAAGCTCGTGGTCGCATAGGCGCACAGCGCCAGGATGGCCAGTAGAACAAGCCACGAGGTGCTCACATCCACCGCCGCCGTCAGCAGCTTGTCCTTGAAACGGTTGCGGCCCGGGAAGGTCAGCGCCAGCACCAGCAGGCACAGCGTCAGGTCGGAGCGCACGATCGGCTCTTCGAACCAGGCGCACACCGCAAAGTAGCTCAGCACCGCGATCGCAGGTTCGAGCAGCGCTGCCACGAGCGATGTCACCGACTGCGGCGCGCTGTAGAAGGTTCGCTGGTAGCTTCGGTCTTCGAACATCGATTCGGGGAAACACCTGGGTTCGGCGCGCAAGAACGGCTCGCGCGCACCAGTTTGCCGGCCGGCAACATCAGCCAAGCTCGCAGAGCCGGAAACCCGGCATGTCGGAAGGATTGTCCCCCAAACGCCAGCCCCGCCCGGGCGCAGGCTTCACGCGGGCGGCCTTGCCCGATCCCTACAATCGGGCAATGCTGCACAGTTTGAACGCCATGCTTGCGCCGGCCTTGATGGAGCGGCTCGTCCTCGTCGTCAACCACGTGCTGGCCGCCGAGCCTGCCGCCACGCAGCGGCTGCAGACGCACGACGGCCGCATTATCGAGTTGCAGATGCAGGGCTGGCCGTCGCTGCTGCCGGCGCCGCCCACGCTGGCCTTCAAGGTCACGCCAGCGGGCATGATCGAATGGCGTGGCGGCACCGACATGTCGATCGATGCCGACCTGCTCGTTCGCGTGGAGGCATCGAACCCCCTGCTGCTGATGGCCCGTGCGATGGCCGGCGACAAGCCTTCGGTGGCCATCGACGGCGATGCCCAGCTCGCTGGCGACGTGAACTGGCTGCTGGAAAACCTGCGCTGGGACGTGGCCGGCGACCTGGACCGCCTGCTCGGCCCGACGATGGCCTACCCGATGCACCGGCTGGGCTCGGCGCTTGCCCGAGGCCTGCGCACGGCCTTGCAAGGTGCCTCGGGCTTCACCCAGCGCACGCGGTCGCCACCGCCATGAGGCGGTTCCTGCGGCTGGTGTTCATCGTGTACACCGTGCTGCGCTTCGGACTGGACGAGCTGGCGATGTCGGGCTTCCGTCAGCGCTGGGTGCGCGCACTGTCCTGGACGATCACGCTGGGGCGGCGCTTCGACCAGCCGCGCGGCGTTCGCCTGCGCCTGGCGCTGGAGCGGCTCGGCCCGATCTTCGTGAAGTTCGGCCAGGTGCTTTCGACGCGCCGCGACCTGCTGCCGGTCGACGTGGCCGACGAACTGGCCAGGCTGCAGGACCGGGTGCCGCCGATACCCGCCGCGCAGGCCGCGGCGCTGGTGGAGAAGGCCTTCGGGCGGCCGCTGAACCAGCTGTTTGCCACCTTCGACGCCGAGGCGGTGGCCAGCGCCTCGATCGCCCAGGTGCACTTCGCGACGATGAAGGACGGGCGCGAAGTCGCGGTCAAGGTGCTGCGGCCGGGCATGCTTTCCGTCATCGACGATGACCTGACACTGCTGCACACCCTGGCGCGCTGGGTCGAGCGACTCAGCGTCGACGGCAAACGCCTGAAGCCGCGCGAGGTGGTGGCCGAGTTCGACATCTATTTGCATGACGAGCTGGACCTGGTGCGCGAGGCGGCCAACGCGGCGCAGCTGCGGCGCAACATGCAGGGGCTCAACCTGGTGCTGGTGCCGGAGATGATCTGGGACTACTGCACCGCGACGGTGATCGTCATGGAGCGCATGTACGGCATCCCGATCAGCCAGACACAACGCCTGCGGGAAGGCGGCGTGGACCTGCAGAAGCTGGCCCGCGACGGCGTGACGATCTTCTTCACCCAGGTGTTCCGCGACGGCTATTTCCATGCCGACATGCACCCCGGGAACATCCAGGTGAGCACCGATCCGGCCACCTTCGGCCGCTACATCGCGCTGGACTTCGGCATCATCGGCACGCTCACCGAATGGGACAAGGAGTACCTGGCGCAGAACTTCATTGCCTTCTTCCGCCGCGACTACAAGCGCGTGGCCGAACTGCACGTCGAGTCGGGCTGGGTGCCGCCCGCGACCCGGGTCGACGCGCTGGAAAACGCCATCCGCGCTGTGTGCGAGCCGCACTTCGACCGGCCGCTGAAGGACATCTCGCTCGGCCAGGTGCTGATGCGGCTGTTCCAGACCTCGCGGCGCTTCAACGTCGAGATCCAGCCGCAGCTGGTGCTGCTGCAAAAGACGCTGCTCAACATCGAGGGGCTGGGCCGCCAGCTCGACCCGGAACTGGACCTGTGGAGCACCGCCAAGCCCTTCCTGGAGCGCTGGATGAACCAGCAGGTGGGATGGCAGGGATTGGTCGATCGCCTGAAAAACGAGGCGCCGCGTTATTCGCAGCTGCTGCCTGAACTGCCGCGGCTGCTGCACCAGGCGCTGCAGGCGCCGGCACAGTCAGCCGCCGAGTCGGCCGCGCTGGTGGCCCTGCTGGGCGAACAGCGGCGCACCAACCGGCTGCTGCAGGCGCTGCTGTTCGGTGCCCTGGGCTTCCTGGGCGGCGTGTTGCTGGTGCGTGTCTGGCTGCATTGGTGGCCGGCCTGAGGCGGGCCCGGGTCCGGCAAGCCTGTGTCGGCGGTGGCCCGGCCCTCGATGGCGGTGATGGCAGAGCAGGCGATCACGCCGCGGAACCTATAATTCTTGGTTTTGCGTCACCGACCCGACCATGCCGATCTACGCCTACAAGTGCGAGTCCTGCGGACACCGGCAGGACGTGCTGCAGAAAATCTCCGACCCCGCTTTGGGCAGCTGTCCGGCCTGTGGAAGCGCGAGCTTCGTGAAGCAGGTCACTGCTGCCGGATTCCAGCTGAAAGGCTCCGGCTGGTACGTCACCGACTTCCGCGGCGGCAGCACCCCCGCCGCGGCAGACAAGCCAGATGCGGATGCCAAGCCGGCCGATACTGCTGCGCCGGCCACGGCGGCAGCCCCTTCGGCGCCATCAGCCACGCCTGAGAAGCCACGCCCACCGACATCGGAAGCGGCGTGAAGAAATACCTCCTCGCAGGGTTGCTGGTATGGACCCCGCTGGCCATCACGGTCTGGGTACTCACATGGTTGCTGGGCGCGATGGACGGGCTGTTTGCCTGGCTGCTTGCGGCGCCGCAAGCCCTGCTGCCGGTCTCGGCCCATGCCAGCATCGAGCGCCTGCGCCACGTGCCCGGACTCGGCGTGCTGGTCATGGGGCTGGGGCTGTTGCTGACCGGTGTGTTCGCCACCAACATTTTCGGCCAGTGGTGGCTGCGCCAGTGGAACCGCCTGCTGCACAAGATCCCGATCGTGCGGTCGGTGTACAGCTCGGTGAAGCAGGTGTCGGACACGCTGTTCTCGAGCAGCGGCAACGCATTCCGGGAGGCGGTGCTGGTGCAGTACCCGCGCCACGGCTCGTGGACCATTGCCTTCGTCACCGGCAAGCCTGGCGGCGAAGTGGCCCGCCACCTGCCTGGCGCCTTTGTCAGCGTGTACGTGCCGACCACGCCGAACCCGACCTCGGGCTTCTTCCTGATGATGCCGCGCGCCGACGTGGTGGCTCTGGACATGAGCGTGGATGAGGCCCTGAAGTACATCATCTCGATGGGCGTGGTGGCGCCGCCGAGCAGGACGCCGGCGGTACAGCAGGCGCGAAACCCGGGCGTTTGAGCCCCCGGTGACTGCGCCATGCCGGCGCGGGCCATGAACGATGGGCCGGCAGGTTGCGGGGCAGAACCCGCGACCGGCCCAGTGAAGGAAACGCGGAGCGAAACTCATGAGAAGCACCTACTGCGGTCTGGTCAACGAGACGCTGATGGGACAGACCATTACCCTGAAGGGCTGGGCGCACCGGCGCCGTGATCATGGCGGCGTGATCTTCATCGACCTGCGCGACCGCGAAGGACTGGTCCAGGTGGTCTGCGACCCGGACCGCGCCGAGATGTTCGCCACCGCGGAGGCCGTGCGCAACGAGTTCTGCCTGAAGGTGGTGGGCCTGGTGCGCGCCCGGCCGGCGGGAACCGAAAACTCGAACCTCACCAGCGGCCGTGTGGAAGTGCTATGCCACGAGCTGGAGGTGCTGAACCCGAGCATCGCGCCACCCTTCCAGATCGACGACGAGAACCTGTCGGAGACGACCCGGCTGACGCACCGCGTGCTGGACCTGCGCCGTCCGTACATGCAGCGCAACCTGATGCTGCGCTACCGCGTGGCGATGGAGGTGCGCAAGTTCCTCGATGCCAATGGTTTCATCGACATCGAAACGCCGATGCTCACCCGCAGCACGCCAGAAGGTGCGAGGGACTACCTGGTGCCCAGCCGCGTGCACGACGGCCAGTTTTTCGCGCTGCCGCAAAGCCCGCAGCTGTTCAAGCAACTGCTGATGGTGTCCGGCTTCGACCGCTATTACCAGATCACCAAGTGCTTCCGCGACGAGGACCTGCGCGCCGACCGGCAGCCCGAGTTCACGCAGATCGACATCGAGACCTCTTTCCTCACCGAGGAAGAGATACGCACGATGTTCGAGGGCATGATCCGCAGCACCTTCAAGCAGGCCATCGGCGTGGAGCTGCCGGCCTTTCCTGTGATGAAGTATGCCGATGCGATGCGGCTGTACGGGTCTGACAAGCCCGACCTGCGGGTCAAGCTGGAGCTGACCGAACTGACCGACGTGATGCGCGAGGTCGAATTCAAGGTCTTCTCCGCGCCGGCGACGCAGCCGGACGGGCGCGTGGTGGCGCTGCGCGTTCCCGGCGGGGCCGAGATCAGCCGCAGCGAGATCGATGCCTACACCGAATTCGTCAAGATCTACGGCGCCAAGGGGCTGGCATGGATCAAGGTGAACGATGTCGACAAGGGCCGTGAGGGCCTGCAATCCCCGGTGGTGAAGAACCTGCACGACCAGGCGCTGGCCGAGATCATCCGCCGCACCGGTGCCGGCAACGGCGACCTGCTGTTCTTCGGGGCCGACAAGGCCAGGATCGTCAACGACGCCATCGGCGCGCTGCGCGTGAAGATCGGGCACAGCGATTTCGGCAAGGCCCATGGGATGGTCAAGGGCGAATGGGAGCCCCTGTGGGTGGTCGACTTCCCGATGTTCGAGCATGACGATGCAGCAGGCCGGTGGAATGCCGTGCACCACCCGTTCACGGCGCCCAAGGACGGCCACGAGGACTGGTTGCAGACCGACCCGGGCCGCTGCATCGCCAAGGCCTACGACGTGGTGCTCAACGGCGTCGAGCTCGGCGGCGGCTCGGTGCGTATCCACCGTGAAGAGGTGCAGAGCAAGGTGTTCCGTGCGCTCAACATCGGCGCAGACGAGGCTCGGGCGAAGTTCGGATTTCTGCTGGATGCCCTGCAGTACGGCGCGCCGCCTCACGGCGGCATTGCCATCGGCCTGGACCGCTTTGTGATGCTGATGACCGGGGCTGAGTCACTGCGCGACGTGATTGCCTTCCCGAAGACTCAGCGAGCGCAATGTCTGCTGACTGGGGCGCCCAGCGCGGTGGATGAAGTGCAACTGCGGGAACTGCATATCCGGCTCAGAAATGCAGGCTCCTGACGTCGCTTTGTGACATGCGTTCTTAACAGCGGCGTTGACTCCTGATCCGAGACCCGATGCCTTTCGCAACCTTCAGCCATCTGCCCGGCCGGCCCGATGCAGCGTGTGATCAATCCTAGTGTGTTTATGCACATCGATCTCATAGTGATCGTGAGCAAAGCTGCGAGCACCGAAGCCTTCTTTCGACCGAAGCAGCGCATGATTCAATGAGCGCCCGGCATTTTCATTGCTTATGCCGAAATCGAAGTAGCGCTTGCTTGCGTAACGTTCCGCAATCAGCCATTCCACCAAACAGTCAAGAGCTCCAGGTTCGGTGGCGTTAACGGCCAATGCGCTGTACTGAGCGTGTGCGACTGTCGCAGTTTCGTAGATCACCACGCCGGCTTGCATCCTGCCATTAAAGCAGGCAGTGAATAGTCGGATGCATTCCGGGAACGAAGCCGCCAGGCGCTGGATCTCGTCTACGCTATGGACCGGGCTCGCAGAATGACGCTCATCGAGACGAGGCTTCAGAACGTCGCGCCAGTAGCCGTCAAAATCGGTGCTCTCGGCTACCACGACCCCCGACTTGCGCGCCCGCGATGCCGAGTGCTTCTTGCCCTTTCGCACTGGCAACCGATCCTGGATACAAACGGTTTGCGCGCAATCCCGTCGATACAGCCTTGCGTCGAGCAAGAACAACGCATAGTCGACTTCGTCGTCCGGCAGAACGTTGTAGAAGCGAGGAATCCGCTTGTACCGCAATACATCAACACCTTGGCGTTCCAGATGCACCAAAGCGGCTACGAACATGGACAAGATTTCGGAAAGCGACGCGCTGGGACGTACCGCCAGCCCCCCGAAGGTCAATCCGTCATGGGAGCTGACTGTACGCTCGTCCTTACGATTGCCTGGCAAGACCCCGACAAGTTGCTCACCTTCATAAATCATCAGCGAATGGTCGGTGAACCGGTCGCTGTGGTAATCCATGTAGTCGCGGAAGAACATGAAGCTGCCGTTCTTCGACGCGGCGACAAAGCGATCCCACAGGGTCTTTCGACGAACGTCATAGCCCTCGACTGTCAGGTCACCGACCGTTCGTTCGGGCTGGAGCCCGACCGCCAAGCCGGCATCACTCGACAATGACATAGGAGCCATGACCCGAGTAGACAGGCGAGCGACGAATCCGATACCGATCTAGACCAAACACTTCGCGAAGAGCGACCGTCTCACCCGGGGACACGAAACTGATCAGTTCGTCGAACGCCAGCACTGTTCCTTTTGTCATGTACGGACGAAGCATTTCGAGACATTGCTTAGTGGGTTCGTACAGGTCCATGTCGAAGTGGGCCAGAGCGACGATCGTTTCCGGGTGAGCCTTTAGGTACTCGGCGAGGCGATCCGGCGCGTTGCCCTTGTGCAACTCGAAGCGGTTGACGTGGGGCAGAGGGTCGACCTTCTGCCGCTGCGCAAAGACGTCACCTAGGAAGTTTTCGTACCCTTCCGAAACCGTGAGCACGCCCGTCTTGATCATCTCTGCCGCGCCGTCGCGCGGATCGACACTGGGGAAGCCCTCAAAGGTATCGAAGCCGATGATGTGGCGCGTGGCATTGAATGGCTCATAGATGGTACGCAACGAATGCAGCGTTGCCAGATCCCGCCCCCAGCGCAAGCCGAACTGCATGACCACCCCGTGGACGCCGAGCGCATGCTTGAAGATCTCGTCGAAGAAGAACTGCCGCTTCATCGTGCGCGGCGACACGAAAAGCCCTGAGTTCTCGGCCAGTTCCGTGTTCGGAATCGGCGCATTCAGCAGCAGGTCACCGAGTGTGGCTTCGGCACCGGCGAAATCCGCCCTTAAATAAGGGCTATCTACCCAGTCATGCTTTCCTGTCTTCAAAGTGCACTCCCTTGGTGTTGGTTGGAGTTTCGAG
>JBEIHU010000048.1:0-20969 GCA_040381175.1 Burkholderiaceae bacterium
CGGTGGGCTCGTCGCTGCAGGCTGAAGCCACCGTGCGCGCCGCGGCCGAAGACGCCGCGCTGCTGCGAACGCTGGGCGAGGACCTGAAGTTCGTCTTCATCACCTCCAAGGCCACGTTGATCGCCGGTGAGACGCTCGCGGTGACGGTGACGCCCTCTTCCGCCACCAAGTGCGAGCGCTGCTGGCACTGGCGCGACGACGTCGGCGCCGATGCCGCACACCCGACGATCTGCGGCCGCTGTGTCGGCAACCTGCACGGCGCCGGTGAAGTGCGCACCGCCGCCTGAGCATGGCCGGCCGATCCTCCGGCAGCGGACCGAGCCTGTGGCTTTGGCTGGGCCTGGCGCTGCTGGTGGTGCTGCTGGACCAGCTGAGCAAGACGCTGATCCTGGGCATGTTCCAGCTCAACGACAGCCGCACCATCACCAGCTGGTTCAACCTGGTGCGGGTGCACAACACCGGCGCGGCCTTCAGCTTCCTGGCCGGCGCCTCGGGCTGGCAGCGCTGGTTCTTTGTCGGCCTGGGCACGCTGGCCTCGGCCTTCATCGTCTGGATGCTGAAGAAGCACCCCGGGGAAAAGCTGTTCTGCTTTGCGGTGACGATGATCATGGGCGGCGCCATCGGCAACGTGGTCGACCGCCTGCTGCACGGCTACGTGGTCGACTTCATCCAGGTGCACTACGGCGGCTGGTACTTCCCGTCCTTCAACCTGGCCGACAGCGCGATCACGCTGGGCGCCATCTGCCTGATCCTGGACGAGATCCTGCGCGTCAAGCGCGGTCGCTGAGGCCGCGGCGCCCGGGCACGCCCGGACTGGACGCGCAGCGCTCGGCGGCCTAGGCTTGCGGCTCCTTCACGAGGAGCATGCGATGGCGACGAACCTTCAGGGCCCGGGTATCTACCTGGCACAGTTTGCTGGCGACACGGCTCCTTTCGATTCCTGGCACGAGATCACCCGGTGGGCGGCCGGTCACGGCTTCAAGGGCGTTCAGATCCCGTCCTGGGACACGCGGCTCTTCGACCTGGAGACGGCCGCGAAGTCGAAGACCTATTGCGACGAAATCGCCGGCATCGCGCGCGACAACGGCGTGGCCATCACCGAGCTGGGCACCCACCTGCAGGGTCAGCTGGTGGCGGTGCATCCGGCCTACGACGAGGCCTTCGATGCTTTCGCCCCCGAATCGGTGCGCGGCAATCCGAAGGCGCGCCAGCAGTGGGCGGTGCAGCAGATGCTGTGGTCGGCGCAGGCCTCGAAGCACCTGGGCCTCACCAGCAACGTCAGCTTCCCCGGCGCGCTGGCCTGGCCCTTCCTGTACCCGTGGCCGCAGCGCCCGCCGGGACTGATCGAGACTGCCTTCGACGAGCTGGCGCGGCGCTGGCGGCCAATCTTCGACGCCTTCGACGAGGCCGGCTGCAACGTGGCCTTCGAGCTTCACCCGGGCGAGGACCTGTTCGACGGCAGCACCTTCGAGATGCTGCTCAACCGCGTCGACCAGCACCCGCGCTGCTGCATCAACTACGACCCTTCGCACTTTCTGCTGCAGCAGCTGGATTACCTGGCCTTCATCGACATCTACCACGAGCGCATCAGTTCTCTGCACATCAAGGACGCCGAGTTCCGCCCCACGGGCCGGCAGGGCGTGTACTCCGGATACGCCCCCTGGATCGACCGCGCAGGCCGCTTCCGCTCGCTGGGCGACGGACAGATCGACTTCCGCGCGATCTTCTCGAAGATGGCGCAGTACGGCTACCGCGGCTGGGCGGTGCTCGAATGGGAGTGCTGCCTGAAGCACCCCGAGCAGGGTGCGGCTGAAGGAGCGAAGTTCATCGCCGAACACATCATCCGCGTCACCGACAAGGCCTTCGACGACTTCGCCGGCGGCGATGCCGATGCGGCAAGGAACCGGCGCCTGCTGGGCCTGTAGGGAGGCGACGGCATGGCGATCGAAAGCAAGTCCAGTCCGGCTGCGGCCAAGCGGCGCGTGCGGCTCGGGATGGTCGGCGGCGGCGCAGGCGCGTTCATCGGTGCGGTGCATCGCATGGCGGCACGGCTCGACGACCAGTACGAGCTGGTGGCCGGTGCGCTGGCCTCCGATGCCGAGCGCGCAATGGCCTCGGGCCGCGCGCTCGGCTTGGACGAAGAGCGCATCTACAACGACTACCAGGTCATGGTCAGGGCCGAAGCGGCGCGCGAAGACAGCATCGATGCGGTCAGCATCGTCACCCCGAACCACCTGCACGCGCCGGTGGCGATGGCCTTCCTGCAGGCCGGCATCCACGTGATCTGCGACAAACCTGTGACGACGACGCGCCGCGACGCCGCGCGCCTGGCCACGCTGGCGGCCAAGAAGGATCTGATCTTCGCGGTCACCTACAACTACTCCGGCTACCCGATGGTGCGCCAGGCGCGACAGATGGTGGCCGACGGGCGGCTGGGCACGATCCGCGTCGTGCAGGTCGAGTATCCGCAGGACTGGCTCAGTGAAGATCTGGAAGCCACCGGCCAGAAGCAGGCCGGCTGGCGCACCGACCCGGCGCAAGCCGGAGCGGGAGGATGCGTCGCCGACATCGGCACCCATGCCTTCCAGATGGCCGAGTTCGTCAGCGGGCTGCGGGTGCAGCAGCTGTGCGCCGAGCTGAGCCGTTTCGTCGCCGGCCGGCGGCTGGATGACAACGCGCAGGTGCTGCTGCGCTTCGAAGGAGGCGCGCGCGGCGCGCTGTGGGCCAGCCAGGTGGCACCGGGCAACGAGAACGGGTTGCGCCTGCGCATCTACGGCGAGCGCGGCGGGCTGGAATGGCAACAGGAACACCCGAACCAGCTGCGCTTCACGTCGCTGGGGCAGCCGCCGCAGACGGTCAGCCGCGGCGGTGCCGGCGCGCTGACGGCCGCAGCCGACGTCACCCGCATCCCCGCCGGGCATCCGGAAGGCTATCTGGAGGCGTTCGCCACGCTTTACCGCGAGATCGCCGACGCGATCCGTGCCCCGCGCCGGCGCGGCCGGGCCGCGCCAATGTGGAACTTCCCGACGCTGGTCGACGGCTGGCGCGGCGTGGCCTTCGTCGAACAGGCGGTGGCCTCGTCGCGGCGCGGCGGGCGCTGGCTCGCCTTTCCAGCGCCACCCTCGTTGAAACCCTGATTGATTTATTTTTTGATGTTCATAACCTCATCGGCACCAATCACATCAGCCAATGAGCCAGCAACCGAACGTCGCCACCATCGCCACCATCGCCACCATCGCGGCGCGTGCCGGTGTCGGCACGGCGACGGTGGACCGGGTGTTGAACGGCCGCCCCGGCGTCAATGCCGAAACCATGCAACGCGTGCTGCATGTGGTGGCCGAGCTCGGCGGCCCGCCGCTGCGCGGCCGGCCGCGGGCGTCCAGCTTCCGCTTCATCTTCGTGTTGCCGGCCGATCCCAGCCCCTTTGTCGAGCTGATCGAACGCCAAATCGCACAGGCGGCGGGTGACTTCCGCCACCAGCACATCACCGAGATCACGCAGCGCTTCGAAACCGCCGACCCGGAGCGGTTCGCGGCTCAGGTGGCCGGGCTGACCGACTGCGAAGGCGTGGCCCTGATGGCGCCGGACCTGCCGGCGGTGAAGCTGGCGATCAACGAGCTGGTGCGCGGCGGGGTGCACGTGGTGACGCTGTGCTCCGACGTCGCCGGCTCGATGCGCGAGACGCATGTCGGCGCCGACAACCGCGCCGCCGGCCGCACAGCGGGCCTGCTGCTGGGTCGCATGGCCGGTGCCGAGGGGCGCGACACGCTGCTGCTGTCGTCGCAGGCCACGCGCCTGTCGGCCGAGATCGACCGGCGCATTGGTTTCGCGCAAGTGCTGGAGGAACGCTTCCCGCACCTCAAGCTGCAACGCACACCCGACCTGCCGGCCGACGACAACGGCGCGCAGCGCGAGCTGCTGCGGGCGTTGCGCAACGACATCGACGTCGCCCGTGTGGCCGGCATCTACAACGTCGGCTCGGGCAGTGCCGGCGTCGCGCGCGCGCTGCAGGGCGCGGGGCTCGCCGACAACGTGGCCGCGGTGGCGCACGACTTCACCGATGCGCACCGCTCGCTGCTCGGCAGCGGCGCGCTCAGCTATGTGCTGCACCAGGACCTGCACTATTGCGTATTGACCGCGGCGCGCGTGCTGCGCGCGCTGTGCGACAACGTGCGCGGCGCCTTGAGTGTCGTGCAACCCCGGATCGAGATCCTGACGGCGGAAAACCTGTATTGACGGGAGCCGATGGATGTGTGCCAGTGAACCCCAACTTTGATGGAGACCTTGTCATGAGATCGATGTTGAAAAACCTGCCGGGGTTCACCACCCTGGCTGCCGCCGCCGCGCTGAGCCTGGGCACGTCCGTCGCCCAGGCACAAGACAAGACGATCACCCTGTGCTGGGCCGCCTGGGACCCGGCCAACGCGCTGGTCGAGCTGTCGAAGGACTTCACGGCGAAGTCGAAGATCAAGATGAAGTTCGAATTCGTGCCCTGGCCGAACTTCGCCGACCGCATGCTCAACGAGCTGAACTCCAAGGGCAAGCTGTGCGACCTGATCATCGGCGACAGCCAATGGATCGGCGGCGCAGCCGAGAGCGGCCACTACGTCAAGCTGAACGACTTCTTTGCCAAGGAAGGCATCAAGATCAGCGACTTCGCGCCGGCCACCGTGCTCGGTTATGCCGAATGGCCGAAGGGAACGCCCAACTACTGGGCGCTGCCGGCGATGGGCGATGCGCTCGGCTGGGCCTACCGCAAGGACTGGTTCAGCAAGCCGGAGTTCCAAGCCGAGTTCAAGGCCAAGCACAAGCGCGACCTAGGCCCGCCGAAGACCTGGACCGAGTTCAAGCAGGTGGCCGACTTCTTCACCGGCAAGACCATCGACGGCAAGAAGGTCTACGGCACCTACCTGTTCACCGAGCGCGGCTCCGAAGGCATCACGATGGGCGTGAGCAACGTGCTCTACCCCTTCGGCTTCCAGTACCAGGATCCGAAGAAGCCCTATGCGATGGACGGATTCGTCAACGGACCGGACGCGATCCGCGCCCTCGAGTTCTACAAGTCGCTGTACAAGTGCTGCACGCCGCCGGGGCTGACCAATTCCTACATGGGTGAGGGGCTGGACGCGTTCAAGTCCGGCCAGGTGGCGATGATGATGAACTGGTTTGCCTTCTTCCCGGGCCTGCACAAGGATCCGAACGTCGGCGGCGACAAGATCGGCTTCTTCGTCAACCCGAGCGACAAGACCAAGGGCTCGCAGCTCGGCGGCCAGGGCATTTCGGTGGTGTCCTATTCGCCGAATCGCAACGAGGCGCTGTCCTACATCAAGTGGTTCGCCAACCCTGAGGTGCAGAAGAAGTGGTGGGCGCTGGGCGGGTACTCGGCGCACAACGCGGTGCTGAAGGACCCGGGCTTCGCCAAGAGCGCGCCCTTCGCAGGGGAGTTCCTGATCGCGATGGATCAGGTGAAGGACTTCTGGGCCGACCCGAGCTACGCGCAATTGCTGCTGGCAGAGCAGAAGCGCATCCACGACTTCGTGGTGGCTGACAAGGGCACTGCCAAGGAAGCGCTGGACGGCCTGGTGGCCGACTGGAAGAAGGTCTTCAAGGAAGACGGAAAGATCAAGTAGGGCCAAGCCGGGGCGGGCACCTTGCGGTGCCCGCCCGATCCTTCGATCATGTCCGCCCTGATGAACGACAACCTTGCCGCGCGCGCCGCGCAAGCCACACCGCTTGCGCTGGCGCGGCAGGTTCGCGGCCTGTCCGACCGCGCCATTGCCTGGCTGTTCATCGGCCCGACGATGCTGCTGCTGCTGGCGATCAACATCTTTCCGTTGATCTGGACGCTGCGGCTGTCGTTCACCAACTTCCGTGCCAACCGGCCCAACGCCGAGGTGGTGGGCGTGGGCATCGACCATTACGTGGCCATCCTCAGCGACCCCGACATCTGGGGCCCGATGCAGGCGACCGCCCATTTCCTGTTCTGGACGATCACGCTGCAGACGCTGATCGGCTTCGGTCTGGCCTGGCTGATCGACCGCAAGTTCCGCGGGCACGGTTTCTGGACCACGCTGATCCTGATCCCGATGATGCTGAGCCCGGCGGTCGTGGGCAACTTCTGGGCCTTCATCTACCAGCCGCAGATCGGGCTGTTCAACTATGCGGTGAGCTTTTTCACCGGCATCCCGCCGACCAGCTTCGAGATGCTCGGTTCGGTGCGGCTTGCCCCCTGGGCCATTGTCATCGTCGACACCTGGATGTGGACGCCCTACGTGATGCTGATCTGCCTGGCCGGCCTGCGCAGCATTCCTGACTACATCTACGAGGCGGCCGAGGTCGACCGTGCGTCGGCCTGGCGCCAGTTCTGGAGCATCACGCTGCCGATGGTGCTGCCCTTCATCATGCTGGCGGTCCTGTTCCGCGGCATCGAGAACTTCAAGATGTTCGACCTGGTGAACCTGCTGACCAACGGCGGGCCGGGCTCGACCACCGAGGTGGTGTCGATCACGCTCAAGCGCGAAGCCTTCGAGAAGTGGCGCACCGGGTATTCGTCGGCGCTGGCGATCATTCTCTTCGTCGCCGTCTTCGGGCTGGCGAACATCTACGTCAAGGCGCTCAACGCGGTGAAGAATCGATGAGACCGTCGGCGAGCCGCCTCAAGACGACCTGCCCCCGCTCAGGGCGACGGCGCGCAACGCCTTCGGTATCGCCATGAAGGGCATCAGCACCGCCCACAGCGTCGTCGAACCTTCCTCGACGAGCAAGCGCGTCGCCATGGCGGTGGTGATCCTGTACGCGCTGATCACGATGGTGCCGCTGGTGTGGATCGCGCTGACCGCGATCAAGAGCCCACCGGACTCGATCAGCTACCCGCCGAAGCTGGTGTTCGAGCCGTCGATCGAAGGCTTCTGCAACCTGTTCACCACGCGCTCGCGCCAGACCGACGAGTACCTGAAGAGCCTGCCGCCGCCCGGCAATGCCTGCGAGCGCATCGCGCGAGACAACAACATGGTGGTGGTCAGCCGCTCGAACTACCTGCCCAGGTTCGTCAACTCGCTGATCATCGCCATCGGCTCGACCGTGCTGTCGGTGGGCCTGGGCGTGATGGCAGCCTATGCGTTCAGTCGCTTCAAGGTGCCGGGCAAGGACGACCTGCTGTTCTTCATCCTGTCCACGCGCATGATGCCGCCGATCGCGGTAGCCATCCCGATCTACCTGATGTACCGCGAGCTCGGCCTGTCGGACACGCGCCTGGGCATGATCCTGCTGTACTCAGCGGTCAACGTGTCGCTCGCCGTCTGGCTCCTGAAGGGCTTCATCGACGAGATCCCGCGGGAGTACGAGGAAGCGGCGATGGTCGACGGCTACACCCGCCTGCAGGCCTTCCGCAAGGTGGTGCTGCCACAGGCAACCACCGGCATCGTCGCGACCGCGATCTTCTGCATGATCTTCGCCTGGAACGAGTACGCGTTCGCGGTGCTGTTGACCAGCGGCGAGGCACAGACCGCGCCGCCATTCATCCCCATCATCATCGGCGAGGGCGGGCAGGACTGGCCGGCCGTGGCCGCCGGCACCATGCTGTTCCTGGTGCCGATCCTGGTGTTCACCGTGCTGTTGCGCAAGCACCTGCTGCGTGGCATCACCTTCGGAGCCGTCCGCAAATGAAGTGGCCACGGTGGGCGCGCCGCGGGCCGATGGAAATGGCGGCCTGTGTCGTCATCGGCATCGGCATCTTCATGATGCTGCAGCCCTTTGCCCTGGTGCTGTTCACGTATTCGTTCGCGACGACGCTGGCCGGCGTCGTGATGTTCACCATCGTCTCGAAGTTCCCGCAGTAGGCTGCCGAGCCATGGCCGAGATTCGCGTTCGCAACCTGCACAAGGCCTTCGCCGACTTCGTCGCTGTCAAGGATTCGACCTTCACAGTGCGCGACGGCGAGTTCTTCTGCCTGCTCGGGCCTTCAGGCTGCGGCAAGACGACGACGCTGCGCATCATCGCCGGCCTGGAACTGCCGACCTCGGGCCACATTTTCCTTGGCGACGAGGACGTGAGCTTCAAGCGCGCCGCGCAGCGCGACATCGCCTTCGTCTTCCAGCTGTTCGCGCTGTACCCGCACATGAACGTGCGCAAGAACATCGGCTTTCCTCTGCTTTCGCAGGGCATGCCGCGCAAGCAGATCGAGGCCAAAGTGCAGGAGGCGGCACGCGTGCTGCGCATCGGCCACCTGCTGAACCAGCCGGTGTCGGGCCTGTCCAGCGGCGACCGCCAGCGTGTCGCGCTGGGCCGCGCGATCGTGCGCGACCCGCTGGCCTTCCTGATGGACGAACCGCTGGGTGCGCTCGATTCCGAATTCCGCGAGCTGATGTGCCAGGAGCTGCGCGGACTGCACGATCGGCTGAAGGCGACCACCGTCTACGTCACGCACGACCAGCTCGAAGCGATGGCAATGGCCGACACCATTGCGATCATGAACCATGGTGTGGTCGAGCAGATGGGTCCACCGCAGCAGGTCTACGAACACCCGGCCAGCGTCTTTGTCGCCGACTTCATCGGTTCGCCGGCAATGAACTTCCTGCCCTTCGCCGGCGGCTTCGCGGCCGGCACCACCAGTGTGCCGCTGGGCAACGCGTCGTTGGCCATCCCGGCACTGCATGAGGAGGTGTCGGAGCGCGCGCTGCTGTACGGCGTGCGGCCCGAACACGTGCACCTCGATCCGACATCCAAGCTGCGCGCCGAGGTGCTGGGCACCGAATACCTGGGCGTGAACCAGATCGTGACGCTGGCGACCGCCGACGGCACCCGGCTGCGCGCCAAGCTGGGCGTGCAGGTGCCGGCGCGACGCGGCGACCAGGTCGGTCTGACCTTCGATGCGGCTGCGGTTTCGTTGTTCGATGCCACCAGCGGCCGTGCGTTGGCCACCGAGCGCGACCCTGGGATCGGAGCACGCCATGGCTGAGCTGCGGCTGCAGGGCGTGGACAAGAACTTCGGCACGGTGCATGCCGTCAAGCAACTGGACCTGGACATCGCCAGCGGCGAGTTCTTCGTGCTGCTCGGCCCCAGCGGCGCCGGCAAGACGACGACCTTGCGGCTGGTGGCCGGGCTGGAGAAGCCGGAGCGCGGCCAGGTGTTCATCGGCGGACACGATGTCAGCGCGCTGGCTCCGGCGCTGCGCGACGTGACCTTCGTCTTCCAGCAGTACTCGCTGTACCCGCACCTGAGCGTCTACGACAACCTGGCCTTCCCGCTGCGTTCGCCGCTGCGGCCGATGGCCGAAGACCGAATCAAGGCCCGCATCACCGAGATCGCGCGCCTGCTGCGCATCGAGGACAAGCTGGGCAACGCCGCGACGCGCCTGTCCGGCGGGCAGATGCAGCGCGTGGCGATCGGCCGCGCGCTGGTGCGCAACCCGGCGGTGACGCTGATGGACGAGCCGCTGTCGTCGCTGGACGCCAAGCTGCGCAACGACCTGCGGCTGGAACTCAAACGTATCCAGCAGGACCTGGGCGCGACCATGCTCTACGTCACCCACGACCAAATCGAGGCGATGACGCTGGCCAACCGCATTGGCGTGCTCGACCAGGGCGTGCTCGTGCAGACGGGCACGCCGCAGCAGATTTACGAGGATCCGGTCAGCGCCACCGTCGCCGCCCGGCTGGGCTCGCCGCGTATCAACCTGCTGCCGCGCGCGGCGCTGGGGGCCTGGCCTGCGCCTGAAGGGGCCGCCACCGTCGGATTGCGCGCCGAGCACTTGCGTCTGGCCAACGCGAACGGCGGTCTGCGCGCCGAGGTGCGGCGCGTCGAGCGGCTGTCCGACCAGCATCTGGTGCACCTGGCGCTGAATGGCGGCGAGCACGAGCTGATCAGCGCTGCGCCGTCCGACGAACGCTATGCGCCGGGCGAACAGGTGTCGGTCGAGCCGGCACGGACTTTGTGGTTCGATGCCAGCGGCCGGCGCGTCGCCACCTGATTGTCACGAGGACCTACACCATGAACCTGAGTGTTGCCATCCAGGCCGCCACGCAGACGCTGATCGACCACGTCGACGAACTTACCGCGCTCGACCAGGCCATTGGCGACGGCGACCATGGCCTGAACATGAAACGCGGCGCGATGGCGATACAGGCCAAGCTGCCGCAACTGACGCCGCTGGCGCCGCAGGATGCACTGAAGGTGATGGGCATGACCTGCATGTCGACGATCGGCGGTTCCTCCGGGCCGGTGTTCGGCACGCTGCTGGTGACGCTGTCCAAGGAACTGCCGCCCGAACCGGGGCCGGCCGAGCTGGCGCAGGCGCTGGATGCAGCCATCAAGGCGCTGACGCGGCTTGGCAAGGCCGAGGTCGGGCAGAAGACGCTGCTCGACGTGCTTGACCCGGTGCGACATCTGCTGGCCACCGGCGGCGAGCAGTTGCCCCAGCGGGTGCGCCAGTGCGCCTTCGACAGTGCCGCCGCCACGGCAACGATGGAGGCCACGCGGGGGCGCGCCTCTTTCCTCGGCGAGCGCGCGCGCGGCCACGTGGACCCCGGCTCGCGCTCGATGGCGCTGATCATCGGCGCGGTGTGTGACACCCTCTGACAGGCAAGACCATGAAGAAGCTCATCAACCATGTGGACAGCGTGCTCGCCGAGTCGCTGGAAGGATTCGCCCAGGCGCATGCCGACATCGTCACGCTTGGCGACGACTATCAGTTCGTGCGTCGGCGCGTGCCCAAGCCCGGCAAGGTGGCTCTGATCTCCGGCGGCGGCTCGGGCCACGAGCCGCTGCATGCCGGCTTCGTCGGCCACGGCATGCTCGACGCCGCCTGCCCCGGGCAGGTTTTCACCTCCCCCACGCCCGACCAGATGCTGGCGGCCGCCGCGGCGGTGGACAGCGAGGCTGGCGTGCTGTTCATCGTAAAGAACTACTCCGGCGACATGATGAATTTCCAGATGGCGGCGGAGATGCTGGACCGCGACAACGCCACCGTCATCGTCAACGACGACGTGGCGGTCGAGAACTCGACTTACACCACCGGCCGGCGCGGCGTCGCCGGCACGCTGGTGGTCGAGAAGATCGTCGGCGCTGCCGCCGAGCGTGGAATGAACCTGGGCGGATTGAAGGCGCTGGGCGACGCCATCAATAAGGCCACGGCGTCGATGGGCGTCGCGCTCACCTCCTGCACCGTACCCGCTGCCGGCACGCCGACCTTCCAGATCGGCATCGACGAAATGGAGATGGGCGTCGGCATCCACGGCGAACCAGGCCGGCGCCGCATACGGATCGCCTCGGCCGACGACATCGCCGCCGAACTCACCGGCGCGATCCTGAAAGACCTGTCGCTGCGCCCGGGCCAGCCGGTACTGCTGTTGGTCAACGGCTTCGGCGGCACGCCGCTGCTCGAGCTGTACCTGATGGTGCATGCCGCGCAAAAGGTGCTGGCCGGCGCCGGCGTCAAGGCGGTGCGCCACCTGACTGGCTCCTACGTCACCTCGCTGGAAATGGCCGGCTGTTCGATCACCGTGTCGGCGCTGGATGATGCGGCACTGGCGCTGTGGGACGCGCCAGTGCATACCGCGGCGCTGCGCTGGGGCTGCTGAGCACGCCCCTGGGGCGACACCGTATGGACGGGCGACGCACGGCGGCCTAGGCTCCGTCGCCGTGAACACCACCGACAGCCATGAACCGGCCGCCCCGGGGCCACCGAGCGACTCCTCCCACGAACCGGCGACCAAGCCGCCGATCGCGCTCAACCCCTTGAGCTTCGTCGATCCGCTGCGCTGGCTGGCCAAGGGCTGGAGCGACTTCCTCCGCTGCCCGGGCATCGGCCTGTTTTACGGCGGCTGCTTCATGGTCATGGGCTGGGCGTTGCTGAAGGTCTACGAAGCCGCCCCGGCCTACGTGATGGCGCTGTCGGCCGGCTTCCTGCTGATGGGCCCGTTCCTGTGCCTGGGCCTGTACCGCGCCAGCCAGCGGCTGGAACAGGGCGAGAAACCCGACTTCGGCGACTCGCTGCTGGCCTGGGACACGCGCACCGGCCAGCTGGCCATCTTCGGCTTCTTGCTGCTGGTGCTGGAAATGCTGTGGGGCCGCGCCACGCTGGTGATCTTTGCCGTCAGCTTCGACGGCATGCCCGACCTGAAGGGCTCGCTGCTGGCGCTGATGGACCCCGAAAACATCGGCTTCATCGCCGCCTGGCTGGGCGTGGGCGCGGTCTTCGCCGGGCTGATCTATGCGGTGAGCGTGATCTCGATCCCCATGATCCTGCACCGCCAGACCGACGCCATCACCGCCGGACTGACCAGCATGCGGCTGTTCTTCACGCAGACGGCGGTGATGATCTTCTGGGGTGCGCTGATCGCGCTGCTGGTGGTGCTGGCGCTGCTGCCCTGGTTTGCCGGGCTGCTGGTGGTGGGGCCGGTGCTTGGGCATGCCTCCTGGCATGCCTACCGCGCGGCGGTGGCCGACTGAGCGGTGCTTCAGAACACCGCATGGTCCCCGCGCTCGGCGCTGAGTCGGCCGCTGAGCAAGCCCTGGTAATGATCGTACAACGTGTCCTCGCCGGTGGACGGCGTGGCCTCGGCGTCGTAGCGGCCAGTGGCCGGGTTCAGCACCAACATCGATTCGGTGGCGTAGTAGCGGCCGATGCGCGCCAGCTCGGCCTTGGCCGCCAGCGCCGGCAGCACGCGCCCACCCATCGACAGCGCCGAGACGATGGCGTCGAGCAGCGCCACCGGCACCCGCCTGAAGCGCGGCGCACGCCCCAGCAGGCCGGCCACCATTTCGCCCTGCTGGCGCGGCGTGATCGCCGGGCCCGGCCCGCCGATGGGCAGGATGCGGTCGTGCAGCCGCACGTCGTCCAGGCAATCGGCCAGGTACGCGGCCAGGTCGGCATCGCTGATCGGCTTGCAGGCGGTGAGCCTGCCGTCGCCGAACACCAGGAAAGGCTTTCCCTGGCGCACGCGTTCCACCTGCCCCGACAGCGACTTGAAGAAGGCCGTCGGCCGCACGATCGAATAACGCAGCCCCGATTCGACCAGCGCCTTCTCGAAGGCCAGCTTGGCATGCTGGAAAGCGAGCCGCGGCTTCTGCACGCACAGCGCCGACAGCAGCACGAAGTGGCCCACGCCGGCAGCCCGCGCCGCGGCCAGCGCATGCAGCTGCGCCTGGTGGTCGATGGCCCAGGCATCGCGCGGCTCGCCAGTGCGCGAGGCCAGGCAGGACAGCAGCGCGTCGAAGCGCTCGCCGGCAAAGCCGTCGCGCGCCAGCGAGGCCGGGTCGCAAACGTCGGCGAAGCGCAGCGTGGCGCCTGGCAGCAGCCGGGCGCAATCCTGCGCCGTCAGCCGGGCGCCCGCGCCGGCGCGCGGACGCACCACGCACACCACCTGGTGGCCTCGCCGCAGCAGCGCTTGCACGATGGCCTGGCCGATGGTGCCGGTGGCACCGAGCACGAGCACACGCTGCGGCATCAACACGCCCGGCCGGGACGGCAGCGGCAAGGCCGCTTCAGGGCAGCAGGATCGTGCAGCCGGTGGTCTTGCGCGATTCCAGGTCGCGGTGCGCCTGCGCCACCTCAGCCAGCGGGTAGCGCTGGTCGATGCGGATCTTCACCTGCCCGCTGCCGACCACGGCAAACAGGTCGTCGGCCATGGCCTGCGTCGATTCGCGCGTGGCGATGTGGGTGAACAGCGTGCCGCGCGTGACGTACAGCGATCCCTTGGCGCCCAGGATGCCAGGCGCAAAGGGCGGCACCGGGCCAGAGGCGTTGCCGAAGCTGGCCATCAGGCCAAAGGGGCGCAGGCAGTTCAGGCTGCCTTCCCAGGTGTCCTTGCCGACCGAGTCGTAGACCACCTTGACGCCCTTGCCGCCGGTGATGTCCTTGACGCGGGCGACGAAGTCTTCCTTGGAATAGTCGATGGCGAAGGCAGCGCCATGCTCCAGCGCCAGCCGGCACTTGGCGGCGCTGCCGGCGGTGCCGATCAGCTGCAGGCCCAGCGCCTTGGCCCACTGGCAGGCGATCAGGCCCACGCCGCCGGCGGCGGCATGGAACAGCACGTGGTCGCCCGGCTGCAGGCCTTCGGCCGGCAGCGTCTTCTTCAGCAGGTATTGCGCCGTCAGACCCTTGAGCATCATCGCCGCGCCCGCCTCGAAGTCGATCGCAGCGGGCAGGCGGCACACCGTCTTTGCCGGCATGACGCGCGCTTCGCTGTAGGCACCGGGCGGGTTGCTGGCATAGGCGGCGCGGTCACCCACCTTGAGGTGCGTGACACCGGCTCCCACGGCCTCGACGATGCCGGCGCCTTCCATGCCCAGCGTCAGCGGCAGCGGGTTCGGGTACAGGCCCGTGCGCTGATACACGTCGATGAAGTTCAGTCCGCAGGCCTGGTGGCGGATGCGGATCTCTCCCGGGCCAGGCTCACCGACCGGCAGGTCGACGATGTTCATCACCTCGGGGCCGCCGTACTGGCTGATCTGGATGGTCTTGGACGTGCTCATTCGGTCTCCTGCGCTGTGATGTCGAGGCGCGAGGTTAGCGCATGCCGCGCCGTCGCATCCGGCGCCAGACGATCAGGGCGTACAACAGCAGGTTGAAGGCGGCCAGCCCGAGCGCCAGGCGCCACTGCGCGGCCGGCGTCAGGCCCTGCGGATAGATCAGTGCGCCAAGATGGTGGTCGATGAAGCTGCCCTCGTAGCCACGCTGCCCGGCGCGCTGGCGCATCAGGTTCTCCAGCGGCGTCAGCGGGCAGATGCCGGCCGTGGCCTCGATCCAGATGCCCCAGGCCAGTGCCGGCAGGTGGGCCCAGACCAGCACCGGCCAGCGCCACACCGCCAGCGCGCCCAGCGTGGCCCAGGCGATGAACAGCCCATGCAGCAGCAGCAGGGCGTCGGCGAGAATGGACCAGAGCATTGCCGGATTGTCGATCGACCCTGACCTGCATGAAGCGCCTCGTCGCCGCGCCCAATCTGGCCCTGGCCACGCTGTGGGCCGACCAGTTGAGCGGCGCCGGCATCGACGCCACCGTGCAACGCGCCTGGGCCGGCAGCATCGCTGGCGAGATACCGGTGGACCAGGCGCTGCCCGAAGTGTGGGTCATGGACGATAGCCGGCATGCGCAGGCCCTGGCCTTGCTGCAGGAACTGCGCAACCCGCCTTGGCGACACTGGGCCTGCCTTGCCTGCGGCGAGTTGGTCGACGGGCCGTTCGAGCAGTGCTGGAACTGCGGCGCGGCGCGAGGCGAATGAAGGCCATCGCGGGGGCTGCTTGGCGCGATGCGCTGATCGATGAAGGAAAACAGCCTCTCACGAAAAGCGGCCATGCGCCGCCAGCGCAAGTCAATCCACTGCGGTCCGTCGCGGTCCAGACCAATGCGCTGCGGCTGCGGCTATGCTGCAGCCCATGACTGCCGCGACACCACAGCCAGCCTCGCCAGCCCGCGCGCTGGACCTGTTGATCGTCGGCGCCGGCTTCGGCGGCCTGTACATGCTGCACAAGGCGCGGGGCATGGGGCTGCACGCGCTGGTGCTGGAAGCCTCGCCCAGCGTCGGCGGCACCTGGTACCACAACCGCTACCCCGGTGCGCGCGTGGACATCCAGAGCATGGAGTACTCGTACTCCTTCGACGAGGCGCTGCAGCAGGAATGGAAGTGGAGCGAGCGCTATGCGGCGCAGCCCGAACTGCTGCGCTATGCCAACCACGTGGCCGACCGCTTCGGCCTGCGCGACGGCATCGTGCTCGGCACGCGCATGCGCGGCGCGCAGTTCGACGAGGCGGCGCGCCAATGGCAGGTGCAGGCCGAGGACGGCCGGCAATGGCGCGCGCGCTTCCTGGTCATGGCCAGCGGGCCGCTGTCCTCGCCCAACCGGCCGGACTTTCCCGGCCTGAGCGAGTTTGCAGGCCCGGTGCACCACACCGCCGACTGGCTGCACGAGCCGGTGGACTTCAGCGGCCAGCGCGTGGCGGTGGTGGGCACGGGTTCGTCGGCGGTGCAGGCCATCCCGATCATCGCCCGGCAGGCGCGCGAGCTGACGGTGTTCCAGCGCACGGCGGCCTATGCCGCCCCGGCGCGCAACGCGCCGCTGGACCCGCAGTTCGAGGCTCAGGTCAAGGCCGACTACGCAAACTTCCGCGCGCGCAACCGGCGCATGCACGGCGGCTTCGGCAACCTGCTGCCGCCCAACCCGGTGTCGGCGCTGGCTGCGTCGGCAGCCGAGCGC
This sequence comes from Burkholderiaceae bacterium, assembly GCA_040381175.1. Taxonomy (GTDB): domain Bacteria; phylum Pseudomonadota; class Gammaproteobacteria; order Burkholderiales; family Burkholderiaceae_C; genus Rubrivivax. The sequence continues at coordinate 16,194 of JBEIHU010000048.1, forward strand.
GAAGCCCGTTTCGAGGAGCGCTGGCAGGTCGGCGGCTTCGCCATCCTGGGCGCCTTCAATGACCTGCTGACCAACCTGCAGGCCAACGCGCTGCTCGCCGAGTTCGTGCGCGCCAAGATCCGCGGCACCGTGTCGGACTCGGCCACCGCGGCGCTGCTGTCGCCCACGCACACCATCGGCTGCAAACGGCTGTGCGTGGAGAGCGGCTACTACGAAACCTTCAACCGGCCGAACGTGCGGCTGGTGGATGTGAGCCAGCAGCCGATCGAAGGCTTCGACGCCCGCGGGCTGATCACCGGCGGGCACCATCACGGCTTCGATGCGCTGGTGCTGGCCACCGGCTTCGACGCGATGACCGGCACGATGCTGCGGCTGGACCTGCGCGGCCGCGGCGGGCTGCGCATCCAGGACAAGTGGCAGGCCGGGCCGCTGAACTACCTGGGCCTGGGCATCGCCGGCTTCCCCAACCTGTTCAACATCGCCGGGCCGGGCAGCACCTCGGCCTTCACCAACGTCATGGTCGCCATCGAGCACCACGTGGACTGGATCGCCGAGTGCATCCGCCACATGCAGGTCGCGGGCAAGACGCTGATCGAGCCCACCGAGCAGGCCGAGGCCGGCTGGGCCGCATACGTCAACAAGGCGGCGCAGCGCACGGTGTTCCTCAGCTGCAACAGCTGGTACCTGGGCGCCAACATCCCCGGCAAGCCGCGCATGTTCATGCCACTGGCCGACGGCTTCCCGCGTTATGCCGACCATTGCGCCCAGGTGGCGGGCAAGGGCTACGAGGGCTTCGTGCTGCAGTAGTCAGCCGCCGGCGCGCCTGACGCTCCAGCCTTCGGCCTGCAGCAGCGCGAGCAGGCGTTCGACATGGTCGCCCTGCACTTCGATCACGCCTTCCTTCTGCGTGCCGCCGGCACCGCAGGCGCTGCGCAGGCGCTTGCCCAGCGCGGCCAGCGCCGCATCGTCCAGCGGCAGGCCGCGCACCAGCGTCACCGCCTTGCCGCCGCGGCCCTTGGTCTCGCGGCCGACACGCACGATGCCATCGCCAGCCGGCCGCGCTGGCGTCTTGCCGCAGGCGCAGGCGGCCATCGGCCGGCGGCATTGCGGGCACATGCGGCCCGAATCGGTGGAATAGACCAGTGCCATGAAGCCTTGCCCTGCCGGAATGCGACACGGGCCGCGCGGGCCCGTTTGCAGATGTTTGCCGGCGCACGGGCCTCGAACAGGACCCTCGCCGATGCTCGCACTGCGGCCCGTGGGCTGCAGTCGGGGCAGTGTATCCGCCGGCGGCATGCCCGCGTTGCTGCTGACCGAGACCGAAGCAACCGGCGAGATCACGCCACCTCGCTGCCGCGACGAGGCGCCCCGGCGTGGCTGGGGCTCAGGCAAAGAGCGCTTTCAGGAGCCCCTCCTGGCGCCCTTCCCGCTGGATTGGGGCGGCCAGCGCCGGCACTTCAAGTTGGCGGAACAAGAATTCAAGCCAGCTCAGCGCGGCTGAAGCCACGCTACTGCTTGTGTGGCGTCCGATAGCCCCTGGCCCTGGCGGATTCAAACGCAGCGGCCGCGGCGTCAATCGCAACCATGCGCTTCACGTCTTCCGGACTGACGGTCTTGATCCAAGCGCGGTACAGGGCGTCGACCCTTGTCCGCTCCTGCATGGCAGCGTCCACCTGCTCCAGTGTCAGTCGGCGCCGTGCAACTGAGGCCGCGAACGCCTTCTTGAACTCCACCAGCTGCTCCGCCGCCATGACCTTTTCGACGAAGTAGGTGGCCTTGCCCGTGTAGTTCTGCCAGTGGTCTACGGTCGCCCAGCGGTCCGGCGTGGGCAAGAACCGCTCCGTCAGGGTCCTGGTCCACCCCCGAGCGGCGAGTTGGGTTCGATCAAGGTAGAGATGGTCGTCGTCAAGCATCAATCCCTCACTTGGCTTTTCACCGGGAGAACCACCGCGCCCTGTCGTGAGCCATCTTCCAGATCGCGATCGCGGGAACGCAGGGCGCAAATGGGTTGCCGACCTATGGCACCCTCAATCAAGACCGATCCGATACACCGCCGTGCCGACGGTGAACACCATCGCCCCGCCCGCCACATAAGCCTGCGCAGGGGCTACGTCCAGCCTGAGCTTGGCTGCGCCGGTGGCCGAGTTCCAGCTGTACGCCTTGCCGGCCTCGGCATAGACCACCCAGCCCCCGCCGTTGGCCAGCAGGTTGACAGTGCTCAGACTGGACAGGGTGCGCGTTGAGCCCTCGGCCGACGCCTTCAGCACCTTGCTCGTCGTGGTGGGCGCCTCCATCCAGGCCAGCACCCCGTCCTTGAGCCGGAACTGGATGGCCTTGTCCGCCAGCGTGCCGGGCGTCCCGCCGGCCAACGCACTTGCGAGAAGCGAGAAGGTGTTGTCGGCCGACCCGCCCACTGGCGACTGCTGCCAGGCCGCCCGGGTGCCATCCACCAGCGGGTAGATGTTGCGGCTGCCGCCGTTGGTGATGCGGGTGGTGGTGCCGGTGTCGGACTTCCAGCGGAAGATGTCGAATTGCGAGCTTGTACCCTCTCCGCCCGTCTGGCCCCAGAACCAGAAGTCCACGGTGCCGGCGTTGACCGCAAAGTCGAACTCGTTGTTGCCCACGTAGTCGACACCGGACGGGATACCGATGCGGGTGTAGGTTCCTGTGGAAATCCGGAACAAGGTGTATCGGCCGGTGGCACTGGTGGCCACTCCGGTGTCTGCTGCCTTGTCGTTGACCCACAGCACGTAGTCGCCATGGATCTGCGGGTGCAGGTCATAGGCCCAGCCGCCGCCGATGTTGGTGGCCCGCGAGTAAGGGTTCGGGTTCGTCAGGTTGGTGCGGCTGCCGCTGGAGGTCCACAGGTACACGCAGTACAGGACGCAGTCGGTCCCCTTCCCAAGGGCCACTACCCGCCCGGCGTCGAGCTTCCAGCCGCTGACGTACTGGATGGAGGACGCCCCGCTCAGGGTCACCTCTGCGGCTGCCACCAGGTCACGCAGGAGCACGCTCCCGTCTCCGGAGGCGTAGAGCACCTGGTTGCCGTCGGCTGCGAGCAGATTGCCACCTGTGGGCAAGGTAAAGACGGGGGTGTAGGCCAGCGCCGCGCCGGATGTGACCACCACACTACGCTGGATCTGGCTGATCTGGCCAGTGCTGTCGGTGGAGCGCACGGTCAGGGTGTAGTTGCCGGGGGTGAGGCCGGACAGATCGAAGCTGCCGGTGAAGCTGCTGGCAGTGGACGACAGGAACTCCACGTCGCCCAGCCGGGCGGTGGTGGTGACGGCGCCAGGCTTGTCGCTCGTGGCGGTGCCGGTCACCCGCAGGCTTGCGAAGACCAGAGCCCCATCAGCCGGAGACGTGAGGGCCAGACCCGGTGCGTTGCTGACGGGCACGTCCACGGGCATTGCGCGGGTGCTGCCGCTGGCGTCGGTGGCGGTGATGACCATGGTGTGCGGGCCGCTACCGGCCAGGGCGGCGTCCACGGTGAAGCGGTAGACGTCATTGCTGCCGGCGCAGAGGCGGCTGCAGGCGTTGGTCTGGGTGAGCGAGCCGAAGTCGGCGCCGTCGAACTTTGCCGCCACCCGGGTGATGCCGAAGGCGGAGGTGGCCCGAACGTCCACGTTGATGGTGCCGGTGGTGCCGGAGACCCCCGCGCTGAGGGTGATGCTGGAATTGGCCACGGTGACCGTGCGGCGCACCTCGGTAGCGGCGCCCGCTGCGGGCTGGATGCGGGCCAGGACCTGGTGCTCGCCGTTGGCCACGCCCACGGTGTTCCAGGCGATCGAGTTGCCGTCGGACGGGTTACCGCTGCCCAGAAGTCGCAGGTCGGCATACCAGGTGACTGCGCCGTTCACGGTGCCGGTGAGCGACAGCTTGACGGTGCCCGACAGCGGCTCGATCTGGTCCAGAGAGATGGCCGGCGGGACAGCAGGCGGCGGCGCTGAGCCAGTGACGGTGACGCTGGCCGAGCTGGTGGCCTTGCCGTCAGAGACGGTGAGTGTGGCGGAATAGGTGCCGGCCACATCAGGGGTGAAGGCGGGCCGGGCTGTGGAGGCGCCGCTCAAGGTGGCGGCGCTCCCGGCGGGTGCGGACAGGGTCCAGGCGTAGCTCAGGGGGTCATTGTCGGGGTCGGTGCTGGCCGAGCCGTCCAGGGTGACGAGGGTGCCGGCCACAATGGCTTGGGCCGGGCCAGCGTTGGCGATCGGGGTGCGGTTGGCGGCCGGTGGTGGAGTACTTCCTCCTCCGCCGCCGCAGGCGGCAAGGATCGCGGTGATGACCAGAGCCACAAGGACCTGGATCGGACGGTATATGGGGTCCATGGCTGTCTCCCTGACTTGCAGCCCCTTGTATGCACAAATTGTCCGCGCGCCGCGGCTAGATCCATCAGGCTAGTCCATCGACAGGGCTCGGCAGGAATGATTGCCGGGAGGTGGCTCATGGGGTGATCTGGATGAATCAACAGTCTCGAAGATCTCCCGTGAGTAGAAATCGACGACCGCGCCGTCTTCCCCCCAGAGCCAGTTGGCTAGCCAAGATGCGGCTGGGGCTCTTGCGACGAGGTGAGTCGACGAATCCGAGACGAGCGTCGACAACGGCAAGCAAATCATTGCGCCGGGAAATCCAAACCAGCGGTCGAGGCTCTTCGTTGGCACAAAGCCCGTCTCCGACGCGTTTTCGGCCCCGCTGGCCGAAGGCGGGGCAGGCAGGATGGACTTCCAAACAGCCTTCGGTCAGGAGGTTTCCTGAGCTGGTCGGGCAGAGGATTCGAAC
>JBEIHU010000049.1:0-20940 GCA_040381175.1 Burkholderiaceae bacterium
GTGCGCAACTACAAGAAGGGCCAGGAAGTCGAGGCCATCGTGCTGGCCATCGACGTCGAGCGCGAGCGCATTTCGCTGGGCATCAAGCAGCTCGACACCGACCCGTTCACCAGCTTCACCACGGTCAACGACCGCGGCGCGCTGGTCACCGGCAAGGTCAAGAGCGTCGACCCGCGTGGCGCCGAAGTCCAGCTCAACGACGATGTCACCGGCTACCTGCGCGCCAGCGAAATCTCCCGTGACCGGGTCGAGGATGCGCGCAACGTGCTGAAGGAAGGCGACGAGGTCTCGGCCATGATCATCAACGTCGACCGCAAGACGCGGTCGATCCAGCTTTCGATCAAGGCCAAGGACAACGCCGACCAGCAAGAAGCGATGCAGCGCCTGAGCCAGAGCAATGAGCGCGAGACCGCCGGCACCACCAGCCTGGGTGCGCTGCTGCGCGCCAAGCTGGACACGCAGAAGGAATGAGCCCGTGCCGTGGGCGGCCCCGGGCTCACCGGAGCCGCCCAAGGCCAGGACCGCTGCACCGGCAGAGGTGTGGTGCCGTTTGCGCGACGCCGGCTGGCGCCGCGCCTTCCCGAAGCCCAGAACCGTGCGAGCTCCGTCGATGACCCGCTCCGACCTAGTGGCCCGTCTGGCCGAACGCTTCGCCCAGCTGACGCAGCGCGACACCGAATTTGCGGTGAAGACCATACTGGATGCCATGTCCGACGCGCTGGCGCGCGGCCACCGCATCGAGATCCGCGGCTTCGGCAGCTTCTCCATCAACCGCCGGCCGCCGCGCGTGGGGCGCAACCCGCGCAGCGGCGAGCAGGTCATCATTCCGGAGAAGCTGGTGCCGCACTTCAAGCCGGGCAAGGCACTGCGCGAATCGGTCGACGCCCAGGTGCCGCTAGACCCCGACGATCCGGCCGCGCAACGCTGAGGGCGGTGCCTGGCCGTCAGCCACGCCTTCCCAGTCTCCTAGAATCGGGCGAGCATGCGACTCCTCGTCTGGCTCTTCAGGGCGCTGATCTTCTTCACCTTGTTCGCCTTTGCGCTGAACAACCAGCAGCCGGCCAACGTGCGCTGGTTCTTCGGCGTCGAATGGCATGCGCCGATGGTCATCGTTGTGCTGGTGGTGTTTGCAGCCGGCTGCGCCCTGGGTGTGCTGGCCATGGTGCCCAGCTGGTGGCGCCACCGCCGTGAAGCCCTGAGGCTGGCGCCGGCGCCAACCGCAGCGCCAGCCGCGGCCGCGCGCAATGACGCCGGCAATTCGGAGTTCGTGCCTGAACATCCGCCGCGCGAAGGGCTCTGAACCGACCCATGGACTTCGATCTGCAGTGGTTGCTGATCGCGCTGCCGATGGCCTTTGCGCTGGGCTGGGTGGCGTCGCGTTTCGACCTGCGCCAGATCAGGCGCGATGGGCGCGAGGCGCCGAAGGCCTACTTCAACGGCCTGAACCTGCTGCTGAACGAGCAGCATGACAAGGCCATCGACGCATTCATCGAGGCCGTGCAGCACGACCCCGACACCACCGAGCTCCACTTCGGCCTGGGCAACCTGTTCCGCCGACGCGGTGACTTCGAGCGCGCGGTGCGCGTGCACCAGCACCTGCTCGATCGCGCCGACCTGAAGGTGGCAGACCGGCACCGGGCACAGCATGCGCTGGCCGACGATTTCATGAAGGCAGGCCTGTTCGACCGCGCGGAGGCGGGCTACAAAGCGCTGTTGGGCACGGCCTTCGACACCGAGGCCCGGCTGGCGCTGCTGTCGCTGCACGAGCGTGCCCGCGACTGGCCTGCCGCCACCGCGGTGGCCCAGGAACTCGAGCGCAAGGGCGGCGGGTCGTTCGCGACGCGCATCGCGCACCATGCCTGCGAGATGGCCTTGCAGGCCGACACGCGTGGCCAGCCCCAGCAGGCCGAACAGGCGCTGCAGCGTGCGCGCGAGGCCGCGCCCCAGGCTGTGCGTCCGCAGCTGCTGACGGGGCAACGCCGGGCCGCAGCCGGCGAGCATGCCCAGGCGCTGCAGCTGTGGGACGAGATGCTGGCGCAGCACCCGGCCGCCTGGCCGCTGGTGGCCGCCGACTACGCGCGCAGCGCCATGGCCTGCGCCGACGGCAGTGCTGCACGCGAGCGGCTTGGCGCAGCCTATGCGGCCGAGCCCGACACCGACCTGTTGCGCGCCCGTCTCGAGATCGAAGCCGAACCGGCGCAGCGCCAGCACCTGGTGCTGGCGCATCTGCAGCTGCAGCCCACGCTCGGCGCTGCAGCGCAGGTGCTGGACCTGCCGCTGGCTCAGTGGGACTCACAGGCACTGCTGCAGCTTCGGCAGGTGGTGGCCGCCTGTGCGCGGCCTTTGCAGCGCTACCGCTGCGCCGCCTGCGGCTTCGAGGCGCACCAATACTTCTGGCAATGCCCGGGCTGCCAGGGCTGGGACACCTACCCGCCAAAGCGCGTGGAGTCGCTGTGACCGTCGCCGACGAGCGCACCGTGCTGTGCATGAAGTGGGGCACCAAGTACGGGCCGGAGTATGTCAACCGGCTCTACGGCATGGTGCGCAGACACCTCAGCGGCGAGTTCCGCTTCGTCTGCCTGACCGACGATGCGACGGGCGTGCGCAGCGAAGTGCAATGCCTGAGCCTGCCGGCGCTGAAGCTGGCGCCGGGCGCCGACCGCGGCTGGCCCAAGCTCACCACCTTCAAGGCCGATCTGCACGGACTGCGCGGCCTGGCGCTGTTCGTCGACCTGGACATCGTCATCGTCGGCAGCCTCGACGACTTCTTCCACCTGCCTGGCGAGTTCCTGATCATCCATGACTGGAAGCGGCCGTGGCGCGTGACTGGCAACTCGTCGGTCTATCGATTCCGCCTCGGTGCCCATGCCGACGTGCTGCAGCGCTTCATCGACGACCAGGCCGGCGTGCGCAAGCGCTACCGCAACGAGCAGGAGTACCTGTCGCACGCACTGCATGACCAAGGCAAGCTGGCCTACTGGCCCAAGGGCTGGTGCCGCAGCTTCAAGTACCACTGCCTGCCGCGCTGGCCGCTGAACCACTGGCGCGCGCCGTCGATACCGGCAGGCACGCGCATCGTGATCTTCCATGGCGAGATCAACCCGCCCGACGCGATCCGCGGCGGGCGCAGCGCGCGCGGCCGCTTCACGCTGCCCGCACACTGGGTCACAGAGCACTGGACCCCGTAGATGAGCCTGCACCGCGTCAGCCCGCTGCTCGAGCGCGAGACCCCGACCACCCAGCTGCACGGCGTGGCGCCGGCGCCTTGGGTGCTGAGGCGCTGCGAGGCCTCGGGCCTGGTGTTCCTGGAGAACCCGCCCGGCTACGAGAGCCTGCAGTCCGAGCTGGCCTGGGAGGTGACCTGGAAGCGCGAGGCTGACACGCGCGCCGCCGACGAACCCGCGCTCTATGCCATGAGCACGGCCGCCAAACACTTCCGCCACCGCGTGCTCAAGCGCAACAAGATGGCCGACCTGGCCACCGCGCTGGTGCACGCCTCGGCCTCGGCCGAAGTGCGCATGCTCGACCTGGGTTGCGGCGAAGGCCAGCTGCTCGGACAGGTGATGGACCGCCTGCCCGAAGCCGTGCGCGGCCGCTGCCGGCCCTATGGCGTGGAGATCAGCAACGAGCTGGCGTGCCAATCGCAAGCGGCGCTGGCGCCCCACGGCGGGCGCTGCGTGCATGCCAGCGCGCTGCAGGGCCTGGCCAAATTCGAGGCCGGCTTCTTCGACCTGATCGTCATGTCCTCCTTCCTGGAGCATGAGATCCAGCCGCTGCCGCTGCTGCGCGAAGCCGCGCGCGCTCTGGGCGACGCCGGCCGGGTGCTCATCAAGGTGCCCAACCACGCCAGCTGGAACCGCGTGCTGCGCGGCGCGCGCTGGTGCGGCTACCGCTGGCCGGACCATGTCAACTACTTCACCCCGGACACGCTGGGCGCCGCGGCGCGCGCGGCCGGCCTGCAGGTTCAGCGCATGAACCTGCTCGACCGCTTTCCGCTAAGCGACAGCCTGTACGCCGTGCTGCGCAAGGCCTGAAAATGGCCACCGCCCTGAATGCCGCCCTTTGGGCTGGCAAGCACACCGGCGACGAGGTCTACATCGCCGGCCGCGGTCCGCAGGGCGGCGATTTCTACCTGCCTTACAGCGCGCTGCGCGACCGGCTGGCCGAACACGGCATCGCGCTGCACACCCCCGACCTGCTGAAGGGCAAGCCGGTGGCCTTCGACCTGCACGTCAACGCCCGCCATGTGTTGCCCGATCGGCCGGCCTACACCTACCTGTATGAAGACCCGCTGGTGCGGCCGGTCAACGGCAACCGCAACCATCTGCTGGGCTACCGCAAGGTCTTCACCTACAACGCAGACCTGGTCGATGGCCAGCGCTTCATCCAGCTCGACATCCCCAATGACCTGACGGTGCGCAGCACCGCGCCGTGGAGCGAGCGCGATCTGTTCTGCGTGATGCTGACGCGCAACAACGCGCTGTCACGCCCCAACCCGCGCAACCTGCACCAGCGCAGGCTGCGCACGCTGATGCACTTCGAAGCGCATGCGCCCGAGCTGTTTGCACTGTTCGGCCGCGGCTGGGACCAGCCGCCGGTCAGCCCCGGCGTATGGGGCCGCGCTGTCAAGCGACTGCGCAAGTGGCGCAACCAGATCGTGCCGGGCAAGCCGCCTTTCGCCACCTGGCGCGGCCCCGTGCACACCAAGGGCGAGGTGCTGCGCCGCGCGCGCTTCGCCATCGCCTACGAGAACGTGCGCGGCGTCAACGGCTACATCACCGAGAAGATCTTCGACTGTTTCGTCTGGGGCTGTGTGCCGATCTACCTCGGCACGCGTGGCGCCACCGCACCGATCCCGCGCGATTGCTTCATCGACGCCGACAACTTCGAGAATGAAGGCGCATTGCTCAGCCATCTGCGCAGCATCACGCCGCAGCAGCATCGTGCCTACCAGCAGGCAATCGGCGATTTCCTGGCCAGTCCGGCTGCACAGCGTTTCGGCAACGAACATTTTGTACGGGTCATCGTCGACACCATCGTCGCCGACCTCGGCATCGTGCCCGCGCAGAGCGGCTGATGCTGGCTCGCGATCAAGGACCGTGGCGCAGGCGACTTCTTCCGGCGCAAAGCGTGGATCACTTCCATTTGGTCGAACGCGAATCCGCATGACTCCTCCCCCGAAGGAGGGCCCCCATCGACCCCGCCCTTTGGCGGATTCACGGCCGGCGCGGCGATTCCCAGAATCTCGCTCAACCCGACATGTCGTCGGGCCCAACCGCAAGGAGATCCATCATGTTCCGCATCCTCGCCGCATTCATCCTGGCTGCCTTTGCCTTTGCCGCGCAGGCCGCCGTCGACGCCAACAAGGCCAGCCAGGCCGAGCTCGAGACCGTCAAGGGCATCGGGCCGGCGCTGTCGAGCAAGATCCTCGACGCGCGCAAGGCCGGCGCTTTCAAGGACTGGGGCGATCTGGTCGAACGCGTCGGCGGCGTCGGCCCTGGCAACGCGGCCCGTTTCTCGCAAAACGGCCTGACGGTGAACAACGCCGCCTACAGCGCCACCGCCACGCTGGCGCCCGAAAAGGCCGCGCCGCGCAAGGCGACCAAGCCAGCCGACGCCGTCCCACCGGCGCGCCAGTGATTCCGTCCGCGGCCGGCGCCTTCAGGCGCCGGCCGCGGCTGGCGGCCAGCCAAAGAAGTCCAGCACTTCGCCGCGCCGTGCCGCCACGTCGGCCTCCCCCAGCGCCATCAGCTCGCCGGTGTAGCCGGCTTCGAACAGAAGGTAGCTGGCCAGCGCCGCACCCTGCGCGTGACGGCCGGTGCCGCTGACACCCACCGCGCGCAGCAAGCCGCGAACCGTACCCGGCAGCTCTCGCACATGTCGGCCTGCGATCTCGTCCAGCCGCTGCGAAGGTGCAATGATCAGGGTGTCGATCGGCCGCAAAGGCGTGGCCATCCGGGCCTCGTCGCCGAGCAGCGCCAGTGTCCGGTTGATGCGCTGCAGCCGCTCGACGTCGGCGGTCAGCGCATCCAGGAAGATGCCCGACAGCGAATGCCCGGCGATCTGCGCCAGGCTGGGGTAGCCGGTGTTCTCGACGCGGCGGCCAGGCGGCTCGTGCATGCGCCCTGCGCCAATCACCAGCAGGCGCTGCGCACCCAGGTGGATGGCCGGTGACAGCGGCGCCGTCTGGCGCATCGAGCCGTCTCCGAACCATTCGCGCTGTCCTCCGATGGTCAGCTCGGCGGCCGGAAAGACGAAGGGGATGGCCGACGAGGCCAGCAGGTGCTCCATGCTCAATTCGGCCGCGGCTGCCACGCGCTGCGAGCGAACCCACTGTGGGACCGCAGCGGCCGACTGGAAGAAGGTGACATGCTCGCCGGAGCTGTAGTTCGACGCCGTCACTGCCAGCGCCTGCAGGTGGCGTGCGCGCAGCATGCGCGGCAGCCGCTGCAGCGGCACCATCTGCGTCAGCAGCTCAGCCAGCGGCGTGTTGTCGAGCAGCGAGCGAGGCCTCGCCTTGCGCCAGCGCGCGACCAGCCAGCCGATGGACAGCATCGTCAGCCATTGCGCGCCGCTGCGGATCACGCCCAGCGAGTCGGCGCGATACACCTGCTCGGCGCGGAAGCTTTCCCACACCTGCGCGATGGCCTCGACCGCAGCATCGAACTGGTCGGCATTGCAGGCCAGCGCGGCGGCGTTGATGGCACCGGCAGAGGTGCCACAGATCACCCCGAAGGGGTTGCGCTGCAGCGGCGCGGCGCAGTCACGGCGCAGCCGGGCTATGGCGCGCAGCACGCCCACCTGGTAGGCGGCGCGGGCCCCGCCACCGCTGAGCACCAGCCCAGTGATCGGGGTCTCGTACATGGCCGTCGAATCTAGCCCTGCCCGGCCGCGGCAAAGCGCGCAACTGGCGGGCCAACGCCCGCCTGATCAGCCGTAGACGATGCTCGCCTGTCCGCCGTGGGCCACGCTGCGCCAGCGCGCCAGCGCCTCGTCGCAAGGCCAGAAGCGGGCCTGGTCGCCCAGGTCCAGGTCGGCCATGGCATCGGCGCGGCGCAACTGCAGGCGCACGCCCAGGCCCTGTTCCAGATCGCCCTGCTCGGTGTGCAGCTTGCGTGCCGGCCATTGGCGCAGCAGTTCGTTCAGCGGCAACTCAATGCCGTTGACCACCACCGTCAGGTAGCGGCCGAAACGCGCGCGCGCGCCTGCCAGGTCCCAGACCTGCATCACGTCCACGCGCAGCCCGCCGGAAAAGCGGTCGAGCTTGACGCGCCCCTGCACGACCAGCAGTTCATCCTCTCGCAGCAACTCGCGTTGCCCCTCGAACAGGGGCTCGCTGGCCACCGCCTCGATGACCTCGCTGCGGTCGTCGAGCTTGAAGATCATGACCCGGCCTCGCTGGCCGTTGACGATGCGCAACTCGCTGGCGATACCGGCCAGCAGCTGCGGTTCGCGCGAATCCGCCAGGTCGGCAATGCGCGTTCGGCAGAACTGGCGCACTTCGGCCTCGCTCTGCTCGAACAGGTGGCCCGACAGGAAGAAACCGATGGCCGCTTTTTCGTGCGTCAACCGCTCTTTGACGTCCCATGGCGCCGCGGCCACAAGCGCCGGCTCATGGGTGGACGCCGCGTGCGAATCGCCGAAGTCGAACAGCCCGCCCTGGTCGGCATGCGCGGCCTGGGTGTCGGCCCAGTCCATGGCCAAGCCCACGCTGGCGAGCAATTCCGCTCGCCCCGCCGAGGGGGCGTCGGCGGCTTGGGACGACCCGGCGCCACCGCCCCCGTCGGCATGCAGCTTGTCGAAGGCACCGGCCTTGATCAGCGCCTCGACCACGCGCTTGTTGATGCGCTGGCGGTCGACCCGGGCGCAGAAGTCGAACACGCTGCGGAAGGGCGCGCCGCCCTCGCCGGCGGAGCCTTCGCGCGCCGCGACGATGGCCTCGATGGCCGCCTGCCCGGTGCCCTTGATCGCGCCGAGGCCGTAGCGCACCGTCTTGTCGTCCACCGGCTCGAAGCGGTGGACGCCGCGGTTGACATCCGGCGGCTCGAAGCTCACGCCGAACTGCCTGGCATCGTTGAGCAGGATCTTCAGCTTATCGGTGTCGTCCATTTCCACCGTCATGTTGGCGGCATAGAACTCGGCCGTGCAATGCACCTTCAGCCAGGCGGTGTGGTAGGCCAGCAGCGAGTAGGCGGCGGCATGGCTCTTGTTGAAGCCATAGCCGGCGAACTTCTCCATCAGGTCGAACACCTCGTCGGCCTTGTGCGCCGGGATGTCCTTGGCCGCGGCGCCGGCGCGGAAGATCTCGCGCTGCTGCGCCATTTCCTCGGGCTTCTTCTTGCCCATCGCCCGGCGCAAGATGTCGGCGCCGCCCAGCGAGTAGCCGCCCAGCACCTGCGCCGCCTGCATCACCTGCTCCTGGTAGACGAAGATGCCGTAGGTCTCTTCCAGCACCGGGGCCAGCAGCGGGTGCGGATAGGTGATCGGCTCCTTGCCGTTCTTGCGCGCACAAAAGCTCGGAATGTTCTCCATCGGCCCGGGCCGGAACATCGCATTCAGCGCGATCAGGTCCTCGATGCGCGTCGGCCGCGCCTCGCGCAGCATGCCCTGCATGCCGCGGCTTTCGAACTGGAACACCGCCTCGGTCTGGCCTTCGGAGAACAAGCGATAGACCTTCGGGTCGTCGAGCGGCAGCTTGTCGTAGTCGAAGTCGCGCAAGTCCGGCCGTCGCGCGCGGATGAACTCCTTGGCCAGCTCCAGGATGGTCAGCGTGGCCAGGCCGAGAAAATCGAACTTGACCAGCCCGATGGCCTCGACATCGTCCTTGGCGAACTGGCTCACCGCGCTGGCGCTGCCGGGCTGCTGGTACAGCGGGCAAAAGTCGGTGATCCGGCCCGGCGCGATCAGCACGCCGCCGGCATGCATACCGACGTTGCGCACCAGCCCTTCCACCCGCATGGCCAGCGCCAGCAGCTCGGCCACCTCTTCCTCGGCGGCCTCGCGCTGCTCCAGCTCCGGCGCCTCCTTGCGCGCGTAGATCACGCCCGGGTCGGGCTTGTCGGGCAGGCGCTGCAGTGTCACCTGCTTGCCCGGCGGCGCCGGCACCAGCTTGGCGATGCTGTCCACGTGCCCATAGCCCATGCCCAGCACCCGGCCCACGTCGCGCAGCGCGGCCTTGGCCGCCATGGTGCCGAAGGTCGCGATCTGGCTCACCGCATCGCGGCCGTACTTGTCCTTGACATAGTCGATGACGCGCTCGCGGTTGGCCTGGCAGAAGTCGATGTCGAAGTCGGGCATCGACACGCGCTCGGGATTCAGGAAGCGCTCGAACAGCAGCTTGTACTGCAGTGGGTCCAGCCCGGTGATGAACAGCGCATAGGCCACCAGCGAACCCGCGCCCGAACCTCGCCCCGGCCCCACCGGACATCCATGGGCCAACGCCCACTTGATGAAGTCGCTGACGATCAGGAAGTAGCCCGGGAAGCCCATCTTGAGGATGGTGACGATCTCGAATTCCAGCCGCTCGGCATAGCGCGGCCGCTGGCGTTCGCGTTCGGCCGCATCGGGATACAGCATCTGCAGGCGCTGATCCAGGCCCTCGCGGGAGACCTTGCGGAAGTAGTCCTCCAACGCCATGCCGTCGGGTATCGGGAAGTTGGGCAGCCGCGGCTTGCCCAGTGTCAACTGCAGGTTGCAGCGTTGCGCGATGCGCAGGCTGTTGGCCAGCGCCGAGGGCACGTCGGCGAACAGGGCTTCCATCTGCTGCTGCGGCTTGAAGTACTGCTCGGCAGAGAAACGCTTGATCCGCCGCGGGTTGGCCAGCGTCTCGCCTTCGGCAATGCACACCCGGGCCTCGTGAGCCTCGTAGTCCTCGGCCTCGAGGAACTGCACCGGATGCGTGGCCACCACCGGCAACCGCAACTGCGCGGCCAATGCCACCGCGCGCCTGACATGCGCCTCGTTCGTCGCCAGGCCGGCGCGCTGCAGCTCGATGTAGAAGCGGCCGTCGAAGCATTGCGCCAGGCGCTGCGCCAGAGCCTGGGCTCGCGGCAGGTCGCCCGCCAGCAAGGCCATGCCGACCACGCCGCCATCGGCACCGGACAGCGCAATCAGGCCGGCATTCAACTCGTTCAGCCAAACCCACTTGATCCAGGCCTGGGCGCGCTGCGCATTGCGCGTCCAGCCGCGGGCCAGCAGCTCGCACAGGTTCAGGTAGCCGCGCATGTCCTGCACCAGCAGCAACAGCCGGCTGGGCTGCTTGTCGCCGGCCTCGGGCTCCATCCACAGGTCCACGCCTAGTATCGGCTTGATGCCCTGCCCGCGGCAGGCCTGGTAGAACTGGACCGCACCGAACAGGTTGTTCAGGTCGGTGATGGCCAGGGCCACCTGGCCGTCGGCCCGGGCGGCGCGCGCGGCATCGTCGATGCGAAGCATGCCGTCGACCACGGAAAACTCGCTGTGCGTGCGCAGATGGACGAAGGACATGCGGTCATTGTAGGCAGCGACGCGGTGCCGAGCGCTCCTAGAATGCCGTGCTTGCAGCCCATGTCCACTCACCGCACGGCTTGGCCAAGACAACCGGGCGCACCCTGCTCCACATGAAGTCGCTGGCCCTCAAGCTGCTGGGCGCCTTGCTGTTCCTGACCGCGGTGGCGATGTGGCTGTCGCGTGCGCCGGACTGGCCCGTGGAGGCGCTGGTCGCGCGCTGGGCGCCACCGCCGTCGGAGTTCATCGACGTCAATGGCCAGCTGGTGCATCTGCGCGACGTCGGGCCTCGCGACGACCCCGAACCGCTGCTGCTGATCCACGGCACCTCGGCCAGCCTGCACACCTGGGAAGGTTGGGTCCAGGCGTTGAGCCCGCGGCACCGCGTCATCAGTTTCGACCTGCCCGGCTTCGGTCTGACCGGGCCGAATGCCGGCGCCGACTACCGCGGCGACACCTATGCGCGCTTCGTTCTAGACCTGATGGACCAGCTGAAGGTGCAGCGCTTCGCCATTGCCGGCAATTCTCTCGGCGGCGAGGTCGCCTGGCGCACCGTGCTGCTGGCGCCGCAACGCGTCACCCGGCTCGTCCTGGTGGACGCGGCCGGGCCGGACTTCGAATCGGAGTCGGTGCCGGTAGCCTTCATGGTGGCCCGGGTGCCGGTGCTCAACCGCGCCTTCGACTGGATGCTGCCGCGGCCGATGGTCGTGGCCAGCGTGCGCAATGTCTACGGCGACCCGTCGCGGGTAAGCGATGCGCTGGTCGACCGCTACCAGCAAATGGCGTTGCGCGAAGGCAACCGCCGCGCGCTGGTACAGCGCTTCCAGCAGAGCCAGCGCGGCCAGGATGCCGAACGCATCCGCGAGCTGAGGCTGCCCACGCTGATCCTGTGGGGCGGGCGCGACCGGCTGATACCGCTGTCGGTGGGCCGGCAATTCCGGCAGGACATCGCCGGCAGCGAGCTGGTGGTCTTCGACGACCTTGGCCACGTGCCCCACGAAGAGGACCCGGCGCGCACGGTGGCGCCTGTGAAGGCGTTCCTGGGCCGGCGCTGACGGCCCGAGCTCAGGGCGACTCCAGCGCCTTCAGCACCTCGGAGCGGAACTCGCGCCAGTACAGCACCCCGATGACGGCGGCCGTGGCCGCGAGCATGGCCCACGGCGAGACGAACCACGACACCGCGGCGAAGGACATGTCGTAGGCGCGCAGCCCGTCGTTGAAGGACTCGGCCGCCAGGCCGATGACGCGCCCGGCGCGGTCGGCGAAGGCGTGGCGCTGGGCATCGTCGACCACGGCTGCGGCCTCGGGCGCGGCGGCGACCAGCAGCACGCCCGCGCTGTACTGGCGAATGCACCAGGTGAAGCGGAAGAAGGCATAGACGAGAATCGCCGCCAGCATCACCACCTTGAAGTCGAGGACCAGCAGCGAGGTGCGCGCCGCGAATGGAATCTCGCGCACCAGGTCGCTGGCCTGCTCGGTGGCGCCGAGCACTGCCAGCAGCGCACCGATGATCAGGATGGTGGTCGAGGCGAAGAACGAAGCGGTCGACGACAACTGCTGCACCACCACGCCGTCGAGCACGCGGACTTCGCGGTAGGTGGTCTGCAGCATCCACTGGCGGCGCACCCGGTTCGAGCTGCCCAGGAAGGGCTGCCGGGTGCCCGAGCGGCGGCGCGCGAACTCGGCACAGCGGGCCCAGGCGCCGAAGAGGAAGGCCATGCACAGCCCGTCGGCCAGCGGCACCAGGCTGGGCCGCTCCCGCAGCTTGTCCTTGCCCGCCGCTGCATAGGCCAGCCCGCTGCCGGGCGGGCCTCTCTCAGCGCGCCAGGTCGAAGACCAGCACCTCGGAAGACCGGCCCTGGTCGAGCTTCAGGCTGGATTCGCCTTCGAGCTTGGCGGCATCGCCCTGGGTCAGCTCGACCCCGTTGACGCGCAGCTTGCCCCGCGCCACATGCACGTAGGCCAGCCGCCGCGGGTCCAGCGCCAGCTGTACCGACTCATCGCCGTCGAACAGGCCGGCATACAGCGCGGCGTCGGCGTGCACCGTCACCGAACCGTCGCGGCCGTCCTCGGAGGCCAGCAGCCGCAGACGCCCGCGCTTGCCGTCGGCATCGAAGTGCTTCTGCTCGTAGCCGGGCTGGATGCCGCGGTGCCGCGGCTCGATCCAGATCTGCAGGAAGTGCGTGACTTCGCTCGGCGCGTGGTTGAACTCGCTGTGCATCACGCCGCGCCCGGCGCTCATGCGCTGCACGTCGCCGGGCCGGATCACGCCGGACGGGGCACCGCTGCGGCGGCCATTGCCCATGCTGTCCTGGTGTGCCAGCTCGCCGCTGAGCACGTAGCTGATGATCTCCATGTCGCGGTGGCCATGCGTGCCGAAGCCGCTGCCCGGGGCGATGCGGTCTTCGTTGATGACGCGCAGGTTGCCGAAACCCATGTGGGCGGGCTCGTGGTAGCCGGCGAAGGAAAAGCTGTGCCAGCTGTCCAGCCAGCCGTGGTCGGCATGGCCGCGTTCCTGGGCGGGACGAAGGGTGATCACTCGGTGCTCCACGAGTCAGCTTGCGATGCAGCCAATGTAAGGCTGGGGGCCGCGCTCACAGCCGTCGCGGCTTGAGCACGGCGTTCAAATAAGATGAACCCGCCTTGCCGCTCCTGCCCGAAGCCCGACATGCCACAGACCCACCATGCCCTGACGCCCGATGCGCTGGCAATGATCGACGCCATCGCCCGCACCGGCAGCTTTGCCGCGGCCGCGCGCGAGCTCGGCAAGGTGCCGTCGGCGCTGACCTACAGCGTGCGCCAGCTCGAGGAGGCGCTGGACGTGCTGCTCTTCGACCGTCGCTCGCGCCAGGCCAGGTTCACGGCTGCCGGCGAGGAGCTGCTGAACGAGGGCCGGCGGCTGCTGGCCGAGAGCGCGGCGGTGGCCAACCGGGTCAAGCGCGTGGCCTCAGGCTGGGAGACGCAGCTCAGCGTGGCAGTAGACGACGTGATCTCGCGGCGGACGTTGTTGGAGCTGTGCGAGGCCTTCTTCGCGCTGGATCCGCAGGGGCGCAGCAGCGGCGGCGCGCCGAACAACGGCGGGCCGGGCACGCGGCTGAAGCTGCGCACCGAGGTGCTGGCCGGAACCTGGGAGGCGCTGGTCAGCGGCCAGGCCGACCTGGCCATCGGCGTGGGACTGCAGAGCCCGCCGCCTGGCGTGGCGGTGGAGCCGCTGGGCGATCTGGCCTTCGTCTTCGCGGTAGCGCCGCACCACCCCTTGGCGGCGGCCACCGCACCGCTCAACGACGTGGAACTGCTGCGCTACCGTGCGGTGGCGGTGGCCGACACGGCCCAGCGCATGTCGCCCTTGACCGTGAACCTGCTGCCCGGGCAGGACGTGCTGACGGTGTCGAGCATGGCGGCCAAGGTCGAGGCGCTGCTGCGCGGCCTGGGCTGCGGCTACATCCCCGAGCCTATGCTGCGCCCACACCTGGCCAGGGGAACTCTGCTGCAGAAGAAGACGCTGCGGCCCAACGCGCCGGCGCGCATGGGCTACGCCTGGCGCTGCGGCAGCGGACGGCGCGAGCGCGCGTCGCTGGGCCTGGGACTGCAGTGGTGGCTGAAGCAGCTGGCCGTGCCGACCACGCGCCAGGCGCTGCTGGAGCGCCAGGGCGCCTGAGGCGGCATGGCTGGCGGCGCGGCAGCCGGCCGCTTTGCCCCCTCGCCCACCGGGCCGCTGCACGACGGCTCGCTGGTGGCGGCGCTGGCCAGCTGGCTGGATGCCCGGGCGCAGGGCGGGCGCTGGCTGGTGCGCATCGAGGACGTCGATGCGCCGCGCTGCCTGCCTGGCATGGACCAGGTGATCCTGCGGCAGCTGGCCACGCTCGGTCTGGTGCCGGACGAGGCGCCGGTGCATCAGTCGCAGCGCTCTGCCGCCTACGAGCAGGCGCTCGACGCGCTGCGTGCCGCGGGCTGGGCCTTCGACTGCGGCTGCTCGCGCCGCGACATCGATGCCGCACTGGCGGAGCGCGGCGCGCCGAGGGCACGACACGAGCAGGCGGTCTACCCGGGCACCTGCCGCGACGGCCTGCACGGCAAGCTGGCGCGCGCCGTGCGCATGCGCACGCAACACGCCGGCATCGGCCCGCGCATCGACTGGGTCGACCGCCGGCTCGGCCCGATGACGCAGGACGTGGAGCGCGAAGTCGGCGACTTTGTGCTCAGGCGCGCCGATGGCCTGTGGGCCTACCAGCTGGCGGTGGTGATCGACGACGCCTGGCAACGGGTGAGCCACGTGGTGCGCGGCGAAGACCTGGCCGACAACACCGCACGGCAGATCCTGTTGCAGCGCGCGCTGGCGCTGCCCACGCCCCGCTACCTGCACCTGCCGCTGGTGCGGGGCTCGGACGGTCACAAGCTGTCGAAGCAGACCGGCGCGGCGCCCATCGAGCTGAGCGACCCGCTGGCGGCGCTGCGCAAGGCGGCGCGCGTGCTGCACCTGCCGCCGCTCGAGGCCACCGGGCGCGAGGACTGGTTGGCCGCCGCCATCCGGGCCTGGGCGGCGCGATGGGTGGCATGATGCGCGGCCCTCAACCCACAGGACCCCTTGCCATGATCACCACCCCCTCCGGCCTGCAGTACGACGACACCGTGGCCGGCGCCGGCGACACCGCGCGGGCCGGCCAGCAGGTCAGCGTGCATTACACGGGCTGGCTGCACGACCCGGCGGCGCCCGGCGGCCGCGGCCGCAAGTTCGACAGCAGCAAGGACCGCGGCCAGCCTTTCCGCTTCGGCCTCGGCGCAGGCCAGGTCATCGGCGGCTGGGATGAAGGGGTGCAGGGCATGAAGGTCGGCGGCACCCGCGTGCTGCTGATCCCGCCTGCGCTCGGCTATGGCGAGCGCGGCGCCGGCGGCGTGATCCCGGCGAACGCCACGCTGGTGTTCGAGGTCGACCTGCTGGGGACATAGACCTCCCCGAAGCGCCTTCGGCGCTCCCCCCAGGGGGCACCGCCAGCGGCCCGGCAAAGCCGGTTGCGCAGCGGTCGCTCGAAGCTTCGGCTCAGCGAGCCGGCCGCGGCTTGCTCCAGCCGCCGCGGCGCTCCGTTTGACCGAATCCCGGCCCGCCGCGGCGCGGTCCGCCACGGCCTGGTGCGAAGCGCGGCTGCGCCGGCTTCGGCTCGGGGCGGCGCGGCTCCAGTCCAGCGATGGTGGCCGGGGGGATGCGCTGTGTGGTGAAACGCTGGATGCTGTGGATCATTGAGGCATCGCGGCGCTCGGCCAGCGTCACCGCCAGGCCCGAACGGCCGGCGCGGCCGGTGCGACCGATGCGGTGCACGTAGTCCTCGGCCTTCATCGGCAGGCCGTAGTTGATGACATGGCTGATGGTCGGCACGTCGATGCCGCGCGCAGCCACGTCGGTGGCCACCAGCACCTTTAGGTGGCGCGAGCGCAGGCCTTGCAATACGCGGTTGCGCCGGCCCTGCGGCATGCCGCCGTGCAGCGACGCCACGTGGTGCCCCATGTCGGCCAGCCGGTCGGCCAGCCAGTCGGCGTCACGCTGCGTGCTGGTGAACACCAGCGCCTGCTCGACGCTGCGGTCGGTGAGGATGTGGTCGAGCAGCGCATTCTTGTGCTCGTGGTCGTCGGCCCAGTGCAGCCGCTGCTCGATGTCGGCGTGGGTGTCCGTGTGCGAAGCCACGTCGATGCGCTGCGGCGTGCGCAGCAGGTTGTTGGCCAGCGTGCCGACATTGCCGGCGAAGGTGGCGCTGAACATCAGCGTCTGCCGCGCCTTGGGCGTGGCCTCGGCGATCAGGTGGATGTCGTCGATGAAGCCCATGTCGAGCATGCGGTCGGCCTCGTCGAGCACCAGCACCTCGAGGTTGGACAGCACGCAGCGGCCGCTTTGCAGATGGTCGATCAGCCGGCCCGGCGTGGCGATCAGCAGGTCCAGCGGGCCGCGCAGCGCCTTCAGCTGCGCCGGATAGGGCACGCCGCCGACCACCGTGGCCACGCGCAGGCCCGGCACGTGGCGGCCGTAGGTGACGGCGGCCTTGGCCACCTGCAGGGCCAGCTCGCGTGTCGGCGTCAGCACGAGGACGCGCGGGCCGTGGACCACGCCCTTGTCGCGCCGCTTGCCGTCATCGCCGCGCGCGGCCAGCACGCGCTGCAGCGCAGGCAGGACGAAGGAGGCCGTCTTGCCGCTGCCGGTGCTGGCCGAGACCATCAGGTCGGCGCCGGCCAGCGCCGGCGGAATGGCGCGTTGCTGCACCTCGGTGGCCTGGTCATAGCCGGCATCGCGCACGGCATGGGTCAGCGCCTGGTGCAGGCTCAGGGATTCGAAACTCATGTCATCACTTTCGTCAGATCGACGCGCTCGCGCACGCCGTCGGCGCCTCGGCGGGCGCCGTCAGGATCGGGTCGCAACAGGATTTGAACGATCCGACGCAAGGCGCCGGAGCAGACGGATCAGGGCGACGGCATCGCCGCCGACCAAAGTCCCGCGAGGGGACGCATCACGTCTGGATCGCACAGCCGGGAGGCTGCGGGAAGGACACGAACAAGGTCAACAGGGATGAACGGAAGACTTCAACTTGAAGCCAGACCTGGATTGTATCCGAGGCCGGGTCTTCACTGGGCCTGGACCTGCAGGAAGTGCTGCCGGTAATGCAGCAGTTCGTCGATGGATTCGTGGATGTCGGCCAGCGCGGTGTGCGCCTGCACCTTCTTGAAGCCCTCGACCACGCCCGGCTTCCAGCGCCGCGCCAGTTCCTTCAAGGTGCTGACGTCGAGGTTGCGGTAATGGAAGAAGGCTTCCAGCGCCGGCATGTCCTTGGCCAGGAAGCGCCGGTCCTGGCAGATGCTGTTGCCGCACATCGGGCTCTTGCCCGCCGGCACGTAGTGCTTCAGGAAGGCGATCACCTGCGCCTCGGCCGCGGCCTCGTCCAACGTCGAGGCCTTGACCCGCTCGATCAGCCCGCTCTTGCCGTGGGTGCCCTTGTTCCAGGCATCCATCGCATCGAGCACCGCATCGTTCTGGTGCACCGCCAGCACCGGGCCTTCGACGCGCCGCGTGACCTGCGCATCGGTCACGACCACGGCAATCTCGATGATGCGGTCGGTCTGCGGCGACAGACCCGTCATCTCCAGGTCGATCCAGATCAGGTTGTGCTCGTTTGGCGGCAGCACGGGCTCGGTCATGACGTTGTCTTCCAGGTGCGGTGACAGCACTGATTCTGACTCAAGCCTACACTTGCGACCGCCATGGAAAGTTCCACCTTCAGCTTGTTGTTCGCTGCCGCGCTGCTGGCGTCGCTGGCCGCCAAGTTCTGGCTGGCCACACGGCAGATGCGGCACGTTGCGGCGCACCGCAACGAGGTGCCCGCGCCCTTCGCCGACACGGTCACGCTGCAGGCCCACCGCCGCGGCGCCGACTACACCTTGGCCAAGAGCCGCTTCGGTCTGCTGGCCGCCGCTTTCGGCACGCTGGCGCTGCTGGGCTGGACGCTGCTGGGCGGCCTGGACGCACTCAACCAGTTCATGCTCGAAGGCGTGCAGCCGCGCTTCGGCAACCTGGGCTATCAGCTGGCGCTGCTGGCCGCGTTCGCGCTGATCGGCGGGGCGCTCGACCTGCCTTTCGAGCTATACAGCACCTTCCGCATCGAACAGCGCTTCGGCTTCAATCGCATGACGCCGAGGCTGTTCATCGCCGACCTGCTGAAGAATGCCATTGTCGGCGCGCTGATCGGACTGCAGCTGGCCGCGTTGATCCTGTGGATCATGGGCGCGGCCGGCACGCTGTGGTGGCTGTGGGCCTGGGGCGCCTGGATGGCCTTCAACCTGGTGCTGCTGGTGCTGTATCCGACACTGATCGCGCCGCTGTTCAACAAGTTCGAACCGCTGGCCGATGGTGCGCTGAAGGAGCGCGTGCAATCTCTGATGCAGCGCTGCGGCTTTGCGACCAAGGGGTTGTTCGTGATGGACGGCAGCCGCCGCTCGGCCCATGCCAACGCCTACTTCACCGGCCTGGGCGGGGCCAAGCGCGTGGTTTTCTTCGACACGCTGTTGCAGCGCCTGTCGCCGGGCGAAGTGGAGGCGGTGCTGGCCCACGAGCTGGGGCATTTCAGCCACCGCCACGTGCACAAGCGCATGGCCGGCATCTTCGGCTTCAGTCTGCTGGGCCTGGGCTTGCTGGGCTGGCTGTCGACACAGGCGCCCTTCTACCAGGGCCTGGGCGTCACGCCGAACATGGATGCGCCCAACGACGCGCTGGCGCTGCTGCTGTTCATGCTGGCGCTGCCGCCGTTCGCCTTCTTCCTGTCGCCGTTGATGGCGCATTTCTCCAGACATCATGAATTCGAAGCCGATGCCTACGCCTGCGCCCGGGCCAGTGGCCTTGACCTGGCCAATGCGCTGCTCAAGTTGCACGAGGACAATGCCTCAACGCTGACACCGGACCCGCTTTACGTGCGCTTCTACTATTCCCACCCACCGGCGTCGGAACGCCTGGCCGCCCTGGGCCATGCCGCCCGCTGATCAGCATGAACGACCTGAAGTCCCTGCATTGCCAACCGCTCGAAGGCCAGCCGCCAATGGCCGCCGCCGACATCACGGCGCACCTGGACCGCGTCGATGGCTGGGCCCTGCGCGACGGCGCCATCGAAAAGACCTGGCGCTTCGGCAACTTCCACGAGACCATGGCCTTCGTCAACGCGCTGGCCTGGATCGCCCATGCCGAAGACCACCACCCCGACATCGCGCTCGGCTACAACCGCTGCACGGTTCGCTTCAACACCCATTCGGTCGCCGGCATCTCGATCAACGACTTCATCTGCGCGGCCAAGGTGGACGCCCTGCTGCCTTGACCCGTTCCCAGGCGCTGCCCGTGGCGCGGGTCGTCGCCGCGCATGGCCGGCATGCCTTCATCGAGACCGACCTGGGCCGGCGCGTGCAGTGCCACCTGCGCGGACGCAGGGCCGATCTGGTGGTTGGCGACCAGGTGCGCTGGCAGCCGGCCGGGGACGAGGGCGTGATCGAATCGGTGGAGCCGCGGCGCAACCTGCTGTTCCGCCAGGATGCATGGCGAACCAAGTCCTTTGCCGCCAACCTGGACCAGATCCTGCTGCTGCTGGCCGGAGAACCTGTGTTCAGCGAGTCGCAGCTGGCGCGTGCGCTGGTGGCAGCGCAAAGCGCCGGCATCCCGGCACTGATCGGCCTGAACAAGACCGACCTGCCCAGCGCCGCAGCGGCGCGCGAACGGTTGCGGCCCTACGTCGACATGGGCCTGCAGGTGCTGGAGTTCGCGCTGAAGGCCGAGCCGCAGCGCGCGTTGGCGCTGCTGCGCCCTGTACTGCAGGACAAGGTGACGCTGGCATTGGGTCCAAGCGGCACCGGCAAGAGCACGCTGATCAACCTGCTGGTGCCGCAGGCGCAGGCGCAGGTGGGCGAAATCTCGCAGGCGCTGAACTCGGGCCGGCACACGACCACCAGCACGCTGTGGTACTGGCTGGACGCGCAACGCCGCGGCGCGTTGATCGATTCGCCGGGCTTCCAGGAGTTCGGCCTGCGCCACATCGAACCCGCGCAGCTGGCGCAGCTGATGCCCGACCTGCAGGCCCACCTCGGCCAATGCCGGTTCTACAACTGCACGCACCGCCACGAACCAGGCTGCGGCGTGCTCGCGGCGGTGGAGCGCGGCGAGATCGCGGTGCAGCGCTACCGGCTTTATGCACAGATCCTGGACGAGCTGAGCCCGCGCTGAAGCGCTGGCTTCAACCCAGGATGTTGGCCAGCGTCAGCAGTGCCAGCAGCAGCATCCACAGCACCACCGAGCGCCAGACCAGCCCGACCACGCTTTGCAGGTGGGCTGGCTGCAGCGGCAGTCCTGCGGTCGAGCCTTCGGCCGCTGCGGCATCTGCCGTGCCGCCGCTGAAGGTCTTGGACCGGTCCGGCGTGACGCCGGGCGCCGCACGGCCGCCCAGCTGCACGCCCACCGCGCCGGCCGCGGCGGCGAGGATGATGCCCTCGTTGGGCTGCCGCCACAGCCCGGCATCCCGCCGCCAGCCGTTGACGGCCTCCTCGAAGTTGCCCACCACCGCGAAGCCGAAGGCGGTCAACCGTGCAGGCACTAGGTCGATCAGGCCGAAGACACGCCGTGAGGCCTCGAGCAGCCGGTCGTTGTGGGGGGCATCGAGCGCGCTCTGGCGATAGGCCCAGTAGCGGCTGGCGAACTCGGCCATGCGGAACAGCACCGCACCGGCCGGGCCGAGGCCCAGCGCAGAGCAGACGATGAACCAGAAGAACACGCCGAACACATGCCGGTGCGCGGCCAGCAGTGCATGCTCGACCACATGGCGAAGCATCTCGGTATGCGGCAGTTCGCTGGCATCCAGGTGCAGCCATTCGGCCAGCAGGCGCCGCACTTCGTGGTCGTCGCTGTTGTCCAGCGCGTCGCGCAGGTCGGTGAAGTAGTGGCTGAAC
>JBEIHU010000050.1:0-20387 GCA_040381175.1 Burkholderiaceae bacterium
CACCCGGTGCAGAAGGCCTGGGCGGCGCTGGACGTGCCCCAATGCGGCTTCTGCCAGAGCGGCATGATCATGGCGGCGGCCGCGCTGCTGGCGGCCAAGCCGCAGCCCACCGATGCCGACATTGACGCGGCCATGAGCAACATCTGCCGCTGCGGCACCTACAACCGCGTGCGCGCCGGCATCAAGCAGGCCGCGGCCGCCAGGGCCTGAGGAGGCAACGATGCTGCAGGACATTGAAGTCTCGCGCCGCGGTTTCCTCGGCGCCGGTGCCGGCCTGGTGGTCGGCTTCCACATCCCCGGCATCGCACTGGCCCAGGCCGGCGCGCAGCCGCCCGAGGTGAATGCCTGGGTGCGCGTGCTGCCCGACGACCGGGTGATCATCCGCATCGCCCGCTCGGAGATGGGGCAAGGCACGCTCACCGGCCTGGCGCAGCTCGTGGCCGAGGAGCTGGAATGCGACTGGGCGAAGGTCGGCACCGAGCAGCCCACGCCTGGCCAGAGCCTGGCGCGCAACCGCGTCTGGGGCAACTTCTCCACCGGCGGCAGCCGCGGCATCCGCGAATCGCAGGACTACGTGCGCAAGGGCGGCGCCACCGCGCGGCTGATGCTGGTGCAGGCCGCGGCCGACGAATGGAAGGTGCCGGCCAGTGAATGCCGCGCCGCCAACAGCGTGATCACGCATGCACCCTCGGGCCGCAGCACCACTTACGGCAAGGTGGCCGATGCGGCCGGCAAGTTGACGCCGCCGGCCAACGTGCCGCTGAAGGACCCGAAGGACTGGAAGCTGATCGGCAAGCCGGTCCTGCGCCTGGATACCAAGGACAAGACCACCGGCGCGCAGGTCTACGGCATGGACCTGAAGCTGCCCGGCATGCTGAATGCGGCGATCAAGGACTGCCCGGTGTTCGGCGGCAAGGTCAAGAGCTTCGACGTGGCGGCCATCGCCAGGCGCCCCGGCGTCAAGAAGGTGGTGCCCGTCGGCGACAGTGCGGTGGCGGTGGTTGCCGACACCTGGTGGCATGCCAAGACCGCGCTCGATGCGCTGCCCATCGTCTGGGACGGAGGCCCGCACGCCAATGCCAGCAGCGAGGCCTTCGCCGCGGTGCTGAAGGCTGCGCTGGACGCGCCTGAAGGTGTGGTCGGCAACAGCAACGGCGATGCCCGGGCGGCCCTGGCCGCGGCGCCGCGCAAGCTGCAGGCGGTGTATGCCTACCCGCACCAGAACCACGCGACGATGGAGACGATGAACGCCACCGCGCGCTGGACACCCAACCGTTGCGAGGTCTGGACGCCCACCCAGAACGGCGAGGCGGCGCTGGCGGCCACGGCCGAGGCCGCCGGCCTGCCGGCCGCGCAGTGCGAGGTCTACAAGATCAACCTCGGCGGCGGCTTCGGCCGGCGCGGCGCGGTGCACGACTGGGTGCGCCAGGCGGTGGCCATCGCCAAGGAGCTGCCGGGCACGCCGGTGAAGCTGATCTGGTCGCGCGAGGAGGACATGCATCACGGCCGTTTCCACCCGGTGACGATGTGCAAGCTGCAGGCCGGGCTGGATGCGCAGGGCAACCTGACGGCGCTGCACATGCGCATCGCCGGGCAGTCGATCCTGGCTGGAGTGTTCCCGCAGAACGTGCGCGATGGCCGCGACCCGGTGGTCTTCCAGGGGCTCAATGCCTCGGGCCCGGAGGCGTCCATCGGTTATGCGGTGCCGAATCTGCTGATCGACCATGCGATGCGCAACCCGTCGGTGCCGCCGGGCTTCTGGCGCGGCGTCAACCTGAACCAGAACGCCGTCTACCTGGAGTGCTTCCTCGACGAGGTGGCGCATGCCACCGGGCAGGACCCGCTGGCCTTGCGGCTGAAGCTGATGGGCAACCACCCCAAGCACCGCGCGGTGCTCGAGGCCGCGGCCAAGGCCGCCGGCTGGGGCACGCCGGCGCCGGCCGGCGTGTTCCGCGGCATTGCGCAGACGATGGGATTCGGCAGCTACGTGGCGGCGGTGGCCGAGGTCTCGGTCAGCCCGGCCGGCGAGCTGAAGATCCACCGCATCGTCGCCGCCACCGACCCGGGCCACGTGGTCAACCCGCAGCAGGTGGAGATGCAGGTGGAAGGCTCCTTCGTCTATGGCCTGTCGGCGGCGCTGTACGGCGCCTGCACGGTGAAGAATGGGCGCATCGAGCAGAGCAACTTCGACACCTACCCGGTGATGCGCATGCCGCAGATGCCCAAGGTGGAGACGGTGATCGTGCCCTCCGGCGGCTTCTGGGGCGGCGTCGGCGAACCCACCATCGCGGTGGCCGCGCCGGCGGTGCTGAACGCGATCTTCGCCGCCACAGGCGTGCGCATCCGCGAGCTGCCGCTGCGCGAGCAGAGCCTGAAGAAGGCCTGATGCACCGCCTGGCTCCCGCGCTGCTGCTGGGCGCCGCGGCCGTGGCGGCGGCGCAGGTGTCGCCGGGCAGCTATGTCGTGGTGGACGACGGCATCCCGCAGCCGCTGACGGCCACGCCCGGCGATCCAGCGCGCGGCCGCGCCATCGTCGCCAGCCGGCAGACCGGCCTGTGCCTGCTATGCCATGCGGCGCCAATGCCCGAGGAGCGGCTGCAGGGCAGCATCGGCACCGACCTGGCCGGTGCCGGCGCGCGCTGGAGCGAGGCCCAGCTGCGGCTGCGAGTGGCCGATGCGCGGCGGCTGAATCCGGCCACGACCATGCCCGCGTACTACCGCACCGATGGCCTGCAGCAGGTGGGCACGGCCTGGCAGGGCCGGCCGGTGCTGGATGCGCAGCAGGTCGAGGACGTGGTGGCCTACCTGCGGACGCTGCGCTGATGGCCGGCTTCGCGCGCCGCCAGTTGCTGGCCGCTGCGGGCGGCGTGTGGCTGCTGCGCCCGGCACAGGCCACGCCCGAATCGCTGGCTGCGGCGCTGCGCGATTTCAGCGGTGGCGCGCCGCTGCGCGAAGGCCGCGTGCAGCTGGACATCGCACTGCTGGTGGACAACGGCAACACCGTGCCGGTGGGCGTGTCGGTGCCCGGCGTGCCGGCCGAGCAGGTGCAGGCGCTGGCACTGTTCACCGAGCGCAACCCGCAGAGCGAGGTGCTGCGCGCGGTGTTCGGGCCGCGGGCCGGCGAGCGCCATCTCTTCACCCGCATGCGCCTGGCCACCTCGCAGCAGCTGGTGGCGGTGGCCCGGCTGGCCGACGGCAGCTGCTGGATGCAGCGGGTGGACGTCATTGTCACCCTGTCGGCCTGCCTGGAGTGAGGCGAGCATGGCCCGCAGCCTGATCACCTTGCCGGAACGCGTGGCCCGCGGCGAAATTTTCCGCGTCCGCACGCTGCTGCAGCACCCGATGGAAAGCGGTTTTCGCGTCGGCGCCGACGGCCGCGTGCTGCCGCGCGACATCGTGCGGCGCTTCCGCTGCCTGTACAACGGCGAACTGGTGATCGAGGCCGACCTGTCGCCGGCCATTGCCGCCAACCCCTTCATCGAGTTCAGCGTGCGGGCGCTGGACAGCGGCTCGCTGCTTTTCGAGTGGGCCGGCGACCACGGGTTCGAACAGCGCGAGCAGCGGCCGCTGGTCGTGGCATGAGGGGCTGGGTCGCGGCGCTGCCGCTGGTGGCGTTGGCCGTGGCATTGCCGCTGCGGGCCGACGAGCGGCGCAGCAGCTTCCTCGACATGAGCCCGGCCACGCAGGCCATGCAGCGCGACGACAGCCTGAACCCTGGCATGCTATGGGTGCTGCAGGGCGAGCAGGCCTGGTCTCGGCCGGCGGCAGCCGGCGGCGCCGGCTGCGCCGGCTGCCACGGCGATGCGAAGCAGTCGATGCGCGGCGTGGCGGCGCGCTACCCGGCCTTCGATGCGGCGCGGGGCCGGCCAGTGGACCTGACGCAGCGCATTGCCAGCTGCCAGCAGCGCGTGCAGCCCGGCGCGGCCGATGCCGAGGCCGGGCTGGCGCTGCAGGCCTACATCGCCTACCAGTCGCGCGGGCTGCCGATCACGCCGCCCGACGATGCCCGGCTGCAGGCGCCGCGCGAGCGCGGCCAGGCGCTTTGGCGCAGGCGCCTGGGCCAGCTGGACCTGGCCTGCGCCGACTGCCACGACGCGCTGGCCGGCCGCCGCCTGGGTGGCAGCCCGATCCCGCAGGGCCACCCGACCGGCTACCCGATCTACCGGCTGGAATGGCAGGGCCTGGGCACGCTGCAGCGCCGGCTGCGCGCCTGCCTGGCGGGGGTGCGGGCCGAGCCCTTCGCGGCCGATGCGTCCGAATGGGTGGAGCTGGCGCTGTACCTGGCCTGGCGCGCCCGCGGTATGCCGCTGGAGGCGCCGGGCGTGCGGCCCTGATGTCGGTTCACAGCGCAGCGCGTGGACGTCTGCCGGCCGGCTGCCGCACGGATCTTCGGCTGCCGGCGTCTGGCCGCCAAGCGCGGCAGGTTCGGTCCGCACCGATGCCGTGCAGAACCCTGGAGGTGCTCAGCCCCCGGGTGTGTTTCGGTAGACTGGCTGCCACGATGCAGCTGCCCGTAGGCAAGGTATTCATTGAAGTCGATGCGCGCCGGCCGATGCGGGCGCTGTTGATGGCATGGGCATGGCTGCTGCTGGCCTGGTTGTGTGTGCCGCTGGCCCAGGCCCAGGGCGCGGCTTCGGCGCCGGCGGTCAGCGAGGCCTCGGCGCCCAGCCTGGGCGCGCTGGTGGCGCAGGACGGAAACGCCGCAGCGCAGCCGCCGGGCCGCATCGTGGTCTTGAACCGGCACATCGCCACGCTGCGGGGCAGCCTGTTTGGCCAGAGCGCGCAATCGCGCGCCGCCGAGAGCGAGGCGCGCATCCGCGCTGCGCTGCAGGCGGGCGGCGATCTCGAGGTGCAGACGCTCGATGTCCCGGAAGGCGTGCTCGTCAGCATCGACAAGGCGCTGGTGTTCGCCATCACGCCGAACGACACCACCGAGCGCACGCTGGCGGCGGCGCGTGTCGACGCGCGCCGGTCCGCGGCGATGCTGCAGCTGGCGATCGACGAGTCGCGCGAATCGCGCGACCTGCGCTCGCTGCTCATCGGCGCTGCCGTGGCGCTGGCCGCCGCCGCGGTCATGCTGGCGCTGATGTGGCTGCTGCGCGTGCTGCGGCGGCGGATCCAGGGCTGGCTGATCGGCAAGACGCTGGCCCATGCCGACAAGCTGCGCCTCGGCGGCGTGGAGGTGGTGCGCCGCGAGGGCTTGCTGCGCTTCGAGCAGTGGCTGCTGGACACCGCGTACTGGCTGCTGGTGCTCCTGCTGGTGTACGAATGGCTCAGCATCGCGCTGGGCCAGTTCCCGTTCACCAGGCCCTGGGGCGAGCAGCTGAACGAGTTCCTGCTCGGCATGCTCAGCCGATTTGCGCTGGCCATCGTGCATGCCATCCCCGACCTGCTGGTGGCGGCCATGATCTTCTGGCTGGCGTGGCTGCTGACGCGCGTGATGCGCGGCTTCTTTCGCAAGGTGGCGGCGGGCCGGGTGCACCTGAGCTGGCTGGATGCCGACGTTGCGCCCATCACCTCGAAGCTGTGCATCGGCGCCGTCTGGCTGTTTGCACTGGCCATGGCCTACCCCTACCTGCCGGGCTCGGACACCGAGGCCTTCAAGGGCCTTTCGGTGCTGGTTGGCCTGATGCTGTCGCTGGGCGCGTCCAACCTGGTGGGCCAGCTGGCCAGCGGGCTGATCCTGACCTACACCCGCACCTTCCACAACGGCGAATACGTGCGTGTCGACCAGCACGAGGGCACGGTGGTCAACCTGGGCGCGTTCACCACCCGCATCCGCACCGGCATGGGCGAGGAGCTGACCATCTCCAACTCCCAGGTGCTGGGCGCGGTGACACGCAACTACTCGCGCGCCGTCAAGGGCAAGGGCTACATCGTCGACACCACGGTGACCATCGGCTACGACACGCCGTGGCGGCAGGTGCAGGCGATGCTGGTGGAAGCGGCGCGGCGCACGCCCGGCGTGCTGGCCGACCCGGCGCCGCATGTGTTCCAGGTGGCGCTGTCGGACTTTTATCCCGAGTACCGGCTCGTCTGCCAGGCGGTGCCCGATCAACCGCGGCCGCGTGCCGAGGTCATGAGCCTGTTGCATGCCAACGTGCAGGACGTGTTCAACGAGCACGGCGTGCAGATCATGTCGCCGCACTACCTGGGCGACCCGGCGCAGGCCAAGGTGGTGCCGCGCGAGCAGTGGTACGCGCCGCCGGCCAGGCCGCCGGCCGACGACGCCTCAGCGCGCTGAGGGCGCTGCCCAGCGCCAGGCCCGCGGCCGCCCGGTTGCGGCCGCCGGTCGACGAACTGCATGCCGTGCTGGACGCGAAGGCGGCGCTGCAATACTCGCGCAACGCGATGCCGCCGGCGTCCGATCCTGGCCCTTCAGGCCGCCGCCGCACGGTGCAGTGCGGCCCTCGGGGCTCACCCGGGCGTTGCCGCCTTGGCGTTGCCGAAGGCGGTCAAAGCTCCTATGCTCGGCGCTGTCCTCCAGCCACCGAGAACCCCGCCATGCCCTTGCCCGATGGCCTGATCGTCGTCGCCAAGCGCGAATGCCCCACCTGCACCCTGGTCGAGCCGTTGCTGGCCCACCTGGCCAATGGCGGCGAACCGGTCACCGTGCTGGTGCAGGACGACCCGGCCTACGCTGCCGGCGTGCCCGGCGCGGTGTTCGACAGCACCCTGGAGCAAAGTTTCCGCCTCGGCATCGAATTCGTGCCCACGCTGATCCGCATGCAGGGCGGGCGCGAGGTGGCGCGCACCCACGGCTGGCACCGGGGCGACTGGCAGGACATCAGCCGCCAGCCCGGCCTCGGCGCCGAGCTGCCCGAACTGCGCCCTGGCTGCGCCAGCAAGACGCTGGACCCCGGCGTGGCCGAAGAGCTGCAACTGCGTTTCGGCCACACCGGCCTGGCGGCGCGCAACATCACCCTGGGCGATGCCGAAGACCCGATGGAGGCCTGCCACGACCGCGGCTGGACCGACGGCCTGCCGGTGGTGCCGCCCACGCCGGCGCGGGTGCTGCGCATGCTGGCCGGCACGCGCCGCGCACCCGGCGAGGTGCTGGGGCTGGTGCCGCCCGACCTGGCAGCCTGCACGGTCGAGAAAGTGGCCATCAATGCCGTGATGGCAGGCTGCAAGCCGGAGTACATGCCCTTGGTGCTGGCCGCGGTGGAAGCGGCGCTGATCGACGAATTCGGCATGCACGGCGTGCTGTGCACCACCATGTTCTGCGGCCCGCTGGTGCTGGTGAACGGGCCGCTGGGCCGGGCAGTGGGGGTCAACTCCGGGGTCAATGCGCTGGGCCAGGGCCACCGGGCGAATGCCAGCATCGGCCGCGCGCTGCAGCTGGTCATCCGCAACGTCGGCGGCGGGCGGCCCGGCGAGGTCGACCGCGCCACGCTGGGCACGCCCGGCAAATACAGCTTCTGCTTTGCCGAGGCCGAGATCCCCGAGTGGGAACCGCTGCATGTGCAGCGCGGCTTTGCGCGCGAGGCGTCCACCGTCACGCTGTTTGCCGGCGAGGGCGTGCAGGGTGTGGTCGACCAGAAGAGCCGCACGCCCGAATCGCTGGCCAAGAGCTTCGCCGCCTGCCTGAGGGTGGTCGACCACCCCAAGCTGGCGATGGCCGGCGACGCGCTGCTGGTGGTGTCGCCCGACCACTGCCGGGTGTTTCTGGAAGCCGGCTGGTCGAAGGCGCGGCTGCTCGACGAGCTGACGCGCCTGCTCACTGTGCCGGGCGACCAGTTGGTGGCCGGTGCCGACGGCATCGCCGAAGGCCTGAGCGCCGCCATGGCCGGCAAGCCCGTCCCCAAGTTCCGCCCCGGCGGCCTGCTGATCGTGCGGGCCGGCGGTGGCGCCGGCCTGTTCTCGGCCATCATTGCCGGCTGGGCCGCCTCCGGGCCCGTCGGCTCCATCCCTGTCACGAAGGAGATCACGGCATGACAGCCTCACTGGTGT
The DNA here is from genome assembly GCA_040381175.1 of Burkholderiaceae bacterium. GTDB lineage: Bacteria > Pseudomonadota > Gammaproteobacteria > Burkholderiales > Burkholderiaceae_C > Rubrivivax. Next base: position 7,954 of record JBEIHU010000050.1, read on the forward strand.
TGCTGGACCCCACCTCGGAGCGATCGCCCGTCGCCCGGGCGCTGGCGGCGCGGCCCGAGTCCCTGCACGGCAGGGCCGTGGCGGTGCTCGACATTTCCAAGGCGCGCGGCAACGTGTTTCTCGACCGCGTGGCCGAACTGCTGGCCGCGCAGGGCGTCACCGTCAACCGCTACCGCAAGCCCACCTTCACCCGGCCGGCGCCCACTGCGCTGCGCCAGCAGATCGCGGCCGAGAACCAGCTCGTCATCGAAGGTCTGGCCGACTGAGGATCGTGCACGTCGTGCTGTATGCATGACATCGCAGATCTGGAGTCGCGCGGCCTTCCCGGCGTGGGAGTGGCATCGAGTGAATTCGTGCAGGCGGCAGCCATGCAGGCCAAGTCGCTGGGCATCGACCCGGCGATGGTCTTCGTCGCCCATCCGATCCAGGACCGCAGCGACGACGAGTTGCGTGCCCTGGCCGATGCCGCCTTGCCGGGCATCGTGCAACGGCTGGTGGCCGGGCAGGCCCCGCCTTAGCGCCAGGCCGGTGCGTGGGCAGCAGCGGTGCTGAGCCCGCCGCCCGCACGCGCGCCCAGGCCCCGCGCCGGCCTGCCATCGGTCGACCGGGTGCTGGCCTGGCCCGGCCTGGCCGCTGCGCTGGCCGACCACGGACGCAGTGTGGTGCTGGCGGCGGTGCGTGACGAACTGGCGGCCCAGCGCGGCCGGCTCCCTGCAGGCGCTGACCTTCCGTCGCCCCAGGTGCCCGATGGGGCCGCATTGCTCGAGGGCATCACCCACCGCATCCAGGCCGCCGTGCAGCCGATGCTGCGGCCGGTGTTCAACCTCACCGGCACGGTGCTGCACACCAACCTGGGCCGGGCGCCGCTGCCGCAGCAGGCGCTGGACGCCATCAGCGCCGTCGCGCGGGGTGCGGCCAATCTGGAATTCGACCTGGACAGCGGCGTGCGCGGCGACCGCGACGACGCGGTGGCCGGCCTGCTGCAGCAGCTGACCGGCGCCGAGGCTGCCACCGTCGTCAACAACACCGCCGCCGCGCTGGTGCTGGTGCTGGCCGCGCTGGCGCCGCGGCGCGAGGTGATCGTCTCGCGCGGTGAGCTGATCGAGATCGGCGGCGCCTTCCGCCTGCCCGACATCATGCGCAGCGCCGGTTGCAAGCTGCACGAGGTGGGCACCACCAACCGCACCCACCTGCGCGACCATGCCGAGGCCATCGGAGCGCGCACCGCGCTGCTGCTGAAGGTGCACACCAGCAACTACCAGATCCAGGGCTTCAGCGCGGCGGTGGACGCGGCCGACCTGGCACCGCTGGCACGCGCCCACGGCCTGCCGCTGGTGGTCGACCTGGGCAGCGGCGCGCTGGTCGACCTGGCGCGCTGGGGCCTGCCGCACGAGCCCACCGCCGCCGAGACCCTGGCCGCTGGTGCCGACCTGGTGCTGTTCTCGGGTGACAAGCTGCTGGGCGGGCCGCAGGCCGGCATCATCGTCGGCCGGGCCGACCTGGTGCAGCGGCTGAAGAAGCACCCGTTCAAGCGCGCGCTGCGCTGCGACAAGCTGACCCTGGCCGCTCTGGAGGCCGTGCTGCGCCTGTATGCCGACCCCGACCGCCTGGCCGCGCAGCTGCCCGCGCTGCGCCTGCTGGTGCGGCCGCTGGCCGATATCCAGGCCCAGGCCGGGCGGCTGCAACCGCTGCTGGCCGGCTGGCTGGGCATGGCCTGGCAGGTGAGCGTGGCCGCGGTGATGAGCCAGATCGGCAGCGGTGCGCTGCCCGTCGATCGCCTGCCCAGCGCTGCGCTGCGGCTGCAGCCGGCGGGTCTGCGCCGGGGGGCGGGCCGGGTGCTAGAAGCCCTGGCCGCCGGCCTGCGGGCACTGCCGGTGCCGGTGGTGGGCCGCGTGGCCGATGGCGCCCTGTGGCTGGACCTGCGCTGCCTGGACGACGAAGCCGGCTTTGCCGACCAACTGCAGCGCGCCAGACCGCCCGCGCTGGCCGCTGCGCCGCCATGATCATCGCCACGGCCGGCCATGTCGACCATGGCAAGACCACGCTGGTGCAGGCCATCACCGGCATCCACGCCGACCGCCAGCCCGAGGCCCGGGCCCGGGGCATGACCATCGACCTGGGCTTTGCCCACTGGCAGCCGGCGCCCGGCCTGCGCGTGGGCTTTACCGACGTGCCGGGCCATGAACGCCTGGTGCGCAACATGCTGGCCGGCGTGGCCGCCATCGACCTGGCCCTGCTGGTGGTGGCTGCCGACGACGGCCCCATGCCGCAGACCCGCGAGCACCTGGACATCCTGAGCCTGCTGGGTGTGCCGCAGTTGGTGGTGGCGCTGACCAAGACCGGCCGGGTCGACCCGTCCCGGCAGGCTGCGGCCCTGTTCGAGGTGGCACAACTGTTGCAAGGCGGGCCGTTTGCCGGGGCAGCGGTGTTCCCTGTCGATGCGCTGTCGGGCCACGGCCTGGCACCGCTGTGCCGGCACCTGGCTGCAGCGGCCGCAGCGCTGGCCCGCCAGCCGGCGCCGGGGTTCTTCCGCCTGGCGATCGACCGCAGCTTTGCGGTGGACGGCGCCGGCCGGGTGGTCACCGGCGCGGTGCTGGCCGGCGCGGTGCGGGTGGGCGACGCGCTGCAGTTGCTGCCCCAGGGCAGTGCCCTGCGGGTGCGCGGCCTGCAGGTGCTGGGCGAGGCGGTGGACGCAGCCCGCGCCGGCCAGCGCTGCGCCCTCAACCTGGCCGGCACCGACCTGAAGCGGGCCGCACCCGAGCGGGGCGACTGGCTGGTGGCCGAAGGCGCAGCCGGTGTGACCGACCGGCTGGATGTGCAGCTGCAATGGCCGCCGGGCACCGACGCCGCACCGGGGCCGCGCGCCCAGCTGGTGCTGCACCTGGGCGCAGCGGCGGTGCCGGCGCGGCTGTCGGTGCTGGATGCGGGCCCACCGCTGCCCGGCCGCCACCCGAAGCTGGCACGGCTGCAACTGGCGCGGCCGGTCAGCGCGGCCTGGGGCGACCACTTCATCCTGCGCGACGGCGCTGCCCACCGCACCCTGGCCGGTGGCTGGGTGGTCGATGCCTGCGGCCCGGCGCGCGGCAGTCGCCAGCCGCAGCGGCTGGCCCAGCTGGCGGCGCTGGCGCTGGCCGACCCGCTGTTGGCGCTGATGGCCTGGGTGCACGGCGCGCCCGACGGCGCCGACCTGGCGCAGTTTGCGCGGGCCCGGGGCCTGCAGCCCGCCGAGACGGCCGTGCTTCACCAACAGCTGGGCCTGCAGGTTTTGCCCGGCCCGGCCGGCCCGTTGGGGCTGACCCGGCCGCAGTGGCTGGCCTGGCAGGCGCGGGTGCTGCAGGCGGTGGACGATTGGCATTCGCGTCAGCCTGACAGCCTGGGGCCGGATGAGGCGGCTCTGCGCCGGCAACTGCTGGCAGGCGGCGCGGCGGGTGCGGCTGCACACCCCTTGCTGCACGCCAGCCTGGGCGTGGCCGTGGCCGGTGGCAGCCTGGTGCGTGACGGCCTCAGCTACCGCCGTCCCGGCCACCGGCCGGTGCTGGCGGCCGACGATGCGGCGCTGCTGGCGCGCATCACGCCGCTGCTGCGCTCCGCTGGCTTGCGCCCGCCGATCCACGGTGACCTGGCCTTGCAGCTGGCCCTGCCGCTGCCGGCGCTGCAGGCCGGGCTGGCGCGGCTGGTCGAGCGCGGCCTGCTGGCGGCGGTGGCACCGAACCGGGTCTACCTGCCCGAGGGGGTGACGCAGCTGGCGGCCGAGGCCCGGGCGTTGGCAGCCGCCAGCCCCGATGGCGCCTACGACGCCGCCGCCTACCGCGACCGCACCGGCATCGGCCGCAACCTGACGGTGCAGGTGATCGAGTTTCTAGACCGCGCCGGCATCACCCGGTTCGACGGCAAGCGGCATCATTTGCGGGCCTGATGGATGTGGTCCATGGCCGCGCGCCTCAGGCGACAGAGCCCAGCGTGGCTGCGTGCTACCGTGCGATGGGCGTTGGAAGGGCCAGGTTTCCGGTGGAACCCTCGGTCTTCAAAACCGGTGGGGTGCGCCCAGCGCGCCCGGTGGGTTCGACTCCCATGCCCTTCCGCCAGGAAGCGTCGCCCGCGGCCGCGCAGCGCGCCGTTCAATGTGCCCGGCAGCAGGGTCTTGCCGAAGCGGGGTGGAAGGAACGCCGTTGCCCGCTCGCCACCGCCTGGGCTCGCGGCCTGCGGCGCCGGCGGCCACTGGAGATCGGCCGCAGCAAGGCGTGAGCGAGGGGGACAGAATATGAGGCTCCATCATTTGCCGACGAGGCCCCTGCCATGCTGAAGTTCTACTACTCGCTCGCCCCCAACCCCATGAAGGTGGCGCTGTTTCTCGAAGAAGCCGGGCTGCCCTACGAGGCGGTTCCCGTCGACACGCGAAAGGGCGAACAGCACCTGCCCGCTTTCACCGCCCTGAACCCCAACGCCAAGGTGCCCGTGATCGTCGACGACACCACCACGGTGTTCGACAGTTCGGCCATCCTGCTGTATCTGGCCGACAAGACGGGCCAGTTCTTGCCTGCACCGCAAGACCGGGGCGCCCTGCTGTCATGGATGATGTTCGTGGCCTCCGGCATCGGCCCCTTCACCGGCCAATGCGTGCACTTCAGGCACTACGCGACGGAACAGCTGCCCTACGCCATCAAGCGCTACGACTTCGAAGCCTGGCGACACTGGAAGATCCTCGATGCCCACCTGGCAGACAAGAGCTGGATGCTCGGCGATGCCTACAGCGTGCTGGACATGGCCGTATGGGGCTGGGCGCGGGCTGTCCCCTTCGCGCTGGGCGCCGACGCCTGGGAGCAGCTGCCCCACGTGAAGCGCATGTTCGACGCCGTGAATGCGCGCCCTGCGGCCCAGCGCACCGCGTCGTTGAAGGACAGGCACAACTTCAAGACCGAGATGGATGACGAAGCACGCCGAGCGATGTTTCCGCACCTCGTCCATGGCCAGGCCTGAGAGCTTGTGAAGATATAAATCACGCCCGCGATCCATACCTTCGCAAGATCTGAGCTCAGTCAAGGGCGACCGGCGCACATTCAGGTCCGCCATGACCTGGCACGCTGCAGGAACTGCCGGGTCGCACCGTCGTGGCCACCACCATGCACCCTCATGTGCTGAAAGCGGGCGGTGTCGTTGTCCACAGCCCGGTGGACAGCCTTGCTCTGGAGTGAAGGGGGCTTTATGGAGCTGGATACGCAACGCATCGACGATGCCGTGCTGGCCCTGCTGCTGCTGGGCTTGCATGGTGATGACCGCGTTTGGAAATCCTTCGATTGGGATGCCCTTGGCCGGCTTCATGGGCAGGGCCACATTTCAAACCCCGTGGGCAGCGCCAAGTCCGTGATGCTCACTGCGCAGGGCAAGAGCAAGGCGCAGGAGCTGCTGCAGGCGTTGTTCGGCAAACAGACATGAGCGAGCGCTTCGGGCTCGGCGCTGTTGAAGACCCATCAATCCGGCACCACCGCCGTTACCTCGATCTCCACCTTGGCGCGGTCCTCGATCAGCGCGCTGACCTGCACCGCGGTCATCGCGACGCCGAAGTCGCCGATCAGCTCGCGGTAGGCGGCACCGATCTCGCGCGCCTGCTCCAGGTATTCGCGCTTGTCGGTCAGGTACCAGGTCATGCGCACGATGTGCTGCGGGCCGGCGCCGGCCTCGGCCAGCACCGCCACCACGTTGGCCAGCGCCTGCCTCGCCTGGTCGGCCAGGCGCTCGCTGGCAAAACGCTCTTCGGCGTCCCAGCCGATCATGCCGGCCACGCTGACCACGGTGCCGCGCGCCGCCACGCCGTTGGCATAACCCTTGGGCCGCGCCCAGCCGGCCGGTTGCAGGATCTTCTTCATCAGGTGGTCTCCGATGCGTGTGTCTCGATGGCCGCGCGCAGGTCGGCCGGGATGTGAATGGCGCGGTGCGTGTCCAGGTCGGTGGTCACCAGCACCTGGCGGATGGCCATGCGCGATTCGTCGCCCAGCCGGCAGCCGTGGCGCAAGGTGATCGACTTCGTGCCCAGCCGCTCCACCGTCAGGCCCAGTGTCACCACCTCGCCCATGCGGCTGACGGCCGTGAACTCGCACTCGAGGCTCACCGTCGGCAGCCCGGTGCGGCGCCGGCCGATCAGCTCTGCATAGGGCACGCCCAGCAGGTGACCGAACCAGTCCTCGTTCAGGTCGTTGACCATCACCAGGTACTGCGGAAAGAAGACGATGCCCGCCGGATCGCAGTGCGAGAAGCGGATCGTGCGCTCGCGCTCGAAGCCGTGGCGTTCGGCCGCGCCCGTCATGCTTCGCGCAACCGGAAGCGCTGCAGCTTGCCGGTCTCGGTGCGCGGCAGCTTGTCGCGGAATTCGATGGCGCGCGGGTATTTGTAAGGCGCGATGGCTTGCTTGACGTAGTCCTGCAGCGCGCTTGCGGTGGCCGGCGTCGGTTGCGCCGTGGGCTTCAGGACCACGAAGGCCTTGACGATCTGGCCGCGCTCTTCGTCCGGCATGCCGACCACGCCGCATTCGGCCACGTCGGGGTGGCGCAGCAGCGCGTCTTCCACCTCGGGCCCGGCGATGTTGTACCCGGCCGAGATGATCATGTCGTCGGTGCGCGACTGGTAGTGGTAGTAGCCGTCCTCGTCCAGCAGGTAGGCGTCGCCGGTGTAGTTCCAGCCGTCGCGCACGTACTGCGCCTGGCGCGCATCGGCCAGGTACTTGCAACCGGTGGGGCCCTTGACGGCCAGCGCGCCCACCTGGCCCGGCGGCAGCGGCCGGCCTTCGGCATCCATCACGCAGGCGGTGTAGCCGGGCACCGCCTTGCCGGTGGCGCCGGGGCGCGCGTCCTGCTCGTCGGCGCTGATGAAGATGTGCAGCAGCTCGGTGGAGCCGATGCCGTCGATGATCTCCAGAGCGCTGGTCTCGCGCCACAGCGTGCGCGTGGCGGCGGGCAGCGCCTCGCCGGCCGATACGCACTTGCGCAGGCTGGTCGCCGGCCACGGCTGGCCTTGCAGCGACATCGCGATCGCGCGGTATGAGGTCGGCGCGGTGAACATCACCGTCGCACCGAAGCGCTGCACCGCGGCCATCAGGTCGGGCGGCGAGACCTTCTCCACCAGCACGGTGGAGGCGCCCACGCTCATCGGGAACAGCAGCAAGCCGCCCAGCCCGAAGGTGAAGGCCAGCGGCGGGCTGCCGATGAAGATGTCGTCGGCGGTCGCCCGCAGCACGTGCGGCGGCCAGCAGGCGCAGGCGGCCATCACGTCGCGGTGGAAATGCATCGTGCCCTTGGGCTGGCCGGTGGTGCCCGAGGTGAAGGCCATCAGAACGACGTCGTCGGCCGCGGTGTCGACGTTGGCGAAGGTGTCCGGCTGGCGGGCCGCCGCGGCCTCCAGCCCGTTGGCGCCGGGGTCGTTGAAGAAGCACAGCTGCTGCAGCGTGGGGCAGTCGGCGGCGGCCAGCTTCATCTCGTCGGCCAGCCGCAGGTCGCACAGCGCATGGCTGATTTGCGCCTTGTCGACGATCTGCTTCAGCTCCTTGGCGCGCAGCAGCGGCATGCTGCCCACGGCGATGCCGCCGGCCTTGACCACCGCAAACCAGCAGGCTGCCAGCATCGGATTGTTCGGGCTGCGCAGCAGCACGCGGTTGCCGGCCACCAGGCCCATCTCGCTGACCAGCACGTTGGCGATGCGGTTGGCCTGCGCCTGCAGCTCGGCATAGGTCCAGCGCAGCCCCGGCGCCTGGATGCACAGCCGGTTGCCGCGGCCTTCGCTCACGTGGCGATCCAGCAGCTCGGTGGCGCAGTTCAGCCGCGCCGGGAATTGCAGCGTCGGCAGGTCGAAGCGCAGCTCGGGCAGAGCCTCGGGCGGCGGCAGGTGGTCGCGGGCGAAGTTGTCGACATGGGCGCTGGGCATGGCGGTCAGCCTTTCATGTCCTTCAGGAGTTCACGGGCGATGATCAGCTGCTGCACCTCGGTGGCGCCTTCGTAGATGCGCAGTGCGCGGATCTCGCGGTACAGCCGCTCCACCGGCTGCTCGCTGACGACGCCGCGGCCGCCGAACATCTGCACCGCCGCGTCGATGACCTTCTGCGCGCCCTCGGTGGCCGTCATCTTGGCCATGGCGGCCTCGCGGGTGACGTTGTGGCCCTGGTCGCGCATCCACGCGGCGCGGTAGGTGAGCAGCGCCGCGCTGTCGATGGTGGTGGCCATCTTCGCCAACTGGGCCTGCGTCAGCTGGAAGTCGGCCAGCAGCTGCTTGAACATCCGGCGCGAGGTGGCCCGCGACAGCGCCTCGTCCAGCGCGCGCCGCGCCATGCCCAGCGCCGCCGCGGCCACCGAGGTGCGGAACACGTCCAGTGTGCGCATCGCGACCTTGAAGCCCTCGCCGCCGGCGCCGACGCGCTGGCTCAGGGGAATGCGGCAGCCGTTGAACTCCAGCCGAGCCAGCGGATGCGGCGCGATGACGTTGATGCGCTCGGCGATCTCGAGGCCGGGTGTGCCGTCGTCGATGATGAAGGCAGAGATCCCGCGCGCGCCCTCGGCCTCGCCGCTGCGGGCGAAGACCACGTAGAAGTCGGCGATGCCGCCGTTGGAGATCCAGGTCTTGCTGCCGTCGAGCACCACCTCGTCGCCTTCGATGCGGGCCTGGCAGCGCATCGCCGCCACGTCGGAGCCGGCCTCGGGCTCGGATAAAGCAAAGGCCGCGATGGCCGCGCCGCGCGCCACCCTGGGCAGGTAGGCGGCCTTCTGCTCGGGCGTGCCGTGCAGCGAGATCGCGCCCGAGCCCAGGCCCTGCATCGCGAAGGCAAAGTCGGCCAGACCGGAATGCCGGGCCAGCGTCTCGCGAATCAGGCACAGCGCGCGCGTGTCCAGCGCTTCGCCAGCGCCGCCATAGGCCGTGCCGGCCACCGCATGGCTCAGCCAGCCGGCCTCGCCGAGCGCGGCCACCAGCGCGCGGCAATCGGCGTCGACATCGGCATGCGCGTCCTGGGAGATGTGGGCCCTGGCCCAGGCGTCCAGCTCGCGCTGCATCTCGACATGGCGGGCTTCGAAGAACGGCCAGTCCAGGTATCGGGTGTCGCTCATCGCAAGCCCCGGCTCAATTGCCTTCGAACACCGGCTTCGCCTTGGCCGCGAAGGCCCGGTAGGCGCGGCCGAAGTCCTCGGTCAGCATGCACAGCGCCTGTGCCTGGGCCTCGGCCTCGATCGCCTGGTCCACGTCCATGGCCCATTCGTGGTGCAGCATGCTCTTGGTGATGCCGTTGGCGAAGGTCGGCCCGGCGCGCAGCTCCTGCGCCAGCGCACGGGCCTCGTCGAGCACCGCATCGGGCGTGCACAGCCGGTTGTAGAAGCCCCAGGCTGCCGCCTCCTCGCCGCCGAGCGCGCGGCCGGTGTACAGCAGCTCGCTGGCGCGGCCGTGGCCGACGATGCGCGGCAGCATGTTGCACGCGCCCATGTCGCAGCCGGCCAGGCCGACGCGGTTGAACAGGAAGGCCACCTTGCTGCGCGCGGTGCCGCAGCGCAGGTCCGAGGCCATGGCGATGATGGCGCCGGCGCCGGCGCACACGCCGTCGATCGCGGCCACCACCGGCTGCGGGCAGTGGCGCATGGCCTTGACCAGGTCGCCGGTCATGCGCGTGAACATCAGCAGCTCGGGCGCCTTCAGCTGGATCAGCGGGCCGATGATCTCGTGCACGTCGCCGCCCGAGCAGAAGTTGCCGCCGGCGCCATGGATCAGCACCACGTGCACGTCGTCGGCATGCTTCAGGCGCTGGAACAGGTCGCGCAGCTCGGCATAGGAATCGAAGGTGAGCGGGTTCTTGCGCTCCGGCCGGTTCAGCGTGATCGTGCCGATGCCGTCTTGCACGCTCCACAGGAAGTGTTCGGCGCGGTAGCCGGCCTGCGGACGCCGGTTGCCGGCCAGGAGTGCGGGGTCTGTGCTCATGGGGTCGAGGTCTCCTGCGGTGGTTCATGGCGCGCCGACAGCTGCACGCGCAGCCGGCCGAGCAGGGCGTAGAGCTGCTGCCGCTCGGCATCGCTGATGCCGCCGAACAGCTCGACCACCCAGCGCTCGTGTTCAATGGCGATCCTGTCGAAGATCTTGCGGCCTTTGGCGGTGAGCGCGACGCGGTAGCTGCGCCGGTCGCCGGGCTCGGCATCGCGCTGCACCAGGCCGTCTTTCTCGAGCTCGTCGGTCAGCCCGGTGACGTTGCCGCCGGTGACCATCAGAAAGCGAGACAGCGCACTCATGCGCAGGCCGTCGGGGTGGCGGTGCAACTGCGCCAGGTAGTCGAAGCGCGCCAGCGTCATGCCGTGGCTGGCGCGCAGCCGCTTGCGGATCTCGGTCTCGATGTCGGTGCTGCAGGCCAGCAGGCGCAGCCACAGGCGCAGCGAGTCGTGGTCGTCGCTGGACATGCGCGCTTCCATGCCGATGCTCCGGTCGCCGAGCAGCGGCGCGATCTCGTGCCTCGCTGCCCGCTTCATCAAGCCGGCTCCTTGTATTGAGGTTGAACCTGCTGCGCCTTCTCGCGCGCGAACAGCGTCTCCATCTGGCCCTTGCCGGCCAGGTACTGCTTCGGCCAGGGCATCGGCGTGTAGCCGATCTTGGCCGCTTCGGTCAGTGTCCAGGCCGGGTTGGCCAGGTGCGGCCGGCCGATCGCACACAGGTCGGCGCGGCCGGCGGCGATGATGCTGTTCACATGGTCGGCCTCGCTGATGGCGCCCACCGCGATGGTGGCGATGCCGGCCTCGTTGCGGATGCGGTCGGCAAAGGGCGTCTGGTACATGCGGCCGTAGGTGGGCTTCTGCAGCGCGCTCACCTGGCCCGAGGAGCAGTCGATCATGTCGGCGCCGGCCGACCTGAAGGCACGGGCGATCTGCACCGCGTCGTCGGGCGTGATGCCGCCGTCGACCCAGTCGTGGGCCGAGATGCGCACCGACAGCGGCAGGTGCCGGGGCCAGGCCTCGCGCACCGCAGCGAAGACTTCCAGCGCAAAGCGCAGCCGGTTCGCCAGGCTGCCGCCGTGGTCGTCGGTGCGCCGGTTGGTCAGCGGCGAGATGAAGCTGGACAGCAGGTAGCCGTGCGCGCAGTGCAGCTCCAGCCAGTCGAAGCCGGCCTCGGCGGCATAGCGCGTGCTGCGCACGAAATCGTCGCGCACCCGCTCCATGTCGGCGCGCGTCATCGCGCTCGGCACGGCGCCGTCCTCCAGGTAAGGCACCGCCGATGCGGCGAGCAGCGGCCAGTTGCCCGCCGGCAGCGGCCGGTCGGCGCCGTCGGCGTCCCATGGGGCGTTGGTCGAGCCCTTCGGGCCGGCATGGCCGATCTGCAGCGCGATCTTCGCGTCCGATTGGCGGTGCAGCGTGTCGACGATGCGCTTCCAGGCGTCGCGCTGCTTCTCGTTCCACAGCCCCGGGCAGCCGGGCGTGATGCGCGCGTCGGGCGAGGTGCAGGTCATCTCGGCCACCACCATGCCGGCACCGCCGAGCGCGCGCGCACCCAGGTGGATCAGGTGGTGGTCGCCGGGCACGCCGTCGACACAGCTGTATTGCGCCATCGGCGAGACGACCACGCGGTTCTTCAGCGTCACTCCGCGCATCGTGTAGGGCGTGAACATTGGCGGCGGCGCCGGCTGTCCAGCCGGCAGCCGCAGCCCGGCGGCCTGGGCAAACCAGCGCTCGAAGCCTTCGAGCCAGGCCTTGTCGCGCAGGCGCAGGTTTTCGTGGCTGATGCGCTGGCTGCGCGTCAGCATCGAGTACATGAACTGCTCGGGCGGCAGCTGGTCGGCATAACGTTCACCGACGTTCTCGAACCACTCCATCGCGTTCCAGGCGGCGTTCTGCAGCCGCAGCACGTCGACGCGGCGCAGCGCCTGGTAGCGCTGCAGCACGTGGCCGATCTGCTCGGGCGAGTCGCCCAGCTCCTTGAACTGCCGCGTCAGCTCGATCGCGTCCTCGATCGCCAGCTTGGTGCCCGAGCCGATGGCGAAGTGCGCCGTGTGCACCGCATCGCCCATCAGCACCACATGGGCCCGGCCGTTGAAGTGCGACCACTGCTCGCAGGTCACGCGCTGGAAATTCAGCCAGGCCGAGCCGCGCAGGTGGCGCGCGTTGGTCATCAGCCTGTGGCCCTGCAGGTCCTGGGCGAAGAGCTTCTCGCAAAAGGCGATGGAGTCGTCCATGCCCGCCTTGTCGAGGCCGTGCGCCTTCCACACATGCTCCGGCGTCTCGACGATGTAGGTGGTGGTGTGCTCGTCGAACTTGTAGATGTGCGCCTGGAACCAGCCGTGCTCGGTTTTCTCGAAGACGAAGGTGAAGGCGTCGTACAGCCTGTGCGTGCCCAGCCAGATGTAGCGGTTGGGCCGCGTCACGATGTCCGGCTTGAAGACCGGCGCGTACTGGTTGCGCAGCTTCGAGTTGATGCCGTCGCTGGCGATGATC
>JBEIHU010000051.1:0-20287 GCA_040381175.1 Burkholderiaceae bacterium
GCATGATGGCCACCACCACCAGCGCCAGCATCATCAGGCCGTAGTGGCCGTTGCTGATGGTCTGCGCCGACAGCATCATCACCGCCGTGCCGGCGATGATGAGCGCCATCAGGATGAAACCGAACCAGAGTTCCTTGCGAATCTTCATGTCTGCCCCCCGTCGGTCGGGTACGACCGCCGATCCCCCGTGGGGATGCGGGCCGCCTTGGGGCGGCCCGGCGCTCGGCCCGCCCTCATTGCCGCGCTCCCGGGCCCGGCGCCACGAACCTGTCCAGCGCGGCGATATCCTCGTCCTTGACGTGGACCATCTCCTTCAGCTTGTCGACGTCGACCTCCTCGACGTCCTGCTCGCGCGAGGGCCAGGCGCCGTCGCGCAGACACAACATGCAGCGCACGATCTCCACCAGCCCCTGCAGCAGCAGGATGGCGCCGGCCAGCGGCACGATGAACTTGTAGGGGTACAGCGGCAGCGGCGTGGCCGAAAAGGTCTTCTCACGGATGGCCAGCGATTCGTTGGCATAGGTCCACCCGGCCCAGGTCAGCGCGATGATGCCGGGCAGGAAGAACACGATGTAGAGCACCAGGTCGATGGTGGCCTGGGTGCGCGGTTGGAAGAAGCCGTAGAGCACGTCGCCGCGCACATGGCCACTCTTGGCCAGCGTGTAGGCGCCAGCCATCATGAACAGCGTGCCGTACATCATGATCTGCGCGTTCAGCGCCCAGTCGTGCGGGTTGTTCAGCACGTAGCGCGAGAACACCTCGCCGCAGATCATCAGGGTGAGCAGCACGATCAGCCAGGCGAAAGCCTGGCCGATCCAGGTGGACAGTCGGTCCACGCCGAGCAACAGCGATTGCATCGAGATTCCTTGGAGCCCGGATCAAGCGACAAGGGCCGCCCCGCGGCGGCCCTCGGTCGACGGCGGCGCGTCAGCGACGGCCGAAGTAGTAGTTGGACGCCATCTTGAAGTCGACCAGGTAATCGTTCTGCCAGGCCGTGGCGCGCTGCGCGAAGGCCTTCTGGCTGTCGAGCACCTTCTTGAACAGCGGGTTCTCTGCCGACTTCTTGGCCGACACCCTGTCCCACACCTCGAGCTGGTTGCGCAGGATCGCGTCCGGCGTCTTGAAGAACTGCACGCCGGCCTTCTTCAGCTCGGCATAGTCCTTCGAGTTGCGATCCACGGCCTTCCAGCTCATGTCGGCGCTGGAGGCTTCCACCGCGTAGTCGATGATCTTCTTCAGTTCGGGCGACAGCGCGTCGTACTTGGCCTTGTTGAACAGGATCTCGAACTGCTCGGTGCTCTGGTGGAAGCTCTGCAGCATGCAGACCTTGGACACGTCGGGGAAGCCCAGCAGGCGGTCGCTCGAGGCGTTGTTGAACTCGGCACCGTCGATCAGGCCACGGTCCAGCGCCGGCACGATCTCGCCGCCGGGCAGCGGGTTCACCGCGGCGCCCTGCTCGGTGTACATGTCCACCGCCAGGCCCACGGTGCGGAACTTCATGCCCTTCATGTCCTCGACCCTGGCGATCGGCTTCTTGAACCAGCCATAGGGCTGGGTGGGCATCGGGCCGAGCAGGAAGCTGACCACGTCGATGTTCAGCGACTTGTAGATCTCCTGAAGCAGCGCCTCGCCGCCGCCGTAGTAGTGCCAGGACAGCAGCATGTTCGGGTCCATGCCGTAGCCCGGGCCGGAACCCCACAGCGCCAGCGCCGAGTTCTTGCCGTAGTGGTAAGCGACCACGCCGTGGCCGCCGTCGAGCGTGCCCTTGGCCACGCCATCCAGCAGCTGGAAGGCCGGCACCACTGCGCCGGCGGGCAGCACATCGATCTTCAGCCGGCCGCCGGCCATGTCGTTGATCTTCTTGGCGAAGTCGTTGGCGTACTCGTGGAAGATGTCCTTGGCCGGCCAGGTGCTCTGAAAACGCATGTTCACGGTCTGCGCCGTCGACACCATCGGGAAGGCCATGGTGCCGGCGCCGACGGCACCGGCTGCGGCCTTGCCGATGAACTTGCGGCGTGGATTGGGGGTCTTGCTCACGGGTTTGTCTCCAATAGAAGTGGACTGAGGGAAACGGCAGCGTCAGGTGCTTGACGAAGCCCCATCGCTATCGTAGGGCAGGCTGGCGGCGCTCGGGTAGGGCGAAAACCCGCGTTGGCGGCCGGGCGCGCAGCCCTTGCTCGATGGCCCCGTGCGCCGGTCTTGGCGGGGCGGACGATTCGCCATCGCATAAAGTAGCTGCATGATTTCCGCCGCCTTCGGCCCCGGGCTGCATGTGATGGAGCGGGGCTGGCTGTCCTCGAACAACGTCCTGCTCGACGATGCCGACGGCGCGACGCTGATCGACACCGGCCACAGCGTGCATGCCGAACAGACCGTGGCGCTGCTGCGGCAGTTGCTCGGCGGCAAGCCGCTGCGCCACGTGGTCAACACCCATCTGCACTCCGACCATTGCGGCGGCAATGCGGCAGTACAGCGCGAATGGGCGCTTGACGTGCGGGTGCCCAGCGGCAGCTTCAAGGCGGTGCAGGACTGGGACGAGCAGGCGCTGAGCTACCGGCCTACCCGCCAGCGCTGTGAGCGCTACGGCGCGCAGGGCAGCGTGTCGCCCGGCCAGGTGCTGCGCATCGGCCGGCGCGACTGGCAGGTGATGGCCGCGCCGGGGCACGACCCGGAGTCGGTGATCCTGTTCGATGCCGACCATGGCGTGCTGATCTCGGCCGATGCCCTGTGGGAAAACGGCTTCGGCGTGGTCTTTCCCGAGCTGGACGGCGAAGCCGCCTTCGACGACGTGCAGCGCGTGCTCGACCTGATCGCCACGCTGCCGGTACGCATCGTGATCCCGGGCCACGGCGCGCCCTTTGCCGACGTGGCCGGTGCGCTGGGGCGGGCCCGCGCCCGGCTCGCCGGGTTTCGCGCCAGCCCGCAGCGGCACCTGCGCCACGGCGCCAAGGTGCTGCTCAAGTACCACATGATGGAAGAGCGCGAGCAGCCCTTGCCGGCCCTGCATGCGTGGCTGCGCGACACGCCGCTGATGCAGTCGATCTGGACCGGGCTCGGGCGGCCCGAAGGCGGCTTTGAAGCCTGGGCCGGGCACCTGCTGCAGGAACTGCTGGCCGGCGGCGTGCTCGTCCGCCGCGGCGACATCGTCCACGACGTCTGAGCCCGGGCGGCTCGTGCGCCGCGGCAAAGGCCAGCAACGGCGGGATTCCGTCACGGCAGGGCGCAGCGGCGCAGTGCCCCTGTCATGCACCAGTCATCGCTTGGGTCGAAGATGAAGTCCACGCGGCGGCATTGCGTCGCTCTCGAGACCCGCACCGGATCCATGTCATGAACGCCTTCGCCGCCAACGGGCAGACGCCCGACGACACCCGCATGTGGTCTACCTCGCTCGTCGAGGCGGTGGGCAGCGGCATTCCCAAGCAGGATCCACTGGCGCAGCTGATGGCCGAGCAGCAGCGCGATGGCGCCATGCTGCGACTGGTGCTCAGCGCGACCGCCGCGGTGCTGATCCTGGTGGTCGGCGCCGGCGTGCTGATCTGAGCGATCAGGCGGCGCGCGGCGCCGGCGTGCTGATCTGAGCGATCAGGCGGCGCGCGGCGCCGGCGGCTCCAGCCACGAAGCGATGCACCACTGCGCCAGCCAGTAGCCGAGCAGGATCCACAAATCCGACAGCGGCAGCGGCGCGGCAAAGCGGTTGCTGGCCAGCAGCGCGTCGGAGCAAAGGAACAAGGCCCCGCCGACGGCGAGCCACAGCCCTCGGCGTCGGCGGGGCGTACCGCGCCAGCACAGCCCGACGACGGCCGCCTGAGCGGCCATCGACGCCAGGCAGGCCACGTAGGCCAGCACCGGCCAGCGCAGCGGCGCAGGCACGCCGGGCCAGAGCTGCCACAGGATGAACGCGGCGAGCCCGCCGTACAGCACGAAGGGCGGCCGCAGCGCCGCCAACGGCACGCCATCACGCGTGAAGGCGCGCAGGTAGGCCAGGTGAGCCAGCAGGAAGGCGACCAGGCCGGGCAGAAAACCGCGTTCGGGCCACATCAGCGCCACGTCGCCACACAGCGACAGCAGCAGGCCGACCAGCACCCAGCGCCGCGCCAGCGGTTGGCCGGCACCACGCGGCCAGGCATGGGCGATGATCAGCAGCGTGGTCAGCGGCTTGAAGACCAGGTTCATCCAGGGCTGGCCGAGCGCCCACGGAGCCGACAGGATGGCCAGCGCGCCGCAGACACCCGTCGCGGCGGCCAGCAGGGGCACGGGCCAGGCAGGCATGCGGCCGATAATGGCAGACCCGCGGCGCCGGCCGTGCCCGCCGAGGCCTGCACGCCTGGCTGCAACAGCAGGGCCAGCCAGAGACGGCGCTGCGGCAGGCCACCTGCTGCACCGACTCCATCAACGACCTGCCGCCGCTTGGCGTGGTGCGCTGGCCGCTGGCGGTGGACCCTGACCCGCGGCTGGAGTCGGCGGCGCTGCGCAAGGGCGGGAAGGTGCCGCGCTTGCGGCGCCGAGGCCTGCGACGGTTGGTGGGTGCCCCCTCGCTTCCCCGCTGTCGCCCAGCGCCTGCCGCGGCAAAAATCCCAGCGGCCCACCCTTGCGGCCAGCTTGCCTGGAGACAACCTCATGAGACTAACGTCATCGCGCCGCGCCCTGCTGGCTCTGGCCGTCGGCCTGGCCGCCTTGCCTGCCGTGCAGGCCCAGGGCAGCGATTTCCCGACCAGGCCGATCACCATCATCGTGCCCTACCCGGCCGGCGGCATCGTCGATTCGGTCACCCGGGTCATCGCCGAGCATGTGTCGAAGTCGCTCGGCCAGACGGTGAACGTCGACCCGCGGCCCGGCGGCAACGCCAACATCGGCACCCAGGCCGGGCTGCGCGCGCCGGCCGACGGCTACACCTGGGTGTTCGCCGCCTCGGCGCTGACGGCCAATGCCTCGCTCTACAAGGGGCTGTGGGATCCGGTGAAGGACGTCACCGGCGTGGGCGTGGTGGTGGTGGCGCCGTCGTTCATCGCGGTGCCGGCCGCGCTGGGCGTCAACGACGCCAAGGAGCTGGTGGCGCTGGCCAGGCGCGAGCCCGGCAAGCTGAACTTCGGCAATCCGGGCAACGGCACGTCGATGCACCTGAACTACGAGATGTTCCGCCAGGCCGCTGGCGTGCAGATGACCAGCATCCCGTACAAGGGCCAGCCGCCGGTGCTGGTGGACATGGTGCGTGGCGAAGTGCAGTTCAGCGTCTACTCGGTGGGCATTGCCGCGCCGCAGATCACGGCCGGCAAGATCAAGGCGCTGGCGGTGGTGGCTGACAAGCGGCTGGCCGCCTACCCGAACGTGCCCACGCTGGCCGAGGCCGGCTTCCCCGAGGCGAACGTGGTGCCCTGGTACGGCTACGTGGTCAACTCGGCCGTGCCCAAGCCGGTGGTGGCGCGCATCAACAGCGCCATCAACGCCGCGCTGGAATCGCCCGAGGTGCAACAGAAGCTGCGCGCGATGGGTACCGAGCCGCAGGCACCGCGCACGCCCGAGCAGATCAACGCCATGATCCGTTCGGACTACGAGAAATACGGCGCCGCCATCCGCGCCGGCAACATCACGGCGGACTGAGGGGCGCTGCCTCGGCGCGCGCCGCGAACTCGGCGCGCAGCCGCTTCAGCCGCTCGCGCGGGTCTTCCTTTGCCACGCCTTCGTTCAGCTTCATCTCGGCGATGAAGCGGCTGGGCACGCCGGCCACCGTGTCGCGGCCCTTCTTGCGCCGGCGCAGGGTGCTGGCCACCAGCGTGCGTCG
This sequence comes from Burkholderiaceae bacterium, assembly GCA_040381175.1. Lineage (GTDB taxonomy): Bacteria > Pseudomonadota > Gammaproteobacteria > Burkholderiales > Burkholderiaceae_C > Rubrivivax. Next base: position 5,780 of record JBEIHU010000051.1, read on the forward strand.
GGCCCGGGTGATGCCCACGTACATCAGCCGGCGTTCCTCTTCCAGGCGCTGCGCCAGCTCGGCGGCGCCCACGTCGTCGCTGTCCACCTTGAAGGGCAGCAGCCCTTCGTTGACGCTGGCCAGCATCACGTGCGCCCATTCCAGGCCCTTGGCCGCATGCAGCGTGGACAGCGTGATCACGTCCTGCTCGTCGCCGCGATCGGCCAGGCTGATGATCACGCTGATGGTCTGCGCCACCTGCAGCACGCTGAGCTTCTCGCTCTCGAAGGTGCCGCCTTCCTGCGTGATCTCGCCGCCGCAGCGCCGCGCCACCCAGTCGACGAAATCGAGCACGTTGCTCCAGCGCGCGCCGGCCAGCTTCTCGCTGTCCTCGCCGTCATGCAGGTGCTGCTCGTAGCCGATGTCCTTCAGCCAGTCGAGCAGGAGGGCCCGCGCGTCCTCGGCACCGGTGGTGTGGCGCGCGCGATGCTCCAGGTCGTTGACGCAGCGGCCGAACTCGTGCAGGGAGCCGATGGCCTTGGCGCCCAGCTGGGTTTTCAGCGTCGGCGAAAACAGCGCCTCGAACAGGCTGGTCTTCCACTTCGAGGCGAACTCGCCCAGGCCGGCCAGCGTCTGCGCGCCGATGCCGCGCTTCGGGCTCACCACGGCGCGCAGGAAGGCCGGGTCGTCGTCGGGGTTCACCAGCAGGCGCAGCCAGGCGCACAGGTCCTTGATCTCGGCGCGGTCGAAGAAGCTCTGCCCGCCGGAGACCTTGTAGGGGATCTGCGCGGCGCGCAGCTTCTGCTCGAACACCCGCGCCTGGTGGTTGGCGCGGTACAGCACGGCGAAGTCACCGAGCTTGAGCGTCGCATCGGCCGCGCGCAGCGACTGGATGCGCGCCACCGCGCGCTCGGCCTCGTGCTCCTCGCCGTCGCATTCGAGCACGCGCACCGGCTCGCCGTCGCCCAGCGCGCTCCACAGCTTCTTCTCGAAGAGCTTGGGGTTGGCGGCAATCACCTGGTTGGCGGCGCGCAGGATGTGTCCAGTGGAGCGGTAGTTCTGCTCCAGCGCGATCAGCTTCAGCCTGGGGAAATCCTGCGGCAGCCGCTTCAGGTTGTCGAGGGTGGCGCCGCGCCAGCCATAGATGCTCTGGTCGTCGTCGCCCACTGCCGTGAAGTGGCCGCGGCGACACTCATCCTCGTGCGCCACCAGCGCCTTCAGCAGCTCGTACTGCACCGCGTTGGTGTCCTGGTATTCGTCCACCAGGATGTGGCGGAACTGCTCCTGCCACTTCTGCCGCGCCTCGGCATCGCGCTGCAGCAGCTTCAGCGGCAGGCCGATCAGGTCGTCGAAGTCCACTGCCTGGAAGGCCGCCAGACGCTGCTCGTAGGCCCGCATCACGCGCGCGGCGACGCGCTCGTCGTCGCTGACCGCCGCGGCCTCGGCTCCTGAACTGTCCAGGCCCTGGTTCTTCCACAGGCTGATGGTCCATTGCCAGCGGCGCGCCAGCGCGTTGTCGCTGCAGCCGCCGGCATCGCGCAGCACCCCCAGCACATCGTCGCTGTCGAGGATCGAGAACTGCGCCTTCAGGCCCACGCGCTGGCCATCGCTGCGCAGCAGACGCACACCCAGCGAGTGGAAGGTGCTGATGGCCAGGTCCCTGGCCGCCCGCGGGCCGACCAGCGCCTTGGCGCGCTCGCGCATCTCGGCCGCAGCCTTGTTGGTGAAGGTGATCGCGGCGATGTGCTTCGGCTCGATGCCCGACTGCAGCAGCCGCGCGATCTTGTGCACGATGACCCGCGTCTTGCCCGAGCCGGCGCCGGCCAGCACCAGGCAGGGCCCGGACAGGTGGTGCACCGCCTGCAGTTGCGCGTCGTTCAGGGAATCGGGAGCTTCGGCCATGGGCAGGTGCAGAAAGGCCGCGAATGATATCGGCGCTCCTCATCCAAATGGACGATGCACAGGCGGCCTTTGCGATGCAAAGATTCAAGCGGGTTCCGGGCTTGCAAGGCGCGGGCGATCCAAAGCGGATGCCTGCCCTGAAGCACAGCTTGGCGCATCCTGGCGCACGTTCGTCCATGGAAGAAGATCTTGAGCAAGCATTGCGCGCTTCGTACCGGGGCCCTGCACGGGTCGGCATGGCTGCTTTCGACACTGCTGCTGGGGGCCGGCGCCGCGGCACAGGCGGCCACGCCACCCACGCTCATCGTCACGGGGACCATCGGCACCAGCACGCAGAACCTGGACGGCTACGCGGGGTCGGTCGCTTTCGACACCCGCGGCTGGCTGGGCAAGCCCTACACGCTCGAGATGCGGCCCAGTGCGGCTGGCGTGTCCAAGGTCGCCGAGCCGGTCGACGGGATAGCCGGCGCCGTCGTCAACATCTGGGCACCCGCCAACCTTAGCTACAGGCTGAGCATCAACGGCGGCTTGGTGTTTGCCGGTACCGACAACCAGTTCTCGGAAGTATCGACCGCCGACGATCTTCTGATACCGGCAGGCATGACCGACCTGCCTGCCGGTGTCGTCGCCGACGGCACGCATACCTACGACTATCTGTACATGCGGTTCAGCGGCATCGACCTCGGCTGCTTCAGCAGCGGCAGCAACGGGGTCTGCGGCGACGCGGACGACATCCGCGAGTACGGCACCCTCCGCTTCGAGTACGTCTGGGACACGGCCTTGCGTCATGGGCTGACCGGAGATGGCTACCCGGACCTGCGCGGCCTGGTGTTCGCCGACGGCGTCGGGTCGGCCAGCTTCACTGTGGGCCATTTCGCGCCGGCCGTGGGCGAGGGCATGGACCGGGTCATGCTGTGGTTGGGCGTGGACGCGGTCGGCGTGACGCCAGTGCCGGAACCCGCCACCTGGGGGCTGCTGCTGGTCGGGCTGGGGCTGGTCGGCTGCGCGGCGGCACGCCGCCGCTGATCGGGCGGCCCGCCCGGGCCGGCACGGGGTGCGACGCTGCGGCCTTGACGAGTCGTGGCACGATGCGCGCGCCATGCTCCGGGCCGTGCTCGCCATCGTTCTTCTCGCCTGGCTGAGCATCGGCCGGACCCAGGGTGTCGAGCCCATCGTCGTCACCTCGGCTGAGTTCGAGACGGCGACGGCGCCACCGGTCCAGGTCGCGCTCCCGGACACCTGGGCGCGCCGCGGCGTACCGCGCGAGGCGCAGGGCCGCTACCGCTTCTCGTTCGATCTGAGCGCGGCCCCGCAAAGCCCCTGGGCCTTGTTCTTCAGGCGGCTGAGCACCCATCACCGTGTCTGGATCAACGGGCAACTGGTGGCCGACGAAGCCACGGGCCTCAGTGGCCGCAACCCCGGCCACGCCAGCGCCGTGCTCGTGGACCTGCCGCCTGCCTTCCTGGTCGCCGGCCGCAACCAGGTCGAGGTCGAGCTGCGCTACATGTACCGTGGCGGGCTCTCCACCGTCGATGTCGGGCCGATCGCGCAGATGCGCCAGGTACAGCAGGCGTACCAGCTGCTGGCCCAGCGGCTGCCGCAGGCGCTGAACGCGGGCGCGGCGGCCGTGGCCTTGCTGCTGCTGATGCTGTGGTGGCGCAGGCGCCAGGAGGTGGCGCTCGGCGCCTTCGGCGCGCTCGCGCTGCTGGTGGCCGTACGCAACTACAGCTACTTTCTCGACGTGGCCGTGCCGGGCGCGGTGGTCGGCGACTGGCTGCTCTTCGCAACGCACGCCTGGACGGTGTACCTGCTGGCGGTGTTTGCGCAGAGCACGGCCGAGGAATCGTGGCCGCGCTTCACCCGGCTGCTGCTGGCCTGGACGGTGGCCGTGTCGGTGGCCGGCGCCTGGGCCATCGCCGCGGGCCACGGCGGCACCGCGCGCGCCGTGGCCTACCCGACCCACAACCTTCTGGCGCTGCTGCCCTTGGGCCTGTTGCTGCGGCATGCAGTGCGCAGCCGCGGCTGGTCGCGCACGCTGCAGGTGGCAGGGCTGATCGCGCTGGTCGGCTCGCTGACGCGCGACCTGTCGCTGCTGTTCGGCGCCGGGCCGATCACCGAGATCTATTGGGCGCCCTATGTGCTGCCGGTCACGATCATCGCCGTGGCATTGGCTCTGCTGGCGCGCGTGGTGCGGGCGCTCGACCGCGTCGAAGGCCTGAACGTCGAGCTCGAAGCCACGGTGGCGCAACGCACGCGCCGGCTCGAGGCCGCCAATGCCGCCAAGTCCAGGTTCCTGGCGGCGGCCAGCCACGACCTGCGACAACCGCTGGTGTCGGTGGGCCTGATGGTCGAGATGGCACGCGAACAGGCCGAGTCGCCGGCGCAACGCCACATGCTCAACCGTGCAGCCGAGTCCGTGGTCGGTCTGGAAACGCTGCTGACCGGGCTGCTGGACCTGTCGCGCCTGGGCGCCATGTCGGCACCCGTCGAGCTGCAGCCGGTGTCCTTGACCGAGATGTGGTCGCGCGTGGCCGGGCAAGAGGCCGGGGCCGCTGCGGCGAAGGGCTTGCGGCTTCGTTTCCGCCCCACCGACCGCTGGGTGATGAGCGATGCGGTGCTGCTCGAACGCGCGCTGCGCAACCTGGTCTCCAATGCCGTGCGCTACACCGAGCGCGGCGGTGTGCTTGTGGCGGCGCGCGCGCGAGGCGGCCTCGTCCGGGTTGAGGTCAGGGACAGCGGCATCGGCATTGCCGCGAGCGACCGCCAGCGCATCTTCGATGAGTTCTTCCAGGGCGAGGGCCATGCGGCGCAGGGCGGTCTGGGCCTAGGGCTGGCAATCGTGGCCCGGTCCCTGGAGCTGCTGGGGCACCCGCTGAGCCTGAGCTCGGCGCCCGGCCGCGGCAGCGTGTTCGCCATCGATCTGCAGCCGGCGCGGCCCGGTGCTGCGCCGCAAGGCGACGGCGCCGCGAAGCTGCCGCAGCCCAGCCTGAGCGGCAGGACCATCATCGTCGTCGAGGACGAGGCAGCGGCCCGCGACGCGCTGCGCGCGCGCCTGCAGTCCTGGGGCGCCGGCGTCGAGGCCTTCGATGGCCTGGACACCTTGGCTGCCTGGCTGCGCACGCTGCCGGCGCGCCCTGCTGCCCTGCTGACCGACTTCCAGCTGTCGAAGGGCACGGGGCTGGACGCGATCAGGGCCTTGCAGGCACACTACGGCAGCCAGGTGCCGGCATTGATCCTGACGGGCACCACGGCGCCGGATGAGCTGGAACGATTCGCCCGTCTCGACGTGCCGGTGCTTCACAAGCCCTATCGGTCCGAAGGCCTGGGGCAGGCGCTGCGGGCGCTGCTGGCCCGGGCCCGGCGCTGAGCCCAGGCTACGGCGCGGGCGGTGGCCCGAGCCGCAAGCCCATGCGCGCGGCGGCAACCACGGCCTCGGTGCGGGAATGCACGCCCAGCTTCTGGAAGATCACGGCCAGATGGGTCTTCACCGTCGACTCCGAAAGACCCAGCTGCCTGCAGATCACCTTGTTGGGCTTGCCCTGCACCAGCAATGCCCAGACCTCGCGCTGCCGCGGCGTGAGCGCGGCAGCGGACAGGCTGGTGCCGCTGAACGGGATCTGCGTCGGCACATAGACCTGGCCGTCAAGCACGCGACGCAGCGCATCGAGCATTTCGCGGGCATTGGCCGACTTCGGCACATAGCCGGAAGCGCCCGCATCGATGCAGCCGAGGATGCGATCGTGTCCGGTGTCCGCGGACAGCACGATCATCACGGCCTCGTGCCCGGTTGCCCGCAGCCGAACCAGCGCTTCCAGGCCGCTTGCATCGGGCAGCTCGAGGTCGAGCAGCACGAGGTCCAGATCCGCATGGTCGGAAAGCGCCCGGGCAGCCTGCGCGAAAGTGCCAGCCTGCAGCAGCACGAGATCTGCGAACTCGCGCTGCAAGAGCATGGCAACGCCCTCGCGCAAGATCGCGTGATCGTCGACCAGAAGCACCTTCATGCGTCAGGACATCCCTTGCCCGTGGCCGCAGGCCGCCATCGCCAGGCCAGCGCGGGCAGCGATTGTCTGGCAATGGCAAATCCCTCGCCCGACGCGCATCGGGTTGGCCGATGCTGTGGCCCGGGCGGCGCATACGATCAGGACAGCGCGCACTGGTAGGCGAGGCGGAACACCTCGTCGAAGACCTGCCGATTGGCCGCAGGCACTGGCTTGTGGGGCGCTGCGCAGACCACGAACGCGCGCTCATCGAACAGCGGCCCGGCCGTCACGCTGCGCAGCCCCGTACCCTGCCCCGGTCCGGCCCGGCCGGTGGTGGCGCCGCCAATGCAGCCGAAGGGCCGGCCGGTCGTGCCGGCGCGCCACACACAGCTGACGTACTCGATCGCATAGCTGCATTCGTTGAAGTACTCGCTGTCGCGGATATAGCTCTCGGGGCTGATCGGGAAACCGGCGAAGGCGCCCACGTAGCGTGGCTTCAGGCATTCGTTGTGCTGTCGTGCCAGCAGCCGCTGCGACGCCGGCCGATTACCGCTCACGGTCCAGTCCTGGAACCATGTCTGCCCGCCGAACTCGATGCGGTAGGTGACCACGCCCTGCGCCGGGTCCACCGACACCGGCTGCACGCGCATTGCCGCCGCGTCGGCCCGGGCGCGCTCGGCGTCGTCGCCGAAGAAGTTGACCAGCAGGTCGAAGGCCTCGTCGGCACCCGCCAGCAGCAGCCGCATGAAGTCGTCGATCAATGCCCGCGGCATGCCGAGCGCAGCCCACAGCTCGGGCAGCAGGCGCTCGACCTGGCTCTCGAAGTCGTTGGCGAAGAAGTCCAGCCGGGCGAGTTGAGCCGCCGCCGCCTGCAGGCGCGCTTCGTCGACGCGCGCGGGGTCGAAGCCGCCGGCCGCCTGCGACAGCGCGGCGTAGCTGTCTACTGCAGCCCTTTGCACCGCCCCCATGTCGGCCCGCGCAGCCTTCGGGCCAAGGTCCAGCGGCGGAGGGTCCTGCTGCGACGTCCACACCGCCGGCCGGTCGGGCGCAACGCGCGCATGCACTGCGAACAACGTGGCATCGCCCGAGTTGATGCTCTGCACGCGCAGCGCATCCAGCAGCGCGTCGTGGCCGCGGCCGTCGGCCGCGAAGCTCGTGGCCAGCGGGTCGGTCTGACTGGCAACGCCCAGCGCCGCCGCCAGCGGCGCCATCATCGCCTCGACGCGATGGCGCGAACGCTCCAGCACTGCGGCATCCAGCCTGCCGCTGCGCGCCGCAGCGTCCATCGCCCACAGCTGCTCGGTGCGGCCTTGCGGAGACAGATCGGCCAGCACCAGTTCGGTCAGCGGCGTCAGGTTGGCCGTGGCACTCGCACCGGCCCGCGGCGCGACCGCCAGCGCCGAGTGCAGCCGGCTGCCGTCGGGCAGGCTGCCGCGCAGCACGAAGGGCGCCCGCAAGCCGGCGGCGTCGAAGCGGAAGCGCCCTGCGGCATCGCTGCGGGCCTGCAGCAGCGTGTTGTCCGCTGCCAGCAGTTCGACGGGCCCCGTCACCGCCTGTCCAGTGGCGAAGGTCCCTTCGACCAGGGCCTGGCCGTCCACTGGCGCAGTTGCGTCGTCTGCGCCGCCTGAGCCGCCACAGCCGGCGGTGGCGAGCAGCATTCCCGCCAAGGCGATGGCGCACAGGCTACGGCGCACACTTGGCCGTGGCGAAGCCGTTGCAAGAGTCGTGTTCATCATGCGGATCCTTTGTTCATCAACCCGGGTTCGGGCTGCCGGCCAGTTTGTGCAGGGACCGCAGCGTCCGCCATCAGCCATCTGGGCGACCCCGTCCTCAAGGCGATGGAAGCGCGATCCCGTGCTGGTTCAAGGCAGGAGCTGCATGGCCACGCGGATCGAGTCCGGCACGGATGTCGCCTGCAGGCCCGCCCATGGGCGGGGCAGGTTGCGCCAGTCGGCCTGCGCCTGGGCAAGCGGCGGCAGCCTGGCATTGGGCCGGGGTCAACCGACCCAGGCCCAGACGATGCCCAGCGTGACGATCGTCACCGGCAGGCCGATGCGCGCATGCTGCCGCCAGCCGATGTCGATGCCCTGCTTGCGCGCCAGGTCGACGACGATCAGGTTGGCGATCGAGCCCACCAGCAGCAGGTTGCCGGCCAGCGTGCTGACCAGCGCCAGCAGCGTGGCCGCCTGCGGCTCCTGCAGGTGCGGCAGCAGCAGCATCACGGCCGGCACGTTGGACACCAGGTTCGACAGCAGCACGCCCACCACGAGCAACACCCCAGGCTCGCCCAGGTGCACGCCGCGGCTGCCGAGCCAGGCCACGGCCTCGGCCGCCAGCCCGGTGCTCTCGAAGACCTGGTTGACCACGAACAGGCCGATGAATAGCAGCAGCAGCTGCCAGTCGACGAAGCCCATCACGTGGGCCGAATGCAGCCGCCGGCTGAGCAGCAGCACGCCGGCGCCGACCAGCGCAGCCACCTCGCGCGGCCAGTCGGTGAACAAGAAGACGCACAGCAGCAGCAGCGCCACGCCCAGGCCCTTGGCCGACTGCCACGCGTCGAAGGGCGGCTCGTTGTCGGCGGCGATGGCCAATGTCGCCGTGGCCCGTGGCGCGCCTGCCGGCACGAAGGCCAGCCAGGCCCACAGAAACGCCAGGCTCAAGGCCACCGGAGGCAGCGCCTGGCGCAGGTAGTCGGCAAAGTGCAGCTGCATCACCGAGCCGATCAGCATGTTCTGCGGGTTGCCGATGAGCGTGGCCGCCGAGCCGATGTTGGCGGCGCAGGCCAGGCCCACCAGGAAGGGCAGCGGGTCCAGACCACGCTGCAGGCACAGGCGCGCCACCACCGGCGTCATCGCCAGGCAGACCACGTCGTTGGAAAACACCCCCGACAGCGCGCCAGCCACGGCGATCAGCGCCGCCAGCAGCCCGCTGCGCGACAGCGGCATCGCGCCCACGCGCCGCGTCACCTCGGTATAGAAGCCGCCCAGCCGGATCTGCGCCGACACCACCATGAAGGCGAACAGCAGCACGATGGTGGGCAGGTCCACCGCCCTGGCCGCCTGCTCCACCGTCTGGCCGGTCAGGGCAATGACGGCGATGGCGCCGAGCAGCGCGACGCCCGAACGGTCGAGCTTCAGCCACGGCAGCCCGCCGAGGAACATGCCCAGGTAGACCACCGCGAAAACGGCCACGACACCCCAGTCGCGGCCGCCGTGGCCCAGCAGCGCGATCGCAACCCCGTCGGGCTGGCCCAGGCTCAAGCCGGCGCCCCGGCAAGAACGCCAGCCAGGGTCGGGCAACAGCGTTGGGGCGTCAAGATTCGCGTTCCGGCAAGCTATCGATGATAGGACGGCCCGATGGCGGCGCACTGCCGGGCGATCGCCATCCATCCCGCATGCGGTAGACTGGCCGCAGGAGGCTGTAGCGATGCGTCCCCGTGACATCCTTTCGAACAACCTGCGCGCATTGATGGCGGCGCACCCGGATCTGAACACATTGCCCAAGATCACCGCGGCCAGCGGGGTCAGCAACGGCACGCTTGACCGGATTCGTCGTGCCGCGGTGTCCACGCGCATCGACGAACTCGAGCGCCTGGGCCGGGCCTTCGGTGTCGAGCCGTGGCAGTTGTTGCGGCCCCACGGGCCGGCGAACCTGTCGCCTCTGGCGCTGCTGCTGGCCGCGCACCTGGACCGCAGCGCGCCGGACGAAAGATCACACACGGCGGCATTCGCCGCGGCCTCCGCGATCATCGACTCACTGGCCACCATGGCCGATGCTGCGCCGGCATCGGGGCCTGCCGTAGCAGCGCCGGCGCCGCCTCTTCGCGCGAAAGCGAAGCGCGCCCCCTAGCGAAGCGCGCCCTTTAGGAGCGTGGGCGGCAGAAACCGATGCGCGGGCAACGATTTCTGCCGCCCACCTGCTTAGCACATGCTGGCACCGCGGCCGGCGCTTCGTCGTCAGCCCGCCGTTGCGGCGACCGCCGCGTCGCTGGCGCAGGCACCGAAAGCCCTGCGGCAGTTCCGCGGTGGTGGCTGGACATCCTGCAGGCATGCCCGGGTCTCGCTCCCTCTTTCGGGACCAAATGGCTTGAAGCCAACCTGTGTGCCCGCCTGGCGGCTTGGCCGGGGCGTCATGCGCGCCCGCTCCAGAACGGCCGCGGTCCGCGCCCGGCTACGGGTCGCTGCACAGGCAGTGCGCCGCCAGGGCATAGGGCCGGCGCTGCTGCGTGAGCTCGGCCAGCCAGAGCAGTTCCTGCTGCATCTCGCGCGCCGCCTGCGCAGGCAGGCCGGCGCCGGGCAGTGCGGCGTCGATGTGCCGCGCCAGGCCCGCGAGCAGCGACGGTGCGAGCCGGTCCAGCAGTTGCTGCAGGCGACCGGGCTCGCGCTCCAGGTAGGTGATGCGAGCGCCGCCGCGGTCGGCCGGCGGCAGCTTGCCGCGCACTGCGGCAGTGGCAACGGCATCGCCAAAGCTTCCGAGTCGGTCGACCAGGCCGTGCTGCAGCGCCTGCGCGCCGGTCCACACCCGGCCCTGGGCCACCGCGTCGACCTGCACCGGCGTGCGCTGGCGCGCGGCGGCCACCTTGGCGATGAACTCGGCGTAGATGTGATCCACGCTGCTTTGCACCAGCGAGGCAAAGCGCGGATCGATGTCGCGGCGCGGGTCATAGGCCGCGCCCAGCCAGGTGGTGGTGACGCCGCCGGTGCGCACGCCCAGCTTGTCCATCGCCTGCTGCGCCGTGGGCAGCAGCGTGAACACGCCGATCGAGCCGGTGACCGTGGCCGCGTCGGCGATGACTTCGTCGGCCGCCGTGGCCACCCAGTAGCCGCCCGAGGCCGCCAGGTCGCCCATCGACACCACCACCGGCTTGCCGGCGGCGCGGGTCAGCTCCAGCTCGCGCCGGATCAGCTCGGCGCCGAAGGCGCTGCCGCCTGGGGAATCGACGCGCAGCACCAGCGCCTTGATGCGGTCGTCCTCGCGCGCCTTGCGGATCAGCGCCGCGGTCGACAGGCCGCCGATGCGGCCGGGCGGCGCCTCGCCGTCGCCGATCTCGCCTTCGGCCACCACCACCGCCACCGCATCGCCGTCGCGCCGCGGCTTCAGGCGCTTCAGGTAGGCCTCGAAGCCGATCTGGCGGAAGCTTTTCGACTCGTCATCGCGCACGCCGCGCTCGATCATCATCTGGCGCAGCTCGTCGCGGGTCTTCAGCGCGTCGACCAGCTTCGCATCGAGCGCCAGTTTCGCCAGGTCGCCGCCGGCCGCGGCCAGGCGCTGCGGCAGCTCGTCGATGCCGCGGTTGACGCTGCCCGGGGCCAGCTTGCGCGCCTGCTCGACCGCGTCGGTGTAGGTGCCCCACAAGCCGTTGTTGAGCAGCCTGTCGGCCTCGATCGAGGCCGGCGACGGGGCGTTCTCGGTGAAGGGCTCGCCGAAGCTCTTGTAGGTGCCGACGCGGATCAGGTTGACCGTCACGCCCAGCCGGTCGAGCGCGTCGCGGTAGTAGTTGCGATAGCGGCCATAGCCTTCCAGGTGGACCAGGCCCATCGGGTGCAGCAACACTTCGGTGGCGGCGCTGGCCACGTGGTACTGGCGCTGGTCGTAGCGCGAGCCCCAGGCCACCACGGGCTTGCCGGCGGCCTTGAAGCGCTGCAGCGCCACCGAGATCTCGCGCAGCGTGGCCAGGCCCGCGCCCTCGAACTCGTCCAGCAGCAGCAGCGCCTGGCCGATCTGCGGGTCTTTGGCGGCCGCATCGAGCACGTCGAGCAGGTCGCGCAGTTGCAGCTGCTGGGCCGCCTGGCCGCGCACCCGGCCCAGCGCCGTGTCGCGCCAGCTGCCGCGAAACTGCTCGACCACCGGGCCGCGCAGCTGCAGCACCAGCACCGTCTTGTCCTGCAGCGGCGCCGGCGTCCTCGCGAAGAAGGCCCATGCCAGCGCGGCGATCAGCACCAGGAACAGCAGGTTCAGCACCAGCCGGCGCGTGCCGTCGATCAGCCGCCAGAAGCGGCCAACCCAGCGGCCGATGAAACCAGGACGTGAAGCGGACATGCGAGCTCTCTGCGGGCAAGGACAAGCGCATAGCTTATGCGCTGCGGCGGGCCTGGCCGCAGGGGCTTGAGATACTCGGCCCCAGCATGCAGGCAATCCTGGCCGTCACCATCCCGTTCTTCGCACTCGTGCTTTGCGGCTGGCTGGCGGCGCAGCGCGGGGTGCTGCCGGACAGCGCGATCCCCGGGTTGAACGCCTTCGTGCTGTATTTCGCGCTGCCGTGCATGCTGTTCCGCTTCGGCATGAGCACGCCGCTGCTCGAGCTGCTGAACCCGGCGCTGCTGGCGGTCTACGCGCTGTGCGCGCTGGTGATGGTGTTTGCCGCCGTCGCCTTCACCCTCGGCGATCGGGTGCACCTGAAAGACTCGGCCTTCGGCGCGCTGGTGGCGGCTTTCCCGAACACCGGCTTCATGGGCGTGCCGCTGCTGGTGGCGCTGCTGGGGCCGGCGGCGGCCGGGCCGATGATCTGCACGATCCTGGTGGACCTGTTCATCACCACCTCGCTGTGCATCGCACTGGCGCAGATGCACGATGCCACAGGGCTGGGCACGCGCGCGGCGCTCGTCCGGGCGCTGCGCGGCGCGCTGAGCAACCCGCTGCCCTGGTCGATCGCCGCCGGCGCGCTATTTTCGGTGGCCGGCCTCAAGCTGTCCGGCCCGCCCGAAGTGGTGGTGCGCATGCTGGCTGACTCGGCCTCGCCGGTGGCGCTGTTCACCATCGGCGCGGTGCTGTGCCGCGCAGGCCGCCATGCGCACACGCGCACGCCCGTGGCGCTGTACCTGCCGGTGGCGCTGATGAAGCTGTTGCTGCACCCGCTGCTGGTGTTTGCGCTGATGGCGGCGGCCATGGCGCTGGGCGCGCCGCTGACCGGATTCCAGGTGATGGTGGTCACGCTCACCGCCGCGCTGCCCAGCGCCAGCAACGTGGCCATGCTGGCCGAGCGCTATGGCGCCGACAACGGCCGCGTGACGCGCATCATCATGAGCAGCACGGTGCTGGCCTTCGCCAGCTTCACGCTGCTGGCCTGGGCCTTCGGGGTGCAGCCCAAGGCCTAGGCCTTCGGGCAGCGCTGCACGGCCGGCGCGCCGGGCTCGTCGGCAACGATCGGCAGGCCGGGGCAGGCATCCGGCTGTGCCGGCCAGACGCGGGAGAACGACCCCTGGGCCGCGCTGACGAAGCCGCTGCCGCCTGCGCTGATGTTGTGGGCAAGCTTCGGCATGTCCTCGTCTTGGATGGACAACAGCAGCCCCGGCGCGGCCTTTTCGAGCTGGCAGACCAACTGCACTGCGCCCAGGCACAGGTCGCCGTCGGCGGGCAGGTCGGCCATCGGGTCGGAGGGCCGTTTGGGCCAATGCACGATCCCGGCAAGGGGCCACCGCGCCTGCACCGCGACGGGCCGCTGGCTGCAAATGGACTCCTTCCTCTCAGCCATCGTGTCCCGGGGCTTTCCTGCCGATGCATGGGCAGCGAACGCCGCGCACTGTCGGCTGCCTCGGAGCCCGTCGCCTTTGCCCGGAAACGAGCGGCCGCTCGCGCAACGGCCTGCAGGCGGTGAATGCTTCAGATGGCCAGCGGGTCCACGTCCACCGCCCAGCGCAGCACCTGCCGGTGGCGTGCGCGAAGCGCCTACAACTGCGGCAGCCACTGCGCCAGCAGGCGCTGCAGCGCGCTGCGCGAGGCGGATTCGACCAGCATCTGCATGCGCTCGATGTCGGCCACGCGCGGCACGGCCGGCGGCACCGGCGGGTACAGCCGCACGGCGGCGTGCACAGCCAGGCCGGCCGCCAGCGTGGCGGACTCGCGCAGGAAGGCCAGCGCCGCGTCGGCACTGCGCGCCTCGGCGCGCAGCAGCGCCAGCCGGCTGAAGGGGGGCAGCCCGGCGCTGCGCCGCTCCTGCAGCTGGCTGCGGGCGAAAGCGTCGAAGTCGTGTTCGCGCAACGCCGCATACAGCGGGTGGCGAGGATGCCAGGTCTGGATCCACATCTCGCTGGCCGCAGCCTGGGCGACGTCGCGCCCGGCGCGTCCACCCGCCTGCATCAGCAGCGCAAACAGCCGCTCGGCCGCGCGGAAGTCGCTGGCGAACAGCGCCGAATCCGGGTTCACGGCCGCCACCAGGGTGACACGGCGGAAGTCATGGCCCTTGGCGATCATCTGCGTGCCCACCAGCACGTCCACCTCGCCGGCATGCACTGCCGCCAGCTGCGCCTGCAGCGCACCCTTGGTGCGCGTGCTGTCGGCATCGATGCGGGCTACGCGCGCCATCGGCAGCAACTGCGCGATCTGCTCTTCCAGCCGCTCGGTGCCGCGGCCGATGGGCGCGATGTCCAGGTTGCCGCACTCCGGGCAGGCGCGCGGCACCCGCTCGCTGAAGCCGCAGTGATGGCAGCGCAACGTGCGGTCGGCCTTGTGGAAGACACGCCATGCGCTGCAGTGCGGGCAGCCGCTCTTCCAGCCGCAGGCACCGCAGAACAGCACTGGCGCGTAGCCGCGTCGGTTGAGGAGCAGCAGGCTCTGCTCGCCGCGCTCGATGCGTTGTTGCACCGCCTGCTGCAGGGCCGGCGCCAGGGCGCCAGGCGCGGCGCCGCCTGCCGGCCGCGGCAGCGCACCC
>JBEIHU010000052.1:0-20206 GCA_040381175.1 Burkholderiaceae bacterium
ACCAGCAGCTGCGGGTCGCCGCCCTTGTTGACATAGCCGTGCGCGCCGGCGCGCCGCGCCCGGATCGCGTACTGGTCTTCGGGCTACATGCTGACGATCAGCACCTTGCAGGCGGCGGCCTCGTCCTTCAGCACGTGCAGCACGTCCAGGCCGCTGCGCCCGGGCAGGTTGATATCGAGCACCAGCACGTCGCAGGGCGCGCTGCGCATGAGCGTGCGCAACTCGCCGTAGTCGCCCGCCTCGCCGACCACCTGGATGTCGGCTGCGTCCGACAGCGTGTCGCGGATGCCGCGGCGGATCAGCGCGTGGTCATCGCAAAGAATCACCCGGATCATAGTTCTCCCCAAGCCGAGGGATCGTGCGAGGCGCTTGCTTCGGCCGGTGCGGCAGGCGCGGAATCAGGCTCGGCAGCAGCCACCGGTACAGACAGGATCAGCGTCGTGCCGCGCGCTGAACTCGACAGGTCGATCCAGCCGCCGACGGTGGCGGCGCGCTCGCGCAACCCGCGGATGCCGAAGCTGCGCGCCTTGTCCAGGTCGCGGCTGGACAGGCCGCGGCCGTTGTCGCTGATCTCCAGCGACAGGGCGTCCGGCGCCAGCATCAGGTCCAGGCGCACGCGAGTGGCCTGCGCATGCTTGCTGATGTTGGTCAGCGCCTCCTGGGCGGTGCGGTAGGCGACCAGCGGCACGCCTGCCGGCAATTGCAGGCTTTCGTGGCTGGTGTGGAAACTGCATTCGATGCCGGTGCGTTTTTCGTGACGGCTGGCCATCCACTGCAGCGCGGCCACAAGGCCCTGCTCCAGGATCGCCGGGCGCAGGTTGTGCATGATGCGCTGGCTGGACTCGATGGCATGCGTCACCGTCTCCAGCGCCGATTGCGCGCGCGCGCGCACCGGCTCGCTGGCGGCGTGGCGCGCGATCCAGGCGAGGTCGAAGTTCAGCGCCGTGAGCGAGCCGCCCACATCGTCGTGGATCTCGCGCGCGATGGCGCTGCGCTCGCGCTCGACACTGGTCTGCAGGTGCTGCGCCAGCTCGGCCAGGCGCTGGCGCGAGGCCTGCAGTTCCTCGTCGGCGGCCACCCTGGCGCGCCGCGCCTCGGCGGCCTCGATCGCATGTTCCATGGCAGGAGCCAGCCGCGCCAGATTGTTCTTCAGCAGGTAGTCGGAAGCGCCGTTGCGCATCGCCTCGACCGCCGTGTCCTCGCCAATCTCGCCCGACACCAAAATGAAGGGCCACAGCCGTCCGCTCTCGCGCAGGATGTCCAGCGCCTGCAGGCCCGAAAAGCCGGGCAGGTTGTAGTCCGACAAGATCAGGTCCCACTCGCCCTGCAGCTCGGCGCCAAACTCGGCGCGCGACTCGATGCGCTTCGATTCCACGCGCAGTCCGGCGCGTTGCAGGTGCGCCATGGCCAGCTCGTGGTCGAGGTCGGAATCCTCCAGGTGCAGCACGCGCAGGGTGCGCGGCGATGCGGCATCGCTCATGCGCCGAGTATGGCGCAGCCTGCCCTGTCGTTCGGCCGGCGGCGGCGGCGCAAACTGCCAACTTTCACCTGTGGCGCAGGCCTACTCCGGGGCGGCACGCAGGGTGTCGACGACCGGCCGGCGCAGCACCTCGCGCAAGCCCCACCAGCCGGCGGCCAGCGCCAGCAGCGCGCCGGCGGTGGCGCCGAGCAGCGGCACCCACGGCGACGGATTCCAGCTGAACTCGAAGGCATAGCGCGCCAGCGCCCAGCCCACGGCCATGGCCGCCACCGAGGCCAGCAGCCCGGCCAGAGCGCCCACGCCCAGCAGCTCGGTGCGCTGCACGCGGGCCAGCAGCCGGCTGCTGGCGCCCATCGCGCGCATCAGGCCGAACTCGCGGGCCCGCGCCTCGCGCGTGGCGCTGACCGCTGCAAACAGCACCACCAGCCCGGCAGCCAGCGTGAAGGCGAACAGGAACTCCACCGCCCGCACCACCTGGTCGAGCACGCGCTGCACCTGGCCGATCGAGGCCGAGATGTCGACGTTGGTGATATTCGGGAAATCGCGGTTCAGCTGGTTGTCGAAGCCCGGCGTGGGCGGCGCGCGGAAGGCGCTGATGTAGCTGATCGGCAGGCCTGGCATCTCGCTCACCGGGAACATGACGAAGAAATTGACGCGCATCGACGACCAGTCCACTTTGCGCAGGCTGGTGATGCGGCCATCGCGCACCTGCCCGGCGATGTCGAAGCGAAGCGTGTCGCCGAGCTTCAGGCCCAGCGTCTCGGCCAGTCCGTCCTCGACACTCAGCCCATCGGCCTCGCCGGCAAGCCAGCGGCCCGCGCTGATGCCGTTGTGCGGCGGCACCGCGGCCGCATGGCTGAGGTTGAACTCGCGTTCGACCAGGCGCTTGGCGCGTTCTTCGCTGAGCCGGTCGCCGCTGACCGGCTGGCCGTTGATGGCCACCAGCCGACCGCGAATCATCGGGAACCAGTCGTAGGACTGCACGCCGGCCGCCGCCAGCGCCGCCTTGAAGGCTGGAGCCTGGTCGGGCTGCAGGTTGATGACGAAGCGGTTCGGCGCGTCCGGCGGCGTGGCCTGGCGCCAGCTGTCGATCAGGTCGGTGCGCAGCAGCACCAGCAGCACCAGCGAGAGCAGCCCCACCGCCAGCGCCGACACCTGCAGCACCGCGAAGGCCGGGCGCGCGGCGATCTGGCGCGTGGCCAGCACCAGCCAGCGCGGCGCGCGCGCCTCGGGCACCGCACGCTTGAGCAACAGCACCGCCAGCCAAGACAGCAGCGCGAACAGCGCTATCGCCGCGGCAAAACCGCCGACCGCGATCAGCCCGAGGCGCAGGTCGGAGGACACGGCCAGCAGCAGCGCAACGAAGCCGGCAGCGCCGGCGGCCAGCACCAGCGCCGACGAGGCCTTGAGCGCGCCGACGTCGCGGCGCATCACGCGCAGCGGCGGTACGCGCGCCAGCTGCAGCACCGGCGGCAGGCCGAAGCCGAGCAGCAGCGTCAGGCCCACGCCCAGGCCGAACAGCGCCGGCCACAGGCTGGCCGGCGGCAGCGAGGCGCTGACCAGGCCGGCCAGCAGCCAGACGAAGACATGGTGCACGATGAAGCCGATCAGCACACCGCCCAGGCTGGCGAGCGCGCCGACGCCCGCGAACTGCAGCGTGTAGGCGCCGGCGATTCGCGCCTGTGACAGTCCCAGCACGCGCTGCATCGCGCAGTCGTTCAGGTGGCGCTGCGCGAAGTCGCGCGCGGCGATGCCCACCGCCACCGCGGCCAGCAGCGCCGACAGCAGCGCCACCAGGTTGAGAAATTTCTCGGCGCGGTCCAGCGTCTGGCGCATCTCGGGCCGGCCGCTTTGCAGCGATTCGACCTGGATGCCGCGCAGCGGCACGGACTTGATCTGCTGCTCGACCCAGGCGACGTACTCGCGCAGCGCCGCCTCGCGGCCCGCCGGCGCCGCCAGCGCCAGCCGGTAGCTGACGCGGCTGGCCGGCTGGATCAGCCCGGTGTCGGCCAGGTCGGCCTGGTTGAGCATGACACGCGGCGCGAAGCTCATGAAGCCGGCGCCGCGGTCGGGTTCGATGACGATGATCTGGGTGATCTGCAGCGCCGAGTCGCCGAGCAGCAGGTCGTCGCCCACCCGCAGCTGCAGCGCGTCGAGCAGCGCGGCATCGACCCACACCGTGCCTTGCGCCGGCGCGCCGGCAACGCTGCGCTCGGCGGCGTCGGGAGCCGCCTTCAGGCGCAGCTGGCCGCGCAGCGGGTAGGCGTCGCTGACAGCCTTGACGGCCACCAGCCGCGAGGCGCCGCCCAGGTCATCGGGCGCGCGGCCCATGCTCGGAAAGCTGGTGCTGCTGGCGCTGAGCAGGCCCAGCGCGGTGGCGCGCTGCAGCAGTTCGGCGGGCGCCGGCTTGTCGCTGCCGACCACCGCGTCGCCGCCGAGCAGGGCCCCGGCGTCACGGGTCAGGCCCTGGTGCAGCCGGTCGGCAAAGAAGCCCACGGCCGTCAGCGCGGCCACGGCCAGCATCACGGCCAGCGCCAGCAGGCGCAGTTCTCCGGCGCGGAAGTCGCGCAGCGTCTGGCGCCAGGCCAGTGCGCCGATCGACGGCGCACAGCGGGAGCGTTCGGGTGTCATGGCGCGAGACGGTAACCGATGCGGCAGCGGCCGGCCGGCGCAAGGTTGAATGCTGCGTTCAGCCAGCCGGAACGAGGCTTAGCGCGGACGATGCTTCAATATCGCATGGAAAGCCCCGCCCCGAGCCCGATCTTCATCTCCCACGGCTCGCCGATGACCGCGCTGGAGCCGCGCGAGGCCGGCGTCTTCATGCAGCGCCTGGGGCCGGCCATCGATGCCGCCTTCGGCCGGCCGAAAGCCGTGCTGGCGGTGTCGGCGCACACGCTGGCGCGCACCCCGGTGCTGCTGGCCGCCCAGCGGCACGAGGCGGTCTACGACTTTGGCGGCTTCGACGAGCGGCTGTACCGGATTCGCTACGACGCGCCAGGCGCGCCGGCACTGGCCACTCAGGTGGAAGCGCTGCTCGGCCAGGCCGGCATCGGCGCGCACCGCGCCGAGCAGGGCGGCCTGGACCACGGCATCTGGACACCGCTGCGCTACATGTGGCCCGATGCCGATGTGCCGGTGCTGCCGCTGGCCTTCGTGCCCGGCTGGAGTCCGCGCCGCCTGTTCGAGCTGGGCGCGGCGCTGGCCCCGCTGGCGGCACAGGGCGTGCTGCTGATGGGCACTGGCAGCATCACCCACAATCTGCAGCGGGTGTTTGCCGGCGGTCTGCGCGACGTCGAGCGCGAGGCCACGCCCGAGAGCACGGCCTTTCGCGACTGGTTCAAACGGAACACCGATGCGGCCGACTGGGATGCGCTGCTGGACTACCGCCGCCGGGCACCCCACGCTGTGCTGATGCACCCTGCCGACGAGCACTTGCTGCCCTTCTACGTGGCCGCCGGTGCGGCCGGCCCGCTGCCGGGCCGGCGCCTGCATGCCAGCCTCACGTTCGGCGAGCTGGGCATGGACGCCTATGCCTTCGGCGCGCAGGCCGCCGTGTTGCAGCAGGCACTGCGCGGCGACGGCCAGTCGAGTGCAGGCGGATAATTCACGGCACACAAACCGCCACGGGAGCCTTGCGATGACCACCGGACTCAAGCAGATGATCGATGCCGCCCATGCCATGGTGCCGCGCATCACGCTGGCGCAGGCGCAGGAGCTGGTGGCCTCGGGCGGTGCGGTGGTGATCGACGTGCGCGACGCCCCCGAGGTCGAGAAGAGCGGCAAGGTCGCGGGAGCGCTGCACATCTCGCGCGGCATGCTCGAGTTCCGCGCCGATCCCGATTCGCCCTATCACGACAAGAACCTGCGCAAGGACCGGCCGGTCATCCTGTACTGCGCATCGGGCGGACGTTCGGCGCTGAGCGGCAAGACCCTGAAGGACCTGGGCTATGCCGAGGTCTACAACCTCGGCGCCTTCAAGGACTGGGTCGACAACGGCGGGCCGATCGACCATCCGATCGAACCGGGCATGTGAACCCGGCCCGGCGCAGCGCGGGTGTTCGCGGCGCGACCCAACCGCGGCCTGGCACCGCCGGTGGAACAGGACCCTTCGGCGAGCAACAGCCACGCCACCGCAAGCGACGGCTCGATGCCGCCCCTTGAGCACGGGGCCCGGGCGGGGCCTGCAATTCAGCCCGGGGCGCGCTCCAGGGCCTGCTCCAGCAGCTGCAGTGCGGCCATCGCGAAGGCCAGCATGTTGGCCTGACGGTCCGCCTGGCCAGTGCGCAGCATGCGCTCCGCGCACAACGGGCCGTCGACCGCCAGGCAGCTGTGGCCCGCCGGGTCGCCATAGGGGTTGCCCGCAGGCCCGGCCGCGCCGGTTTCGGCCAGGCCCCAGCTGGCGCGGAAGCGCTCGCGCTGGTGGCGTGCCAGCAGCTGCGCATAGGGCGGACTGGACGATCGCATGCCCACGGTGTCGTCCGAGGCGAGGGTGGTCAACAGCCGCCGCGAGCGCCGCGTGTACAGCACCGCCCCGCCCAGGTAGTAGGCCGATGCGCCTGCACGCGCCAGCAACGCCGCCGAGATCAGGCCGCCGGCCGAAGATTCGGCCACGGCGATGGTTTCGCCGCGCGCCGCCAGCTTGCCGCCCAGGTGCTCGCCCAGGGCGAACAGATTGCCGATGTCCATGGTCTTGCCGCCCATTGCCGCCAGATGGCTCCTCGGGCAGCGACTTTAGCCTCGGGCCGGGGGCCGGGTTCGACCGTAGTCGCGGCGGTACGGGGTGGCCCTATGCTGCGCCCGGCCGTGTCGCGGCAACGAAACCCACTTCAATTCCTGGAGACAAGCAAGATGCAAGAGCCCGGTTGCCCCACCCGCCGCCAGTTGATCGCCAGCTCCGCCGCCATGGCCGGCGCCGCCATGTGGCCGATGGCCCGGGCCCAGGGCGCGAAGTACCCGTCGCGGCAGATTCGCATCGTCGTGCCCTTCCCTCCCGGCGGGCTGACCGATGCCTATGCCCGGATGTTTGGCGAGCAGCTGACGCAACAGCTGGGCGCGTCGGTGGTGGTGGAAAACAAGACCGGGGCCGGCGCCGTGATCGGCATCGACGCGGTGGCCAAGGCGCCGCGCGACGGCTACACGCTGCTGGTCACGACCACCGGCACGGTGATGCAGAACCGGGTGCTCTACACCAAGCTGCCCTACAACCTGGACAAGGACCTGGTGCCGATCACCGTGTTCCCGTCGGGGCCTCTGGTGGTGGCCGTGGCACCCAACGTGCCGGCCACCAACGTCAAGGAGTTCCTGGCCTGGGGCAAGGGCCGCGACGCGTCGATGGGCTCCTACGCGCCGGGCTCGTACCCGCAGATGCTGGCCGACCTGTTCAACCGCAACTACGGCACCAAGCTGCAGACCATCCAGTACCGCGGCGAGGCACCGATGTGGATCGACGTGGCCAACAGCCAGTTGCAGATCGCCGTGGGCAGCGTGCAGGCTTACAACACCGTGTCCACGCGCGGCGTCAAGCCGATCGGCGTGACCGGTGTCTACCGCACGCCAAGGCTGCCCGACCTGCCCACGCTGATCCAGCAGGGCATCAGCGACCCGCTGGTGGCGCTGGAAGGCGGCTTGGTGCTGATGGCGCCGGCCGGCACGCCCGAAGCCATCCTGAAGACGCTGTCGGCCGTGGTGGTCAAGGGCGCGGAAACCGAACAGGCTGCCAAGCTGCGCGAGAACTTCGGCATTCCCAACAAGCCCAAGGGCCTGGCCGAGACGCGCGCCGACTGGGACCGCCAGGTGCCGGCGTGGATCAAGGCCGCGGTGGACCTGGGCGTCAAGCTGGACTAGGGCGGCTGGGCCGCCCCCGGGGCACCCTGACCGGGGCCCGTCAGCGCGGCTTCACGGCGCCGCAGGCGGCACCGAGCCAGCGGCCCGTGCCGCTCATGCGGTAGTCGACCTTGCCGCCGGCGCCGGGCTTCAGCCCCGGGATGTCGTCGGCGCCGGCCATGCGGCCCTGGCCGCCCCAGCGGCCGCTCCGGGCCTCGTCGCTGCCGAGGGCGAACTCGCCCGCGATGTCTCCGCTGCAGCCCTCGGCGTCATCGCAGCACCCCTTGACACGCACGGTCGAGCCGGCCACCGACACCGGCTCGAAGCGGCACTGCGGGGCGTCTTGCTGCATGTCGGCCAGCACGCGCTGCGGATCGATGGCCTTGGCGGCACCGGCAGGGGTCAGGCATTCCTGCCTCTTGCCGCCGATCGCCATGGGACCGCCCCGGGGCCTCGTCATCGGTCCGGCCTGGGCCCGCTGCGCCGGCGGCATCTGCTGCAGCGCCTGCAGTCGGCAGCCCTACGCAGGCCAGCGGCATCGTTCCTCGTCCTTCCCTGAGGTGCATCGGCATCGAGCGCCACCCACCGCGGGCGCGGCTTGCAGCGCGGCCGAAGATCCTGAGCGCCGGCGGCGCGGCCGCCGCCAACGGGCTATTGCAGCAGATCGGCCGTGACTTCGTCTTCGGACAGCAACGCGATCTGGGTCGGCCGGACGCGCCAGATGTCGCGGCAGTAGTCGCGGATGCTGCGGTCCGAAGAGAACTTGCCCATGCGCGCCACGTTCAGGATCGACATGCGGGTCCAGCGCTCGCGGTCGGCATAGGTGGCGCTGACGTGAGCCTGCGCCTCAGCATAGGACGCGAAATCGCCCAACAGGCGGTAGTTGTCGCGGCCCAGCAGCGAATCGACGATCGGACGGAACAACTCGCGGTCGCCGCGGGAGAAGTGACCGTCGGCGATCAGGTCGATCACCGCGCGCAGCTGCTCGTTGCCGCGGTAGATCGCCATCGGGTCGTAGCCGCTGCCCGGCAGCCAGCTGGCCTGCACCTGCTCGGCCGTCATGCCGAAAAGAAAGAAGTTCTCCGCACCCACCTCCTGGCGAATCTCGACATTGGCGCCGTCCAGCGTGCCGATGGTCAGCGCGCCGTTCATCGAGAACTTCATGTTGCCGGTGCCCGAGGCTTCCTTGCCGGCGGTGCTGATCTGCTCGGACAGGTCGGCCGCCGGGTAGACGCGCTGGCCGTTGGTGACGTTGTAGTTGGGCAGGAACACCACCTTCAGCCGGTCGTGCAGCGTCGGGTCGCGGTTGACGACCTCGGCCACCGCGGTGATCAGCCGGATCATCAGCTTGGCGAAGTGGTAGCCGGGCGCGGCCTTGCCGCCGAAGACGAAGGTGCGCGGGTGGAGATCGCAGTTCGGTGCAAATTTCAGCTGCAGGTACAGCGCGATGACGTGCAGCACGTTCAGGTGCTGGCGCTTGTATTCGTGGATGCGCTTGACCTGCACGTCGAACATCGACTGCGGGTCGATGCGCACGCCGGTGGTCCAGCGCACGTGGTTGGTGAAGTCCTCCTTGACGCTGCGCTTGATGAAGCGCCACTCGCGGCGGAAGCCGGGGTCGTCGACGAAGGCCTCGATGCGCTTGAGCTGGTGCAGGTCGGAGATCCAGCCCTCGCCGATGGCGCCGTTGAGGAACCTGGTCAGCCGCGGGTTCGACAGCACCATCCAGCGCCGCGGTGTGACGCCGTTGGTGACGTTGGCGACCTTGCCCGGCCACAGCGCGTGCACGTCGGCCAGCACGTCCTTCTTGAGCAGCTCGCTGTGCAGTTCGGCGACGCCGTTGATGGCATGGCTGCCGACGCTGGCCAGATTGGCCATGCGCACGTAGCGCTCGCCGCTCTCGTCGATCAGCGACAGCCGCGCCAGCCGCTCGGCATCGCCCGGGAAGGCCATGCGCACCTCGTCCAGGAAGCGAGCGTTGATCTCGTAGACGATCTCCATGTGCCGCGGCAGCACGCGCGCGAACAAGCCCAGCGGCCAGCGCTCCAGCGCCTCGGGCAGCAGCGTGTGGTTGGTGTAGGCGAAGGTCTTGCGTGTCACCTCCCAGGCCGGCTCCCAGTCGATGCCGTGTTCGTCAACCAGCAGCCGCATCAGCTCGGCGATGGCTACCGCCGGGTGCGTGTCGTTGAGCTGCACCGCGAACTTCTCGTGGAACTTCTCCAGCGGCAGCTGCTGCACTCGCATGATGCGCAGCATGTCCTGCAGCGAGCAGCTGACGAAGAAGTACTGCTGCTCCAGGCGCAGCTCCTTGCCCTGCACCTGCTCGTCGTTGGGATACAGGATCTTGCTGATGTTCTCCGACACCATCTTCTGCTGCACCGCGCCGAAGTAGTCGCCGCGATTGAAGGTGCCCAGGTCGAAGGATTCCGGCGCCTCGGCGCGCCACAGCCGCAGCGTGTTGGCGGTGTGGTTGCGGTAGCCGAGGATCGGCGTGTCGTAGGGGATGCCCATCACCGCGCGGCCCGGCACCCAGTTCACCTGGGTGCGGCCGTTCAGGTCGACGTAGCGCTCGACGCGGCCGCCGAGCTTGACCTCCACCGCCCATTCCGGCCGCGCCAGTTCCCACGGGTTGCCGCGCAGCAGCCACTTGTCGGTCTGCTCGACCTGCCAGCCGTCGACCAGGCGCTGCGCGAAAATGCCGAATTCGTAGCGGATGCCGTAGCCGATGGACGGGATCTCCAGCGTCGCCATCGAATCGAGGTAGCAGGCCGCCAGCCGGCCCAGGCCGCCATTGCCCAGGCCCGGCTCCTCCTCCTGCGCGATCAGTTCCTCGTAGCTCAGGCCCAGCTGGCGCACGGCCTGGCGCACGGGCTCCTCGATGCCCAGGTTGATCAGGTTGTTGCCCAGGTGCGGCCCGAGCAGGAACTCGGCCGAGAAGTAGGCGACCGTGCGCGCGCCCTGGCGGGTGTAGGCCGCCGCGGTGCTGATCCAGCGCTGCAGCATGCGATCACGCACGGTGTAGGCCAGCGCCATGTAGTAATCGTGCTTGGTGGCCAGCGCCGGGAACTTGCCCTGCACGCAGTACAGGTTGTCGAGGAAGGCGCGGCGCAGCGCGTCGCGGCTCAGACCGGTACGGTCGGTTTCCGGAGCGCTGCCGCGGGCGGCAGCCAGTGTGGGTGTGTTCATGGGCTGTGGTCCCTGTGCGCCGCTGTCGCAGGCGTCAGCGCTACACAGCAAATTCGATGCCGCCAAAGCACCGCCCCCGCGGGGCCGGTGCCCCGGCGGCATGCCTCAGGACGCACCAGTTCAGGGCAGAGGCGTTGAATTGGGCCGCAAATGCCGCGCTATCGTCATCAACATGTCATTGGCAGGCGCCTAGACTTCCTCTCATCGAAGCGCAAAACCGGCCGCACGATTGGGCGGATGGGATGCAAGTCCCGGGGAACCCGTCACCCAGCGCAGAGATCCCGTCGCCGGTCCCGAGACCCGGACCGGTGTCCGGTAAGGGAGCCCGCCGCCAGACTTGGCCGCGGGCTTTTCTTTTGCCGCGTCAGCGCAGGCCGTCCCACAGCAGCTTGGCGCCAGTGGCCGCCATGCCGGCATAGGCCACGCGGTAGAACCAGCTTGGCTCGATGCGCCGCACCAGCCACACCCCCAGCCAGATCCCCAGCGGCGCCAGCGGCAGCAGCAGCACGGAAGTTGCCAGGTTGCTGCGGTCGAACAGGCCCAGCCAGGCATAGGGCAGCCATTTCGCCAGGTTGACCACCGAGAAGAACACTGCCGCGGTACTCGCGAATGCGATCGGCCGCATGCGCAGGGGCAACATGTAGGCGCTCAGCGGCGGGCTGCCGGCATGCGCCACGAAGCTGGTGAAGCCCGAGGCCGTCACCAGCCCGAAGCCCACCCAGCGCGGCGGCGGCGGTGCATCGGCGCGCGGCGGGAACAGCAGCCGCTGCGCCAGGAACAGCAGCGTGAGCCCGCCCACCAGCGCGGCGACGGTCTTGCCCGACAGCACACCGAACAGCAGCGTGCTGATGATCACGCCCAGCAGCCCTGCCGGCAGCATCCAGCGCAGCAGAGCGCGGTCGCGCTCGCGCCACAGCTGCTGCACCCCGGTGGCGTCCATCACCAGCAGCAGCGGCAGCATGATCGCCGCCGCCTGCGGCACCGGCACCGTCAGCGCCAGCAAGGGCGTGGCCAGCGCGCCGAAGCCGCCGAGGAAGCCGCTCTTGCCCAGGCCCATCAGCAGCACCGCCGGCACCGCCACGGCGTAGAACCATGGGTCGGCGATGAACGGCCAGTCGGCCCAGTCAGACAAGCTGGCAGGCCTCGTCGAAACCCAGCCGCGGGTGGCGCTGGAATACCTTGGCCGGGTCGCCGTGGCCGAGCGCACAGATGAAGTTGGTCCTGACGCTGCCGCCGGCCCAGAACGCGGCGTCCACCTTGGCCGGGTCGAAACCGCTCATCGGCCCGCAATCCAGGCCCAGGGCGCGCGCCGCCAGGATCAGGTAGCCGCCCTGCAGGCTGGAGTTGCGCAACGCGCTTTCCGCGCGCTTTGCCGCGTCATTGGCGAACCAGGCGCGCGCATCGACGTGAGGGAAAAGCTTCGGCAGCTTGTCGTGGAAGTCCAGGTCCATGCCGACGATCACAGTCACCGGCGCCTGGCGCACCTTGTTGACGTTGCCGGCGCTGACACAAGCCAGCAGCTTGTCCTTGGCTTCCGGCGAGCGCACGAAGACCAGCCGCGCCGGCGTGGAGTTGGCCGCGGTCGGTCCCCACTTCATCAACTCGTAGAGCTGGCGCAGCGTTTCGTCCGGCACCGGCTCGGCGCTATAGCCATTTTGCGTGCGCGCCTCGGTGAAGAGTTGTTCGGTGCTGGTGATCATGTGCGCGCCGCGCCGGCTGGCTGGGATGGGCCGACAATTGTGCGATGTTCCAGCCCTCGCAGCACGACGTGCGCTCCTTCTTCTGCACCACCTGGCGCAAGCAGCGCGATGGGCTGCCGCTGACGCCGATCGAGGCGCAGGCGGCGGCCTGGATCGGCGAGCACCCCGAGTACCACGCTGTGCTGGCCGACGAAGCCGCCGCGCTGGCCGCCCGCTACACGGTGCAGGATGGCCGCGAGAACCCGTTTCTGCACCTGGCCATGCACCTGTCGATCCTGGAGCAGACCGGCATCGACCAGCCCACCGGCATCCGCCAGACGGTGCAGCTGCTGGCGACGAAGCGGCAGTCGCTGCATGCCGCGCACCACGAGGTGATGGAATGCCTGGGCGAGATGATCTGGGCCTCGCAGCGCAGCGGGCTGCCGCCCGACGGCTCCGCCTACATCGAATGCGTGCGCCGGCGCGCCACGTCCTGAATCAGAGGCGCCACTCGTAGTTGACGATGACGCGGCAGTCCCGGATGTCGCCGGCGCTGCGCATGTCGACGTAGGCGGCGCGGCCGCGGATCCAGACGGGCCGCAGCCATTGCGGCCAGCGCTTGTCGGTGAAGCGGTAGTCCAGCGTCAGGTCGTACTCGGTCCAGTCAGGCCGCGAACTGCCGTTGGCTGGGTTGATGGCGTCGTAGCCGTGGACCACCGCCGCATGCGTCTCGAATCCGGGCAGGCCCGCGGCGGCGAAGTCGTAGCGGCCCGACAGCATCCAGGCCTTCATGCCCGCCAGGTTGAAGCTCTTGACGATCATGTAGGCATAGCCGGCCCAGCCGCTGTAAGGGGCCTGGTAGTCGCCGCCGCGGCCGGTCTGCTGGTAGGCCAGCGTGGCCGCCACGCCGCCGCGCGACAGATCGGCGCGCAGCCCGCCTGACCAGGTGGAGAAGTCGGGTCCGGTCAGCAGCGCCTGGCCCACGCCGTGCTGCAACATGGCCTGCGCCCCCAAGCGCAGCCGGTATTCATTGGGCAGCGGCAGCAGGTAGCTGGTGTCTGCGTAGTTGGAACTGAGCACATTGGGCACGTAGTAGCTCGACAGGTGCCAGCGCCACGGCTGCTCGCTCGGCGTCCAGAGTCCCAGCAGGTACATCGGTTCGCTGCCGCCACTGGTCACGCCGGCAGCCTGCACGAAATTGATGAAGCGCTCGCTGTTGCGCGGCTTGGTGGCGTTCAGGTAGGCCGCGTAGTAGTGCGCCTGGCCGAGGCGGCCGCTGAGGTTGCCGCCCGAATAGGTGATTGGCGTCATGCGGTTGTCGGTGGGGCTGATCTCGGGCTGGTGGACCTCGAAGCGCCCGCCGGTCAGCAGCTGCTGGTCGAAGAGCTTCAGCGTCGCCCAGCTCTGGCCGATCACCGCATACGGCTGCTGCCCCGGCATCAGCAGCAGCGTGCCGTCCTTGTCCAGCGGGCCCCACAGCCTTTGCGAGGTGTAGCCGACGACGCCGAAGCGCAGCCGGTCGCCGATCCAGCCGCTGCGGTATCCGAGCCAGCCACCGGCGGCCCAGGCGGCGTTGCTCAGGTCGCCCGGGTTCAGCCGGTCGAAGTAGTAGCTGCGCAGGTGCAGCGTCACTTCGGAGTCGGGCCCGAGCGCCCGCTGCAGCGCCTCGCGCTGCGTCTGCGCCTGCGGCACGCTGCAGGCCAGCAGCATGGCGCAGGCCAGCAACCCCTGCCGCCTGCTGATCATCGTCTTGCCCAAAGCATTGCACGGCTGGTCGATACAATCCCATCGTAGCGCCCCGGGCAGACGCGAACCCCAAAACTCTCGGCCCATCGAGCCCAGACAAGGACACAGATTGCGCGCGCTGCTGCGACGCCCGAGCCCTGGACACTGCGTGCTGCTGCTGAACGCTTTGGTGCTGGGCCCCCCGGCCTGGGCCGGCAATTCGCTGTCCACCGAGTTCTGGCCCGAGATCAACGCCTATGTCGGTCTGGGCGAGCGCAGCCGCATGCTGGCCACCGCAGCCGCGACGCGGGCCATGGAGGGCCAGTGGACACCCGGCAAGGCCATCACCCAGGATGCGCAGTTCACGCTGAATCTGGACTACACGCTGGCGCCGGTCCTGCGCCGCGACGTGCCGCAGGCGGAATGGTCGAAAAACCGCCTGCTCTGGGCGCGGCTCGGCTTCGAGTACGGCACCCCCAGCAGTTCGGGCGCCGATGCGTTTCGCTCCTACACCGGCATCCTGGAGCTGAACTCGCGCTTCCCCACGCCCAGCGCGCTGTGGCTCACCGGCCGCCTGCGCGCGGACCTGCGCGAAATCAATGGCCAAGCCTCGCAGCGCTACCGCTTGCGGCTCGGCGGCGAATGGGACATGGCACTGAACGAACACCCAGTCGCGCCTTACGGCAGCGTGGAGTTTGTCTACGACACGCGTTACGACAAGTGGAGCCGCATGACGCTGAAGGCCGGGCTGGAGACGCCGATCGCCGACACCTGGCGCATCGAGCCCTACCTGGCGCTGCAGTTCAACAAGCCTGCCGACGAACTCAAGCGTGTGCTCGGCATCGGAGTCAGCTTCAAGGTCTACTTCGACTGAAGCCTGCAGCGACGCGCTCTGCACCGGCTGCAAGGCAGACGGCTGCGCGGCGGCACTCTGAAGGCGTCCGCGCCACTGGCGGATCCAGGCCACGGGCGGGCCGGGCGCTGCACGAGGCGGACAGCAGCGCTGCAAGATCACAGCTCGGCGCATTGCCTCATCGCGCTGCCCCGCGATGCTGGGGCTGTCGGTACCGGTCGCGGATGCGGTCGTCGCGCAGGACCTTCAGTTGGCGGGACAAGCTGCAGGTGAAGGCGCCGCCGCGCGCGAAGCTGCAGATCGCCAAGCGCACGCCCATCGGGACGTGGATGTCCTTGTCCCACTCCAGGATGCCCCAGTCTGGGAAGATGCAGTCCTGGTGCTCGACGGTCGGCTCGGCCGGCGTGGCCACCCCCTTGCCGTCGGACAGCAGCGCGATGCCGCCCACGCTCATGGGATTGCGCGCCCAGCTGTCGTCGCCGACCGCGCGCCGGGTCTTCGCTCAGGTGGAGCGTCATCAGCTTCATGGAGCTGATGTCGTGGTGACCGCCGGCCTTCACCTTCAGGCAGCCGCGCAGGTAGGCCACCCAGGCAGGCGGCCAGTTGGCGGCGATCTAGGCACCGCCCGACCGGTGGTTGGGGTGGACAGGGCGATGCGCATGGACGGAACTGGCTATGGGGCCAGACGCCGATGGCACCAGTGGACGCCAAGACGCTGGGCGACGCGGACTTGAGGTCTTTGCTCGGCTGGGTGCTGCAGACACCGGCCTGGCAGCAGCAAGAGCGGCGGCAATCCGCATGCCCGGGGACGCGGCCTTGCAGGCGCCCCGTTCCCGACGGCTGCACAGGCGGCTCGTCGAGCTCGGCATGCAGCTCCGCAGGCGCCCGGAGATGACGGTGTCCCGGTGGGGCGAATCGCGGCCCGTGACGGGTGCGGCACATCGAACTTCGGGCCGCATCGATGCCTGGGCTGCCGACGGCATTCAACCCATGCAAAGCAGAGCGCGGCGCCCGGGCGCGCCTGCGGCACCGCGCGATTGACTTGGCTCAAGTCCGGTGCGCCGGCCAGGCCCGCAGAATGGCCGCGGCGAAGCGTCGACCTGCAACAGGAGTGACCAGCAGAGGGAGTTGAACAGAGGCACGGCAAGCAACGCACAGGCAATCCGCTCGGGGTCGGCAGCGGCCTGGGCCGTGGCAGTGCGGCCGCGCAGCCTGCTGGTGGCCATCAGCCCCGTGCTGGTGGGCGCTACGCTGGGCTTCGAGCGCACCGGCGCCATCGACCTATCGGCCACGCTGCTGGTGCTGGGCGCGGCCCTGCTGATGCAGGTCATCACGAACATGCAGAACGACGCGGGCTACACTGTGCGCGCCGGCGACAGCAGCGGAACGCGCACCGGGTTGCCTCGGGCCACTGCCAACGGCTGGCTCAGCGTGCGCCGTGTGCGTGCAGGCATCCTGGTCGCCGCCGCGGCGGCGGTGGCCTTCGGCCTGCTGCTGGTGGCCTATCGCGGCTGGCCGGTGCTGGCCATCGGCACGGCCTCGCTGCTGGCCGCGCTGGCTTACATGGGCGGACCGCGGCCGATCGCCTACACACCCTTTGGCGAACTGACTGTGTTCATGTTCTTCGGCCTGGTGGCCGTCAACGGCACCAACTGGGTGCTCACCGGCAGCATCGGCGCGGTCGGCGTGCTGGCCTCGGTGGCCATCGGCAGCCTGGCGGCCGCGGCCTTGGCCGTGAACAACCATCGGGACATCGCCCACGACCGGCTGGTCGCGCGTCGCACCTTCGCAGTGAGCTTCGGCGCAGCGGCCTCGACCGGCCTGTACGGGTTGCTGCTGCTCGCACCCTTCGCCTTGCTGTCGTGGATGGCGCTGGCGGCCGACGCACCGGCGATGCTGCTGCCGCTTCTGCTGGTCCCCGCGGCGCTGCAGTTGCGCCGCGACTTCGTCGACTGTCCGCCCGGCTTGGCCTTCAACGAGTTGCTGTTCCGCACCTTCAGGCTCGAACTCTGCTTCGCCGCACTGCTGTCGGCCGGCGCGTTGCTCGGCCGGATGCTTGGCTGATGGCTGCGCCTGGGCTATGCCGGCGCGCGCTGCTCATGGCAGCAGCCTGCAGCGCTTTGCCGTGGGCTCGATCGGCCGAGACCGCGCTGTTCCCGCGCCGGCCGGTGCGCATGGTCGTGCCCTGTTCGGTGGGCATCGGCCCGGATGCGGTCGCGCGCAGCGTGGCCGAGACCCTGTCGCAACGATGGGGTCAAACCGTGTGGGTGGACAACAAGCCGGGGGCCTCGGGCATCGTCGCCTTTGGCGAGGTCAGGCGCACGCCAGCGGATGGCCACACGCTGTTCCTGGCCGACACGGCGACGCTGGCGGTGAACCCGCTGCTGCATGCCGCGCTGCCCTACGACCCGGCACGCGACCTGGTGCCGCTGTCGCTGATGTTCCGCGCAACCTTCCTGATCTGGGTCGGCTCGCCCAGCCGTCTGAAAGGCATCGACGAGCTCCTGACCGCGGCGCGCAGGACGCCGAACAGCGTCAGCTACGGCACGCTGGGCAACGGCCATGCCAGCCACGTGGCGATAGAGTCCTTCGCCCGCGCAGCGGGCGTGCGCATGCTGCACGTACCGTTCAAGGAAGCCGGCGCGCTTTTCGTCGCCATGGCCTCGGGCGAGGTGGACTTGACCGCCTTCGGCATGAACAGCGTGGTCGGCCTGATGGATGCCGGCCGCATGCATCCACTGGCGGTGGCCTCGGCGCGCCGCCTGGCCAGCCACCCCGACATACCCACGGTGCGCGAGGCCGGTGGCCCGCCGGTGGACATGCACCCATGGGCCGCGCTGGTGACGGTGGCCGGCACGCCTGCGGCCGCGCTGGGGCAGTTGCAGCGCGACGTGGTCGCTGCGCTGGACAGCGCCGAGGTGCGCCAGCGCAGCGAGCAGGCTGGATTCGAGATCACGCCGTCGACGCCGCAGGGGCTGCGCGAGCGCATCGCCGCGGACAGCGCGCTGCACGCGCCGCTGGTCAGCGAGGGCCGCGTCGCGAGGATGTAGCTCAGCCCTCGCCAACAGCGCCGGGACGTTCGCCGGGACGTTCGGCAGGGGCAGTGTTCAGCGCGCGCAGCGCCAGCAGGTCGGCTTCGGTGTCCAGATCGAGCAACACGCCCGGGTCGTCGACGTCGACGCCGATGGCAGGATAACGTGCGACGATGCGGCGCGCGCCCTCGTCACCGCTGAGCATCATCAGTTCGGAGTACAGCTCGGCCGCGAAACCCACCGGATGACCGCGCCGGCCCTGGTACTGCGCATAGGCCACCGGGTGATGCTCCAGCGCTGCGGCCACCGCCAGCAGCGTGGCCGGCTTGATCATCGGCATGTCGCCCGGCAGCAAAAGCCAGCCCGGCGCATCGGCGCGCGCCGCGATGCCGGCCGCGATGGAATGGCTCATGCCCAACGCTGCCAGCGCCTGCGGCACGACGACCACGTCGCGCGCGGCCATGACCTGAGAGGCTGCCGCGGCCAGCGCCTGCGTGGTCACCACCACCACCGGCAGGTGGCTTTCGATGGCGTTGCGCAACGTGCTGCCCAGCACGCTCAGGCCACCGAGACTTTGTTCCAGCTTGTGCGCGGAACCCTTGAATCGACTGCCCTTCCCTGCGGCCAGCACTACGACGGTCGGACGGGACTGCATGCCCGGCTCCTTTCGTGGTGAGACTGGTGATCGTGCGCACTGCGGCGCACTGGATCGACGAAGCATGGCCTCGCGATCCCGATGCAGGAAGTGGTAGCTTCACTTAAGGCCTTTCACGTAAGGGAAGCACCCGTCGCGCTCTCGCGCCAATGCGCGCACGGCATACTTCGCCGATGGACAAGAACATTGCCGACTTGCGCAAGAGCTATGAACGCGATGCGCTCGACGAAGACGCCTCGGCAGCCGACCCGCTGAAGCAGTTCGAGCACTGGCTGCAGCAGGCGCTGGACGCGAAGGTTCCGGAACCGAATGCAATGACGCTGGCCACGGTGGGCGCCGATGCCAGGCCGTCGACGCGCATCGTGCTGCTCAAGGGCTTCGATGCGCGCGGCATCGTCTGGTACACCAACTACCAAAGCCGCAAGGGCCGCGAACTGGCGGTCCACCCGCAGGCCGCGCTGCAGTTCCACTGGGTCGAACTCGAGCGCGTGGTGCGCATCGAAGGTCGGGTCGAGCAGGTGGAGCCCGAACTGTCCGATGCGTACTACGCCAGCCGGCCACTCGACTCGCGCATCGGGGCCTGGGCGTCGCCTCAAAGCCAGGTGATCCCGTCGCGCGCGGTGCTGGTGACGCAGGCGGCGAAGCTCGGCCTGAAATACGCGATGAACCCGCCGCGGCCGCCGTACTGGGGCGGCTATCGCCTGCAGCCCGACACCTGGGAGTTCTGGCAGGGCCGCAAGAGCCGGCTGCACGACCGGTTGCGCTACCGCCTGCATGACAGCGGCTGGGTGCGGGAGCGCCTCGCGCCCTGAGTCCGATCGGGCGCGCCCGGGCCCGCTGCCCGGGGCTCAGCGCTTCAGCCGCGCCTTGAAGGTCTTGCGGAACTTCTCCACCTTCGGCGCCACCACCGCGGCGCAGTAGCCCTGGCCCGGGTTCTTGGCGAAGTAGCGCTGGTGGTAGTCCTCGGCGCGCGAATAGTTGTCGACCATGCGCAGTTCGGTGACGACGCGCCCGCCGTGTGCCTCATCGGCCTCTTCGAGGACCGCACGCGCGGCCTCGCGCTGCGCCTCGTCGTGCAAGTAGATTCCCGAGCGGTACTGCGTGCCGACATCGGCGCCCTGGCGGTGGAGCGTGGTCGGGTCGTGCACGGCGAAGAAGATCTCGAGCACCTCGCGCAGGCTGATGCGCTGGTTGTCGAACTCGACGCGCACCACTTCGTTATGGCCGGTGTCGCCACCGCACACCTGCTGGTAGCTGGGATTGCGGGTGTGGCCGTTGCTGTAGCCGGACTCTACCGACAGCACGCCATCCACCTGTTCGTAGACCGCCTCGGTACACCAGAAGCAGCCGCCGCCGAGGGTGATCGTTTCCATGGCCATGAGCTTGTCTCCGTTCGGGCTGGGGGGTCCCCGGTGCGGTCAGTTGACCGACAGCGTCAGCTGTGCCTGCGGCACCCAGGAAGGATTGTCGGGTGCCTCGGGGCGCAGCTTGGGTTCGCCGAGGAAAAGCCTTTCGCCGGCCAGACCCTTGGCCATCAGCAGCTCGCGCACCGTGCGCCCGCGCTGCTGGGCAAGCGCTCGCCCGGCGGCTGCATCCACCGGCATCGCGGCCACCAGCATTGCCTCCATTTCGGCCACAGGCAGCGTCTTCGCCATGCCGACGAGGTTGCGCGGCTTGTCAGGCAGCCGAGTGTCATCGTAGAGCTGCTTGATCAACCGCGTGCGCTGCTCGGCCGACAGCGGCGGCAGCGCAGCATCGGCGCCGCCGCTGCCC